>NZ_JADPRX010000002.1:0-258409 GCF_017347125.1 Sporosarcina sp. E16_3
AAGATATTATTGAACATTAAGTATAAAGAAATCGGGGTTCATTTAGGATAAAGGGTGACGTGCAAATCACATCACCCCAACATTTGACTTAGAACCTTTATTATCGATTAAGCGACCCGACCCGCTTTCACAATGTTCAAGATACTCTATTAAAAACAAAAAAACAGCCATTCATATATGAATGACTGTTTTCATTTA
Source organism: Sporosarcina sp. E16_3 (assembly GCF_017347125.1). Taxonomy (NCBI): domain Bacteria; kingdom Bacillati; phylum Bacillota; class Bacilli; order Caryophanales; family Caryophanaceae; genus Sporosarcina; species Sporosarcina sp. E16_3. The sequence goes on from NZ_JADPRX010000002.1 coordinate 199, forward strand.
TTCTTTTGAATTACAATTTGCAGCGAGTCGTAACTGCTTGAACTACATCCTCAGCTGTTGACATCTGCAGGGCTTCATTCGCAAGTTCTTCCATTTCACTCTTGTTCAATTTCAGAATTTGAGTACGGGCCTTTAAAATCGAAGTGGCACTCATGGAGAATTCATCGAGACCAAGGCCTAAAAGTAAAGGAATAGCGATTTCATCCCCCGCCATTTCCCCACACATTCCAGTCCATTTCCCTTCATTATGTGAGGCATCAATAACCATCTTGACTAATCGTAGAATTGCTGGATTATAAGGTTGATATAAATATGCAACACGTTCATTCATGCGATCAGCAGCCATAGTATATTGGATTAAATCGTTTGTTCCAATACTAAAGAAATCAACTTCCTTCGCAAACTGATCTGCCAGAATTGCAGTGGAAGGGATTTCTACCATGATACCAACCTCAATAGTAGTAGCAACATTAATATTGTTAGCTATCAGTTGTTGTTTCTCTTCCTCCAAGATGGTTTTCGCCTGGCGGAATTCATCAAGAGTTGCAATCATCGGGAACATGATTTTCAGATTCCCATATGAACTTGCTCTTAATAGTGCCCTTAATTGCGTACGGAAAATATCCTGCTCTTCCAAACACAAACGAATGGCACGAAGCCCTAGAAATGGATTCATTTCTTTAGGGAGGTTTAAATAAGGGAGTTCTTTATCCCCACCAATATCAAGGGTCCGTACAACGACCGGCTTACCTTCCATTCCCTGTAAAACCTTCTTATAAGCCTCAAACTGCTCTTCTTCAGTTGGGAGTTGGTTTCTACCCATATACAAAAATTCAGTTCTGTATAATCCGATTCCTTCTCCACCATTATTAATGACTCCCTCTAAGTCTTCCGGGGTGCCAATATTTGCTGCTAACTCAACAAGGTGTCCATCAGCAGTGGTTGTTTTCTCATCCACTAGCTTTGTCCATTCTGTCTTTTGTTGCTCATATTTCAATTGTTCATTTTCGTATGTAGCAATGACATCCGGAGTAGGATTAATATGGACCTCTCCTTTAAACCCATCAACAATGATGATGTCACCGTCCTGAATCAGCTTTGTCGCTTCCTTCGTGCCTACAACAGCAGGGATTTCCAATGTGCGCGCCATAATCGCAGAATGGGAAGTCTTCCCACCAATATTAGTTGTAAAGCCTTTTACAAATTCACGATTTAACTGGGCCGTGTCTGATGGAGTTAAATCTTCTGCGATAATAATTACCTTTTCAGTAATCATGCTCGGATTCACAATTTCAACATTTAGCAAATGGGACAGCAAACGCTTCGCAACATCACGAATATCCGCAGCCCGTTCTCTCATATATTCATTATCCATTTGCTCAAACATTGTAATAAACATATCTGATGTTTCTTTAAGTGCGTGTTCAGCATTTACATGATCCGTTTTAATTTTATCTTCAATCGAAGTCAGTAGCTCCGGATCAAGTAAAACTAATATATGTGCGTCAAAGATAGCTGCTTCATCTGCGCCAAGTCCTTTTGCAGCGGTATCACGAATCGACTCTAACTCACTTTTTGAAATAGAGACAGCTGACTTAAAGCGTGCAAGTTCTTCCGGAATATCTTCAACAGTTTTTTTTCTGAAAGATAGATCTGGCTCAACAAAACGGTATGCTTTTGCTATTGCAATTCCATTTGATGCTGAAATTCCATGAAGTAGGCTCATTAGTTAGTCAGTCCTCCGTTTTTCAATGCTTCTTCAAGTTCGTTCAGTGCATCCTGTTCATCGATTCCAGTGGCGCTAATTATAAATTCTGCCCCTAGACCAATCCCTAAAGACATTACGCCCAGAATTGATTTTAAATTGACATTTTTGTCATTGTAAATCAAGTTTATTTCGGATTTGAATTTGGTTGCTGTACTTACTAATATTGATGCAGGTCGTGCATGAATTCCCTGTTCATCCGTAATTATAAACTGTTTTTCAACCATTTTCATCAAACTCCTTCACTAAATTAATACTTACCTACTCAGCTTATCATTTTGAGTCGGGATAGAAAAGGATCTTTCCAAAAAAAACCGTATCTTTTGACAATTTTATTAAATATTACTGGCCCTTCATTTAATTGTAATCGATGTGTTATCATCGGTTTCACGTTTATTTGCCCTGTACTCATATAATGAACGGACGTACTCCACTCATTACCTGGGAATGGGGCAGAAATGGCATTCCATGAACCCAATACAGTTAATTCATTTCTAACTATTTTTTCGCATTATAAGTATTCAATTAGAACATCTCAATATAGAATACCAATAAAGACGACTTCCCCAGCCTTTTTAGGTAAAGCAAGTACTTGTACAGAACGATTTGGTGAACCTGCCGATCCGATTGCTACATCAACACCTTGACCACTATTCTAACTGGTTCCTAATATACAATTCCCACATATATTACTAGGTGTCTATCGAAAAAGGAGGTGTTCAATTATGTCTGATGATCAATTTCCAGTCCCGCACAATCCCAAGAACTCGGAGTTACCCTTTGGACAGCCACATTATCCAAAAAATCAAGAACCAGTTCAATTTACAAAACAAGGTGCTGCACCGACTAAAGCACCGCCATCTATTATTCCAAAACAACAAACGGGGCCACTTTCTATAGATCCAGGCGCGTTACGTGGTTGCTTATATCGAAATACTTACCTACGGCTCGTAAACCGGACGTCTTTTTGGTTTCATCCAACATACATCGATTATATTACAACAACTGGTTTTAAATGGGATGGCAATGCGTGGATTCCATGGAGAATAGACTTGGATAGAATCATATCTTTTCAGTGCACATAGTAATCACTAAAAAAACAAAAAAGGCCCAATTTCCATTAAACACGATGTTGTAATCATTCGTGTTTAATTAAGAAATTGGCCTTATTAATTTTGTCTTCCCATTTACTTAAATACGGATTAACCGTGCTAAGCAATCTAGTTTCTTAACTATTCAAAACTGTACCAAAAGCTAAACTCTTATTAATGAAACACAATCGTTTTGTTACCTTCAACAATAATCCGATTTTCAAGATGCCACTTTACCGCCTTTACAAGAACGCGCCGCTCGATTCGACTACCGATTTTTTTCAAATCAATTACGTCATCACGATGATCCACCCGCTCGATATCCTGTTCAATTATTGGACCTTCGTCAAGATCATTCGTAACATAGTGGGATGTAGCCCCTATCAGCTTCACACCACGTTCATATGCACGTTCATATGGGCGGGCTCCGATAAACGCTGGCAAGAAAGAGTGGTGAATATTGATGATCCGATGCTGAAAATGATCGACAAAATCAGACGTAAGAATTTGCATATAACGAGCAAGTATTAGTAAATCAACATCATATTCCTCCATTAGGCGAATCTGTTCTTTTTCAACTTGTTTCCGGATATCTTTATTGGCCGGTATATAATGAAAAGGAATTCCTAAAGATTCGACCACCCCTCGCGCGTCCTCATGATTACTAACAACGACAACAATATCTGTGTCTAAATCGCCATTTTGCCATTCCCACAAAAGTTCCATTAAACAATGGGTTTCTTTTGAAACAAAAATAGCTGTCCGCTTCCGCTCGTTTTCATAAGCAAAGTGGTAATCCATAGAATGCCTGGTAGCGATTTCCTCAAAATCACTTTCCAATTGTGCAGACTTTTCTTTTAAGTTTTCACAGTAAAATTCGATTCGAATAAAAAAGTTACCCTTTTCCGGATCATTTGAATACTGACTAGATTCAATAATATTTGAATCGTGATTAAGCAAAAACGTCGACAACATTGATACAATTCCCGGTTTATCCGGACATTTCACTAACAGTCGCCCACGGTTTACTCTTTTATTTCCATGTTGTTTTAATTTCATTTCAACTTCTTTTTTTATAGTCATTTCTGAACATCTCCTACTATTAATCGTGCTCGTTATATAGTATCCGTCATTCTACACGACTACGCAATGTTTGCAACTTCAACTAACATTTTAAAAATCAGGATAGTTCTATAAATAGGTGCTTGTTAAAGAATTAAAGTATCAATCCTCCTGTTTCTGTTCATCATAACAAAAAGGAGGTGTGATACTATGGCTCAAGAAATTCTTTGTGAAGTGAGTAACTGTAAGTTTTGGGGTCCGGGCAATAAATGTAAAGCGAATTCTATCTACGTAGTCAGTCAAAAGGGTAAAAAGGCAACAAGTAGCGAAGAAACGGATTGTAAAACATTTGTGCCTAGAGATTAAATAACGGTGTATTTCGAACCAGTTTCGATTATTCATTACTTTGTTAAGTTTTAGTATCAGACACAATGAAAACGCCAGATTCTAAAACAACTTTGAGCTGTTTTGGAATCTGGCACCTTTTATGACGTTAATTAATCCAAGTTTACCTATATTAAGAATAACCTCTTTTCTTACCGGAATGTAGCCCCAGACCAGGTCAAATAAACGACGAAAACGCTAGATGCGATAAAAAATCATTTATTTTCATACATTAATCCTTTCCTGCTAACAATTTCCGCCTATGTACATCTATAGATAAATACTGAAAATAGGCCCTACTTTTTTATTAAGAAGTTGTGGAAGTCCCCTTTACACTATTTTTTTCTTCTTACTCATGTACATTCCGGTCGCCATAACATATAATAATATTAAATCCAATTAGAATAGTAGGTTTTAATATGAAAACAATTCCAAAACCTTTAGTAATGGCGAATCAATGGACGATTGTTTTAACTGTAATTATTGCACTTCTAACACAGTCAGCTTGGATTCTATTCATTCCATTAATCGCAAATCTCTCAAGTTTATTGACGGGATTCCATCCAATTTTAGTTCTTGTTAAACGACTCTTGGCTAAACCGGCAAATCAATATATTCAAGAAGACTACGCGCAGTTAAGATTTAACCAATGGTTAGCTGTTGGATTTTTATTCGTTGCAAGCCTAAGCTTTTTATTGAATTGGACTATATTATTTAATATCGCTACGTTGATGGTTGGCATAGCTGCACTCATCGCAATTCTAGGTTTTTGCATAGGTTGCTTTGTACGCTTTCGATACCAACAATGGAGTTATCGACGTAATTAAATACTATGGAACACAAAATAAAAATCAGCCATAAAACATTCATGGCTGATTTTTATTTTATTTGTGTGTAATCGAGACTTATCGCTAGTATTTTTTTGAACCTTCTCCTACATGATAGCTTATTCTAACCCTTTCCCCATCCCTTTCAGAAAATTCAACCCGAATTTTACAGCACGGTTCGTATCAGGGTCATTTAGCGCGGTTATCAATTGAAAAACACTTACTTTTTGCCCATTACCACTATAAAGTTCCGCTTCATGGAGCCCAGTTTTGACACTCGCTGCAAGTTTCGCTGTTACATCAGGGTCAATAGATGAAATCACACCGGTTGCATTTATCACATGGTTGATGATATTGGTCACTGGGTCACGCGATGCTTGGTCCACCGCAATTTTTGCAATATCATCCTTTGCTTTCACCATTGCCTTCAGCGCATCTAAGACTCCTGCACCATCCAACTCTCCAGTGATTTCTAATATTTTATTGAGAGCCTGATCTTGTTCGGCAATTAACGACTGCAGCTCCTCCAGTTTATTCTGTTTGATTTCTTCGGGAGTCAGTACTTTCTTTTTAATAGAAGTAATGGGTACCGCCATCGTAGATCACCTTTCTTTCTTATCTTCTGCTAATTGCAGGTATCCTGGACGCGCCCATTTCCGCTCTACTTCCACACCATTTTGCGGATGACGCTCTTTATTGCGATGGTTCGATTTCGGTAACGGGTTTTCTCCTTCTTTTCGAAGTACTTCCATTCGTACCATCGTCTGTTTATACGCAGGTGTATTCGTGCGCTTATCGACAGCAGGACCGGTTAGAAAATTAATGGCTGAATCTTTTTCAACCGAATTCATCGGTAAGAATAATTCATTTTTCTTCACTCGATCCGTTACAAGTGCCGGCAGCTTTAATGCGCCGTATGGCGAAATCAGACGTACAAGAGAACCACTTAACACACCTCGCTCTTTCGCAAGTTCCGGCGAAACTTCAACGAAAACCTCCGGTACTTTCTCCTGAATCCCATCCGATTTATTCGTCATATTGCCTTCGTGAAAATGTTCCAGCAAGCGCCCGTTATTAATGTGGAGATCATATTCTACCGGAAACGCTACAGGTTCCACCCAGTCAGACAGAGCGAAACGTGCCTTTTTATCAGGGAAATTAAATCCGTCCACGTACAATAACGGTGTGCTTGCACCATCTAAACTGCCCCATAAAAAGCTGTCCCAATCTTCCATAACGCTATAATCCGCTTGACTGAATAACGGTGAAAGGCTTGCCATTTCCGCAAAAATCTCACTCGGATGACTGTAGTTCCAGTTGGCGCCAAGACGTTTGGCGATTTCCTGGACAATCCACCAATCCGCGCGTGCATCGCCCAATTCTGGAAGTGCTTTGTATAAACGCTGTACACGTCTTTCTGTATTTGTAAATGTACCGTCTTTTTCAAGCGATGGAACCGCTGGTAAAATGACATCCGCATATTGCGCCGTTCTTGAGAAAAAAATATCCTGTACAACGAGAAAATCGAGTTTAGACAAGACATCATGTACATAGTTCGCATTAGAATCGACAAGTGCCATATCCTCCCCTACGATGTACATAGCCTTCATAATTCCATCATCGACGGATCGCAGCATCTGGATATTATCAAGCCCAGGCTTACTAGCGATTTTCACACCGTATGCCTTCTCGAATTTCTGACGTGCCTTTCCATCAGAAACGTGTTGATAGCCTGGAAGCCATCCAGGTAGAGATCCCATATCACACGCCCCCTGTACGTTATTATGCCCACGTAGGGGATAGGCCCCTGCTCCAGGGCGACGGTAATTACCTGTTGCAAGCAACAAATTGGATATCGCGGCAGAAGTGTCTGAGCCTCCGGTATTTTGTGTCACACCCATTCCCCACAGAATACAAGTACCGTCTGCATCACGAATCATTTCCGCTGTCTTAATTAGCATCTCCTTCGCTACACCACATGTTTTTTCAGCATAATCAAGTGTATATTTCTCAAGAACTTCTTTGAACTCATCCAAGTAATGGACATTATTATCAATAAACGACTGATCATGCCATCCTTTATCAATCATGTATTTTGTCACTGCCATGAGCCAGACTTGATCAGTTCCTTGCTTCGGACTTATAAAGATATCGGATCGTTCAGCCATTTCATTTTTCCGCAAGTCGGCGACAATTAATTTCTGCCCGTGCAGTTTATGCGCACGTTTTACGCGAGTTGCGAGAACTGGATGTCCTTCCGCTGGATTAGCTCCGACTATAATAACTAGACCCGCTTTAGCAATATCTTTAATTGTTCCAGCGTCTCCACCCATTCCAACTGTACGGAATAACCCCTCTGTCGCTGGAGACTGACAATAGCGGGAACAGTTATCAACGTTATTTGTTTCAAATACTTGGCGTGCTAACTTTTGAATAACATAGTTCTCTTCATTTGTGATTTTCGAAGATGAAATGAAGCCGACAGCTTCTTTACCATACTCTTTCTTTATTGTACCGAGTTTCAGAGCAACAAGGTCAAGCGCTTCTTCCCATGTAGCTTCAACAAATGAATCGTCTTTTCGTATAAGTGGTTTCGTAATTCGTTCTTCGCTGTTGACGAAATCCCAACCGAATTTCCCTTTAATACACGTTGAAATCGCATTGACTGGTGCATCCGAAACGGGCTGGATCTTTAAAATCTTCCGCTCTTTCGTCCACACTTCAAACGAACAGCCTACTCCGCAAAATGTACAGACTGTTTTCGTTTTCTTCGTCCTCGTATCGCGCATTGCCGATTCAACATCTGAAATAGCCATGATTCCGCTATATCCCGGCTCAACGTCTTTGACAAGTTCAATCATCGGTGACAGGATTTCCTCTTTTAGCCCGGTCATGAATCCCGCTTCTCCAAGCATTGATTTTTCCATTAGTGCATTACATGGACATACGGTAACACAGTGGCCACAGCCTACACATGAAGAGTCATTGATTTTCGCGCCCCCATCCCACAGCACAATTGGACGATCCCTCTCCCAATCAATCGACAAGGTTTCATTTACCTGTAAGTTTTGACATACCTCTACACACTGACCACAAGCAATGCATTGATTTGGGTCGTAACGGTAAAATGGGTGTGTAAAATCCACACTTTCTTGTGTACATTTTGGTTCATACGGATATTTCTGATGTTCAATTTCCATCATATCCACGGTATTATGTATTTTACAGTTGCCATTGTTGTTGTCACATACTGTACAATACAGCAAATGATTTTCGAGAATGCGATCCATCGCTTCCGTCTGAGCTTCTTTGGCACGCGTCGAAGAAAGCGCTATATGCATTCCAGAGACAGCTTTTGTGGAACAGGCACGCATTAGACGACCATCCACTTCCAAGATACACGTATCACATGTCTCAATTGGGTCCACTTCCGGTAAGTAACAAATTTGCGAATGAGTAATTTCATGGTCATTGATCACCTCAAGAATTGTCTTGCCTTCGACGAAGTAATAATTGGAACCGTCAATTTTGATTGGCATGTAGGCGCCTCCTTTTATATATAAAAAACCACCATGAATTAATACACCGACTTGACAAGTGCACTTTCATAGTGAAATAGTCTTCTAACAGAACATGTTAAATTAACATTCTATATTTCCAGTTAAAGTTTGATAACTCCACAGCAATTTATGCACTAACGCTACTAGGTATTAGTATATTCTAACTCGTATAAATAAACAATTAATATAAAGGTATTTCTTTTACTAACAAAGGAGGAATAATGGATGGAACAAGATAAGAAACGGACTATTTTTCGATATTCAAATGGAAATTTCACGATAAAAGAGGACCAAATTGTCGTCGAACATCCTGTCACTATCAAAATCAACAACCAAGAATTTGCAACAATCGTTTGTTCACCCGAGTACATCGAAGACATGGCCGTCGGTTTTCTTGCATCTGAAGGCGTCATTCCAAACTATGAAGATATCAAAGCTATTTCCGTACAGGAAGAATTGGGGATTGTCCATATCAAAACGGACAAAATGTATCCTTTTTACGAAAAATTGCTAAACAAACGTTATATCACCTCTTGTTGTGGTATGAGTCGACAAGGATTTGTGTTCGCTAACGATGCATTGACGGCAAAAAAAATGACGAAAACTCATGTCTCACTTACTCCGAAAGAATGCTTTTTCCTAATGGAGCAGATGGAACAATCAGCAAACATTTTCCGTCAAACTGGCGGCGTCCATAATGCAGCACTCTGCACGCCTACAAACATTATTCTGTCGAGGATGGATATCGGTAGGCATAATGCTTTGGATAAAATCTATGGTCATTGTTTGAAACATACGATTCCAGTCAGAGACAAAGTAATTGTGTTCAGTGGTCGTATTTCATCGGAAATCTTATTGAAAGTGGCAAAAATCGGCTGTGAAATTGTCCTATCAAAATCAGCCCCTACGGAATTGGCACTGTCACTTGCAGAAGAACTTGGCATTACCACTGTTGGATTTATACGGAAAAGTTCCTTTAATCTGTACACTCATCCACAGCGAATCATTAGCGAAGAAATCATAGATAATAAATAGAGCAAATGATCAAAACTGGACCGATATATTTAGTCTGTAAAATAATTGCTAAGCACCGTCCTGGGCGTATTCAAATTCTCACTTAAAAGGCCTACCTATATGCGAAGTGCATTTAGGTAGGCCTTTTAAGTGGCTTAGGTAACTAAAAATTACGGACTGTGGATAAGTTGCAGCATAGTGATTTCACGGCCTGACTCTAGCCCCCAGATGCTCGAAGGCCCACAGGATGTGGGTCACGCAGACATTGCCTCAGGACGCGGCGTACTTTGGCCGTGTTCCCTAATTTGTCAGTCCTGCTGTGCAGCAAAGAACACCGCTTGCGCTTTTGTTCTTAAGATTAAAAACACTTAAACTTACAACCATCATTACTACAAGTCAATTTTTCTTAAGTTTTCGATATTCCTCTTCAACAGCTGTAAACAGAGCTGTTCCAGTTTTTAACCCGGTAAATGTTTCAATTGCATGGCGGATACCTTGCTGTTGAATCGTCTCTTGAATCAGCTTTGCTTCTGGATCTTCCAGATAATCATAACGTAATGCTGCTGCAATTCCCATCGCCAAATAAGTCGGTGTCTCACCAAATAACTCTAGGTATTGTGTTGCTGGTCCAACAAGCCGATCATTGAATTTAAGTTTACGTATAGGTGAGCGACCGACACGAGTTACATCATCAGTAATAAATGGATTTGCAAATCGCCCCATAATTTTTTGGATATAATCGCCATGCTCTTGCTCATTAAATTGATATTTAGCAATGAGTAATTTGCCGGTTTCTTGCAAGACATTCTCAGTCATCGTCTTGATTTCTTCACTTGCAAGTGCATCGTCCATTCTACTGATACCTGCCAAATAACCAAAGTAGGCAACGGCTGCATGACCTGTGTTCACCGTATACAATTTCCTTTCAATATATGGTTCCAAATCTTTAACGAACGTAATCCCTTTAACAGGTGGATTTTCGCCAATGATCTCCGATTCGTCAACTACCCATTCGTAAAACGGCTCCACTTGAACCGCTGTCTTATCTTCATTTACTTGATTTGGGACGATCCGATCAACCGCTGCATTCGGAAAGCTAAAACAGTCATCAAATCGTAACTTTTCGTCTTCAGTTAATTTTTCATATACTTTTTCTTTAAGAAAAGCACTTCCGCCTATCATATTTTCACAAGCGATGATTGTTAACGGATGTCCCGTTCGAATGAGACGCTCTTTAAGCCCTTCAGCAAGTAAACCCGCAATAAAGGGCAGTATATTAGGCCCAACCGCCGCTGTAACAAGATCGGATTTGGCAATCGTTTCGATTACTAATTCCGGATCTGACGCACTATTAATGGCTCGAACATTTTTCACAAGCAGTCCATCGTGAGCTGCATTTGCAAGTTCAACACGGTATTGTTTTTTTTCGTTTATCAATTTAACAAGCTCGCTGTTCACATCTACAAAGCATGTTTCAAATCCGGATTGATACAATAAGTTTCCAATGAAGCCTCTACCTATATTTCCAGCGCCAAAATGAACAGCGATCATGTTAGTTCACTCCTTCAAAGAAGGATAAAACTTCATCTTTAGACGATGCATTCACAATTGCCTCTACATTTTCTTCCTCAGAAACTACAATTGCAATATTCGACAGGATTTCTAAATGCTCGTCCCCTTTTCCAGCAATTCCAAAGATCAATTTAACGATATTCCCATCTCCGAAATCTACACCCTGTGGCACTTGAATAATCGCAATTCCTGACTTCTTTACTTCTTGTTTTGCATCGTCTGTACCATGTGGAATGGCTACAAAATTCCCCATATACGTAGTTGTCATTTCTTCGCGTTCAAGCATTTTTTCTATATAACTTGACTCAACATAACCTCTGTCAAAAAGGATTTTCCCTGTTAGGCGGATTGCTTCTTCTTTTGTTGCAAGTACTTGATTCAACACAATGTTTTCAATTGATAAAATAGGTAATGTCATTGTAAAAACTCCTTTAGTCATTTAATTTTTTCATCTATGAACTGCTTAAAATTCTGTGCCAAATAGGAATGGATTAGTGCGCCCTGATTTGATTCAAATAATTCAATACTTTTTTCGTTTTCGATAATGAGTGAACTAATGAAACTTAGTACTTCTAAACCCTGTTCATGGTATGTATGAGGGGCTAATAAAAGTAATAAATGACTGACTTCGCTATCCGTTCCGTCCATCGCTGCCATTACGATTGGATCCACAAGTGTTTGAATCGTAAACGAAGGCTTAAGAACTTGTTCGTGACGGGTGTGGAATAAAGCTAGCTTTGTTTCAGGAATTCCTATTCCTCCGATAGCTTCTCTTGCAAATAGAGCATCTGCTACAACTTCAGCATTTTTGATAATTTCTTTCTTTTCTAATTGGTTACACGCTGCTCGTATACATTTTTCTACTGACATATGTTCTTTTTGTGATGAATGCTGAAAACCCGATAATAACTCGGCTACTGTTCCCGTGTATAAATGAATATTTTTCATTCCGTTAGTTATTTCTTCAATAGTGGAATTACCATGGTTTAACAAGGTAACCGGTTTTTTAATAAGCATCTGTCTTCTTGCATACAGCTGTACTTGTTTAATTTCTTCTTGTGTCATAAATGGACTGACGATCAAATATTCCTTGCTGAAATCTTGTAAGTAAATAGTAGAAATAACTAAGTCTCTATCAGTGATTTGAAGTTCATTTAATTCAAAAAGAGATACATTCGTTATTTCTGCAATTTCCGGTATTTCGCGTTGAAGTCGCGATACAAGCATTTTCGATGTTCCAATGCCGCTGGAACAAACAATATAGGCTTTTAAATCCTTTTCACCCTTCAAACCAAGTAGGACAGATCCGAAATGCATCACTAAGTAACCTATCTCTTCGTCAGGTATTCGTAGCTCCGGAAAAACTTGTCCAACGGCATCCTTGACAATCTGAAACAACTCTTCATAATCTTTACGAATACTCTTCAACAAAGGATTGGTGATACCCATATCCTGTCGAATACGATAAATTGCAGGCTTCAAATGCGTAACAAGACCTTCTAACAGGGGCGCGTTATCCATTAATTCCTCACCCGTCGCATCTTCCATGCACTGAACCAGTTTCTTCGCTTGCATGAATGTTTCCAAATTGGAGGCTTCAAATAATTGTCCTTCATTATGACGAAGCTTGGCACCTTGAAGATGCATCGTAATATACCCAATTTCAGCTTTAGGTATTTCAATCTGGAAACGAGCCGATAATTTGGCAATAATTTCATGTGCGATGTTGTATTCAGGTTCCTTTGTTAACTGCTCCAAATACACCAAATCCATCTGAATATTTTCACCTAAGATAATACGTTCAATTGCCAGGGTTAGATGAACTATAAGTCCGACATAAGCATTATCCGTAATTGGAAATGGGAGTACTCGATTTAATTGTTGCATGACATCTTCAATAATAAGTATTTTTTCCCGATCAACAAGATGCAATAACCGTTTGGATATAGGATTCTCTCGATTCCCAGACTTCTTCTGAATACGTTCTGTGGTAAACGAAAACAGCTCGTCTTCTTTTAATGTCTTGGCAATCACGTAACTCATTGCTCGTCGTTTTGCTTTTTCTGATCCGCTTATTTCAATTCCATACCCTCTTTTTTTCACGATTAATAGCTTAAAGGATTTTAATTGTTCCTCTAGTTTAAGTAAATCTGAACTGATTGTCGCAATTGCCACTCCTAGTTCATTGGCAAGTGCAAATAGCTTCACAGGCTCTGATGATTCATACAATGTGCACAAAATCAGGGTTTGCCTTTCGTCCAGCGTATACTCTCGAGATGTGAAAGTGTTTAACTTTTGTTTTAAGGCTGCCTTATTTGTTTCTCCCCCTACAATCTTAATGCCAACCCCAGTTTTCCGTACAAGTTTAAGGTTGTACGCACGCAATAACTTTTCTATCGTTTTCAAATCGCGGTGAATGGTCCGGGGGCTGACAGCTATTTTCTCCGATAATTCTTTAATTGTCACTTCTTCATTTCTGTCGATCAATTCATCCAAGATAACTTTTTCCCGAGCTGAAATATCTATGTTAAACACCCCATTGAAATACTTTGTAATCATTGGTAAAACTCAGCCTAATTTCTTTCGAATTAGGCTGAGTTTAAGTGTACACTCATTACTTTTTCAGTTTTTCAAGAAGTTCATCGTATCTCGGACTATTTAAAAAGTTTTCAACTGAAATATGGTATGCGTTTGGTGATTTTGCTTTCGCACGTTCTGTTAGATCTTTATGAGTGATTACCACTTCCGCATCGGATGGTAAATTACTGATAGCCATATTCGAAACAGCAACATCAATATCAGCTTTTTTCACTTTATTCCTCAAAATTGACGCACCCATTGCGCTAGAACCCATACCTGCATCACATGCAAAAATAATACTTTTGACATCTGCAAATGACACTTCTTGAACAGCTTCTTTAGCAATCGATTGTTGCATGAAGTCTGTTGCACGGCTCTCTTTTCCTTTTAACGCGGACGTTTTTTCCGTTGCTTTCAATAAATCGTCTTCATCCGTTTGTTTTCCTGTTTTCAATATAATGGATGCAATAATGAATGATACGAGCGTTGCAAAGAAGACACCTGCAATGACAGCTACATAACTTCCTTTTGGTGTCATCGCAAGGATGGCAAAAATACTACCAGGTGATGCCGCCGCGACTAAACCTCCACCAAGTAGTTGAAGTGTAAACACGCCCGTTGCGCCTCCCGCAATCGCTGCGACCAACAGCAATGGTCTCATTAAAATATAAGGGAAATAAATTTCATGAATCCCCCCAAGGAAATGGATGATTCCTGCACCTGAAGCTGTTTGTTTCGCCATACCTTTGCCGAAAATCATATACGCTAGTAATATCCCAAAACCAGGTCCTGGATTGGCTTCCAATAGGAAGAGTATTGATTTTCCTGTTTGTGTAGCTTGTTCAATTCCAATTGGACCTAAAACACCGTGGTTAATGGCATTATTTAAAAACAATACTTTTGCTGGCTCAATCAATATACTTGCAATTGGCAAAAGATTAGCATCAACAATCGCTTGAACACCTGCTCCAAGTGATTTATTCAACGCTTCTACTACCGGACCAATTCCTTTAAAAGCAAACAATGCTAGTATGAACCCAATAATACCTGATGAAAAGTTATTGACTAGCATTTCAAAGCCTGCCTTAATTTTCCCTTCTATTAATTTATCGAACTGCTTAATTGCCCATCCGCCTAAGGGTCCTACAATCATCGCACCGAGGAACATTGGAATATCTGCCCCGACAATGACCCCCATAGTGACCGTTGCACCGACGACTCCTCCACGGATGCCATGGACAAGACGTCCACCCGTAAATCCGATTAAAATTGGCAGTAAGTAAGTAATCATAGGTCCTACAAGTTCTGCAAAACCTTCGTTTGGAATCCAACCTGTTGGAATAAATAGCGCTGTGATGATTCCCCAAGCGATGAAAGCACCAATATTCGGCATGATCATCCCACTCAAAAAGCTTCCAAAACGTTGCACTTTCATTTTGAATCCGGAATTATTTTGCTGTTCATTTTCCACAATCATACACTCCCTTCCTTTTTTTAAAGCGACAACTGTTTGATTACTCCCAATAATAAAGCGTTTACATTCGTAAGGCAATCGAATGTAAACGCTACTTTGTCACTTCTATTGTTGCCATGTGTATACTTGACGGAACTCAGTATACACATGGCTCTACTTAATTATTGGAATTTACAGTCTACCATCTAATTAATGGACTACTGCAAACCTCTCTTTAGGTAATGCGTTATTGATTATCCTGGTATTGTGTTTGCAAAAACGTAACCGATTGAGTAATTAACTGTTTTAATACATTCGTGTCGATATCATCGACTTTATTAATATACACGCATGATTTGCCAGAGGTATGTTTTCCAAACGTCGCCAGCAATGCATCGCGTTCGCTATCTCCGGGTGCAAAATACAAACTAGTTTTTGCTTTGCGCGGAGAGAAGCCTGCCAACGGTGCGTCACCTTCGTGACCCGTTTTGTATACATAATGATACGATCCAAAGCCAATAATGCTTGGCCCCCACATTTTTGCTTCAAGGCCAGTCGCCTCTTTAAATATATCGAGTAGCGTGTAAGCATCCGCACGTTTTTTGGGATTTTCTACATTCTCAATAAATTCAATAACGTCATTGTCTGTTTCCTTCGTTTTTTGTTCATACATATTCCATTACCCCCTCTTCCATCATACTACGAACTCGTCTAGACATTTTTTACATATGCATGATTTTCTCAATTGATCATAAGGTACTAGTTCGAAAATAGCTTTCGGAAAGAATTCTCCACTACACCAACATATACCTAAAGATTTTTCTGTGGAATTACAGCAATTATTGTTGCCTTTGCAAATAGGACATTGGTAACTTTCTGCTGTATCGAATGCTTGGACCATGGTTTTGCCTCCCTTAACTTCGCAGGTTATTTCAGAGCTTATGACATCTGTTTCACACATTTTAAAAGTAAAAAGAATGAATGATTTGTATTGCTTGCACATCAGAAGAAATTTCTGATTATTTAATATGAAGACATTCGAGAAGTTGATTTCATTTCAGTGTTCCTTAAATAATTCAAGTGATGAATTTCTACTCTGTAAATTAAACTTTTTATATATTTCTGTAAAAAAGGTTTAACTTTTCCGTTGTAATCCTCAAGTGATTTGCATGCATAGTCTTCGTCCATAGAAACAGTAAAATTGCATGTGATCACTACATATTCTTCCCCAGTAGTTGAAAACCGTTTGGTTACTTCAATAATCTTCATACTTACAAATTTATTTTTCATATATGTTTTTGATTTTGGTAATTTTTTATTTGACAGAAAAGATACAATTCCTTTTACATAAATCATTCTATTTGCCTCCAGCTTAAGTTGGGAAGATAGATTTCTATATCGCGAGTGAAATTTTCAATAAATTGATTCAGATATAGATAAGATATTTACCATACTACAGTTTCTACACAATTGCTTTGCATGTATTGTATCACAATAAGAACATCGGTTTCATTACTTTTCATCGCTTGTTCCATACTAACAAAAATGCCCTTGGCTCTCTAAGTTATAAGCTCACTTTGCAACATAATTATGCAATCAATCGTCCAATTAGTAAGAACTACTGGAAACGGGTGAATGATATGAAAAAAAAGATAGTCATAGCTGGCGGATCGGGTTTTGTAGGTCAACACTTTGAAGAGATGTTTACGAATTTAGGCTACGAAATAATCATTATTTCAAGACGGTCTGACCAACTTCTTTGGACAGATAACGTAGGTATTGTAGAGGCCTTGGAGGGTGCTGAGATGCTCATCAATCTTGCTGGGAAATCCGTCAACTGCCGCTATAACGAGAAAAATAAAAAAGAAATTCTAGTTTCCAGAACAGAAACTACAGAAATACTTGGAAACGCTTTGTTAGCCTGTAAAAATCCGCCGTCATTATGGATCAATTCAAGTACGGCTACGATTTATCGACATGCGGAAGATCGACCTATGACGGAGGCTAGTGGCGAGATTGGAACTGGTTTCTCCGTTGAGGTGGCACAAGCATGGGAGAAATCCCTATTTGCTTTCCAGCTTCCTCAGACACGGAAAGTCGCATTAAGAATTGCAATTGTACTCGGTGAGGATGGTGGAGTGATGGATCCCTACCTCAACTTGGTACGCTATGGGCTTGGCGGTGTTCAAGGATCGGGCAACCAAATGTTTAGCTGGATTCATATGGAAGACCTATTTCGAATCGTCCTTTTTCTTCAAAAGAATAACGATTTGGATGGGATATTCAATTGTTCGGCCCCACAGCCGATTACGAATCGAGTATTCATGACACAACTGCGGAAAACAATGGACCGAAAGTTTGGATTACCTTCACCGAAATGGATGCTCGAAATGGGGGCTACTTTTATGAAAACCGAAACAGAACTGATTTTAAAAAGCCGCTGGGTTGTTCCTGATAGATTGGAAAAGGAAGGGTTTCATTTTACATTTGATACAATCGAGAAGGCACTTCACCAAATTTTGAAGAGTTCGAGTAAGATATAGTGGGAAACCAATGCTAAATCTGGACCATTAATGGCGACCCCCCACTAACGAATAAAAAGACATAGCAAAGAAACCACTTTGTTAATAAAGTGATTTCTTTGCTTTTTATATAACCGAAAACAAACACCTTGACTATCTACTATTTTAGGAATTCTAAGATCCGGACTGCAATTTTACAAATTCAAATAACAACGGCACATTACTGTATTGTTGTAAGGAAGCTGAGCTTTCTGAAATCCTATCCCAGCTTTCCGTATAAGGATCTGCTCCGGTTAACAATGGCATGGATTCCTGTAAAAAGTCTTCAATCGGCATCTCTAACTGTTCTATGAATCGTTCTACCTGTGGAAACTTCCCTTCCTTTTCTGGATTGGGTTCTTTAAATAGTACATGTTCTAAATTTCTTGAAAAATAATACATACGGTAATCAATCTCACTAGATAGTATCTTACCTAATGCCTTCATTATATTGATATTTGTACTTCTATCCGCATTTCTAGCTGCTATTTGTTGCTTTTGTTTTTCGTGCGGAACAGTTATTCGATCATCATGGTAAAGTGTTAATTCTTTTTGGGTATCGTCAATAACAATCGCATCTTCTGGGATGAAACAGCCATCCATATCAATAATATGTAGTACACAGAATACATCTTCCGGACGAAATTTACTTTTTATCATAAATTCATTTACTGCATTTCCAATCACAGACTTAATAGGTTCGTCAGGCCTGTCCAAGTCATATAAAATATCGCCGTACTGAATATGGAAACGTATATTATGCTGTTCGAAAAGACTACGTAACCGATTGTATAGCAATACCTCTTCGCAGCTTCCCTCGACAAGTAATAACACGACCTTCTTTTTAGTAATTGTCATGTGAGATCCCTGCTTTTCGGAATGCCGTCTTAATATCATATAAATTAGTTTCCGCATAGATTTCTTCATCTTGTCCACCCAGCTGTACAGCACGTAGATAGATATCCCGCGCATTACTTAGCTTTTCAACCCCTTTTAATTGATGGTATCTGTCCTCTTCATTTAGAGTAGTAAACCATAAGTTCCGAATTGGAAGCACTTCCAATATCCGCAAGTTATGAGAAGTGAAAAAAAGTTGACCTTGTGCATTTTCGTCAAGAACTTCTAATATTTCGCCAAGTAAGTATTCAAAAATCCCTGCATCGAGCTCATCAATTACAACGCAAGCGTTCGGATTATTATATACTGCAATAAGTGTACTTAATATAGAAATGATTTTTAACGTACCTTCAGACTCACTTCGTAAAGGAAGTTCGATATTCCTTTTTTTCGATAGAAACTCAAAGCGAATTCCCTCACTGCCGTCACTCAATTTTTGCTTATTGATTTTTCTGATTTTTATTAGAAGACCTGGGATAATGGTCTGCAAGACAATATTCGTCTGACTAACCACTTGGTCAATCGTTTCAAATAAATCCAACGGCAACACCATTGTATCTTGCATCTCATAAGGTATATGTCCACGCTTTTTTTCCAAATGAACACTAAAAGGCATAACAAGATTGGCAACTAATAGACCATATTGAACCGTATCAATGACGTGTAAATCACGATTAAGGTCATCTGAAAGATTCTTCATGATTTCAATTTCATTTTCTTCTAAGATTTCTTCAAATACTTCCTTTAATTCTTCTCTAAAAACAAAAGAAGTTGTGTTACTAGCAGCCATTCGGTTGCCTACCATGACTGAAACTCTTGCAGATTCATTCATTTCATGTGATTCATTAACACCTATCGTTAAGCCTTTAGCAGTTTTTGAAATTAGAACTTTGAATTGCTCATTTTCCTTATTTTCACGATATACTACTTGCTCTTCTACAACTTGATACCTTCCTTTTCCCGCCGACAAAGAAACTGAGTAGTTAACGAAGAATTCTCCGAATTGATTTTCAACAATAAATTGAAACAATAAGCGAATAGCCTTTTCATTAAAATACAGCAAGTTAGATGTGAGCTTAGGAAGGGGCGCATCAAGATTGGCTGATAATAAAGTCTTTAGAAGATTGAACGCTTCCACTGCCGCAGTTTTCCCGGAGCCATTTTGACCATAAAACCCTATGACATCCGCTTTCTCTAACGTATTGAAAGTTGAATTTGTGTGAAACGCACCATTTTTCACGTTTTTCAAATTGGCTATTTCTACTTTGGTTACCCTGACTATACTCTTCATGAAGGTCCCCCTATGAATACTTCTTAAAATAACAACTTCCTTTACGGTAATTCATGTAAAAAGTAAATGTACTTATCAATATGGGCTTGCCAACCTTTAATTATTCAGTTTAGCGATGCATTTAATACAACACAAAAATGCCTATCAAAATAATAGGCATTCTAACATAAGCTTTATTTAAGATAAGTCTTCCCATTTATTATGACTTGCGAGGCTCGAAATGGGATATTTAGATTCATTGAAAAATACGGCTCTAAAATGCTATAAAATGACTCCCATTGACTATCTACTTGCTCATATTTACCGTTCAGCTCTAAATCAATGATGCCCGTGTAAACTTTTTGTAGTTTAGAAAGATCTTCCTTAGATACTTCGAAATCATAATAAGCCATTTGTTCATTAAATGTTGGCATTGGATAGGCAGCACGATAATACGGGCGCATCACCAAGTCAAATGCCTCCCATTTATCCATCGCGAGTTGGTCGTCCCCGTCGCTACTAGCTTGGTGAGCGTCCTCATATAATTTCTTAATCACCGGGTAATCCACTTTGGAAATAGTCGTACCTAAGTCTATAATATACTCATCAAATGTCGGCTCTACATAATAGTTATTGACAATCTCAAAAAAACGATCTATCTTTACGCCAGATTCTTTCTCATCTCCACTTTTTGAAAGTGAAATCCATTGATTATAAAGTTCTTCCATTTGCAGCAGGTCATCACTCGTAAATGGATAGTCAAACATACTTATATAAACGTCAAATGGTTCAGGTTCCCAATTGGCAAGATAATACGGATTTGTTATTCGATTTATTTGTGCCCATAATTCTCCTGCCTCCTCCCATAACTCATTCTTTTCTAAAGTCATTGCCTCATTGTAAAGAAGTTCAAGCTTTTTAATTTCATCTTCTGTCACGCCGAGTGGTAGATTTTTAACATAGTAGTCAACGCTATAAAAATCGGCTATGCTTTCTAAGACTTCTCCTTCGATTTGCACCAAAGCTCCAACTGAGAAATTCATCGCCTGGATTTGCTCCTCAGAAAAAGTATGCAATCCAACATGGTAGCGTTCACCGCTATCACCTTTAACGATTATTTCATTACCCCAATTTTCAACGACTGTCCCTTTGACAATCTGTCCAATTTGAATTTGTGATTTAGTTTGTTCCACTGCCGCGGAAGTATAAGAAGGCATCACTCCACCAATCCCAAGTGCCAACGCAATTGAAACGACAAACATCCTCAGCTTTTCCCTACTCATGGTTCATTCCCCTTTTTAAAAAATAATAGTGTAATAAGAAGACGCTTGGACAATATTCATTCTTCCATCTAAATGTCATTGAACTATTCATTATATGCGCTGACTAAATAATTATGACAAAAAAATAAAAGAAGAAAACCTTGTATTCTTTCCTTTGCTATAATTGAACTATAACGATATGTATTTATTAGTTAGGGTGTGGGTGCATGGAGTCGAATGAAAAACAATCACATGATTTAAGTGACGTTGATTCAAATGAAGAAATTGATGATGAAAAACTGCAAGAACTGGTATTAGAAGCACAACAGGAGGCCCTTTATAAAGAGCCGCAAGAAAAAACAAATCGCAAAACGAAACATCCGTTTCCCAAATGGCTATTTTGGCTTATCTCGATTGTGATGGTTTTCAATACATTTGCGGTTATTTTTGAAGTGTATTCAATTCCAGCAATTGAATTCTTAAAGACTTCCTCGAAATTATCGAAACAAAAAAACATTGCTACTTATAAGAAGTCTGTCGTTGTTATTCAGTCAGCTGAAAGCAAAGGCACAGGTTTCTCCATTTCGGGTGACGGAACTATTCTAACGAACTATCATGTTATCGAAGGAAGCGATACTGTAAATGTCTACTTCCCAGAAGAAGGGCGTTTTACGGCAGACGTTGTCCAAACATATCCTTCAGTTGATCTAGCTGTACTAAAAGTCAATAGACAAAAACTTCCCTATTTAACACTCGCTAAAAAAACGAGTTTCACAGCTAATGAAGCCATTCATTTTATTGGCAATCCTTTAAGTTTTAAGGGCATTGCAAATGAAGGCTTAATTATTGATTATATCCAGCTACCGGATTGGGATGAACCTGTGGTTATGATGAAAGCACCCGTTTATCGAGGAAATAGCGGTAGCCCCGTACTAAATAGTAAGGGGTTGGTGATTGGCATTGTGTTCGCAACGTTAGATCATGAAACACATGGAAAAGTAGGGTTATTTATTCCGATAGATGACTTTTACAATCAACAATAAAATTATTTTTCAATATCGAAAACGGTTGCATGTATTATGCAACCGTTTTCACCAGAAAAAATCATATCAGTACCAGAAAAGTTTTGCTTTGCTGTAGGATTATTTTTTTCGCATACTTCAGCCTTTTTTGTTATTATCCCTATCTTTATCTTCTTTTTCGCCGACTTTATCCGCTTTTTTAAATTCTTCTTGATACAGTACTTCTTGTGCTGAGCTTAATCCATTATTTTTATCAGTCAATTGTTCGTGTGGAAGCTTTTTCTCATTCATTTGCATCCTCTCCTTTCCCTGTTTATATCCTGATTACTAAGTTTGCCCAAGTCTTTTAGATTTTACACATCAAAGCACCTAAATACAAAACCGCCAAAGGAAAATTAATTTCCTTAGCGGCTTTATTGTATAGTCCTATTTAATTCGCAGTTCTGATTCCTTATCGAAAAAGTGTGCTTTATTTAGATCGAACGCTAAGTCGACTGTTTCACCTGCTACAACGCTGAAACGCGCATCAACTCGAGCAACGAAATCTTGGTCATTTACTTTAGAATAAAGAATAATTTCTGCTCCCATTAATTCAGCAACTTCAATCGAGGCATTGATTTTTGTTTCAGGAGAGAAATCAAGGAATAGCGGTTCATCATGAATATCCTCTGGACGAACTCCAAGAATGATCTCTTTACCGACATAACCTTGCTCACGAAGATATTTCATCTTCCCTTCAGGTACAAGAATTTTCACATCGTCCATAACAAAATAATTCTCTTCTAATCTACCATTTAAGAAGTTCATTGCAGGAGAACCGATAAAACCACCAACAAAAACATTATTAGGTTCATCGTAAACTTCTTTAGGAGCCCCTACTTGTTGGATATATCCATCTTTCATGACAACAAGACGCGTCGCCATTGTCATTGCTTCCGTTTGATCATGTGTTACATACACGGTTGTTGTTTGTAGGCGTCTGTGTAGTTTTTGAATCTCTGCACGCATTTGTACACGTAGCTTAGCATCTAAGTTAGACAATGGCTCATCCATTAAGAATACTTCGGCATCCCGTACAATTGCACGTCCTAAAGCAACACGCTGACGCTGACCACCTGAAAGGGCTTTAGGTTTACGCGTTAACAGGTCCTCAAGTCCCAAAATTTTAGCTGCATTATCAACACGTTTTTTTATTTCGTCTTTTTTAAATTTACGAAGCTTTAAACCAAATGCCATATTATTGTAAACATCCATATGTGGATATAATGCATAGTTTTGGAAAACCATAGCGATGTCACGATCTTTTGGTGGAACATCGTTCACTCTTTTACCCCCGATGAAAAGATCGCCTCCTGATATTTCTTCCAAACCGGCAATCATTCTAAGTGTTGTTGATTTTCCACAGCCAGATGGACCTACCAATACTAAAAATTCTTTATCTCTAATTTCCAAACTAAAATCTTTTACAGAAACAACGTCTTTGTCATATACTTTTCTAATATTTACTAATTTCAAGTCTGCCATTTTATTCCCTCCAGAGTATGTAAGTGCTTTCATCTACTAATAATAGAATACAATATTTATACTATTTAAGTAATGGTGAATATGCACAAAAATCTTGACAGTCTTCGTGCATATTTACTATGAATGATTTCACAATAAAACAGTAGCTAGTTTTACCGAAAAAAGGCGTTACTTTTTGGTTAAAAGCGCCAGGTATACTGTCATTGCATGGTGAAACTGGCGGACATCTATTCCCGTCCTTTCAAAAAAACGATCCAATCGATATTGGAGACTGTTGCGGTGCATATGCAATACTTTTGCAGTCTCCGATATATTTAAATTACATTGAAGAAACGTTTCAATCGTTTTCAGTGTTTCTTCATCGTTTATGTATTCTTGTAAAACAGTTTTGCCAATATCGGAACGTAGGCCTGGTTCTGTTTGATTAATGAGTAAATAGGGTACAGCATCAATATACGTTACTACAGTCTTATTCGTATAAATAAATACTTTTTTAGCGGCATTTATTAATAAGTGATAATACTGAGCGATATCCTCTAAACTTTCCTTGTAAGATCCAATAAAGAAGTTGATTTTCACATATAAATCGCTCATGAGTAAATCTTTAATATCTTCAAATATGATACTTTCTTCATAGATCTTCTGTTCTTCTATAATAATCCCTTCATGTCCATTTCCCCATAGAATGGGTACAGGATTAGCAAAAAGCTCATGAATGGCATCTTTAAATACAATTGGGTCAATTTGGTTCTTCTTAATGGAAAAATAGATAAAACGATAGGGATTTTTCATTTCAAAGTTAGTAGTTGAATCAGTATAATGTATCGCATTTCTCCATTTTTGTTCTTCATCAGTAGGTATTGGTAAATTCGTATTATATGGTAATAAAAAGGTTGCTAATAATGATTCATCTTTGGAAGTTAATTCTTCCTCATTGATACCAATAATCTCATTTTCACTTGTCACAAACCACTTATACGTAGAGTCTAAGTTATCTTGTCCCTCTGAATACACAAGGAGTGTAGTATAAATTTTACGTAATTGATTGATCATCAAAACACCTCTTTCTTTTTACAAAAGAATTTTCAATTTAGTTTATTGTGTCCAAAACAATAATACCACATTAATACTTATATGCGGCTTGCTCTTAGACAACATTCACTGGCATAACAACACTTTCTGTACTATATCCATAAAAAAGGTTGTGACATATGAGAATAAATTCATTTGTCACACCTACTTATTCATTTTTATAACTGTGTTAAGCGCATTTTTTACGATTTGATGAAACTGGATTAAATTGAAACCATTAGGCACTGATTGTTAAATCACTCGAATGTAATTTGTCTAGATATACTTCAAACACTTACAATCTTTTTACTTTCACTAGACCTTAATACTGCCAAATCAACTTCTTATGATTTTATCATTCTTCTCCAGAAACGGGCATCTCTGTATCATTCACGATTGCTGATGTAAAATGGTCAATGATATGCGGTGTATGTTTCCCACCTTATTTGTTTTAATGTAGCCCACTAGTTTACTAATTTCAGCAATTGAAACCTCTTACTTTTGCAATAGTTCAATAGAGTTTTCAATCCGCACTTGTTTTAATTATTCACTAAAACAGTGTGATGAAATTTTTCCCCATCCGTGTTAAATTAAGTGATTCTGTGTAATAGTCATTAATACATTCTAATAGATTCTTCAAATCGCTCTGGTTTATTTAAGTTAGTCCTAGTTCAATCACAGCCTTTGCTTCAGTTAAAAATTCATCTAATAGTGATAGGCCACTTTTAAATACGATGCTCTCTTAATTAAGGATATATACGAATACTTTTCCACTTCCAATCTTCTCTTGTTATTCTCCGCTCCCAATTAATAGAATATTTAATCCCCTTTCTAATTTGCAGTTCATCGTCAACAATCAATACTTTACACCATTTTTGTACCGTCATAATCTATCCCCCCTCTGTCATAGAAACAACATGATATTATTTTTATACCTACTCAACCATTTCATCTATGTCTAAAATTTCTGCCAAGTACATACAACACTTACTTCTCTAAACAAGATTATTTATCGGGAATTTATCTCCTGAAACGAAAACCTGAATATTTGTGATATTCACTCTTTCATTTTATAAAACTAATGCTATACTATTTTTAATCTGAGGAGGCGTTAAATAATGGAAGAAAAGAAAGTTCGTTGGGGCATTATGAGCACTGCAAGTATTGGAAAGCGTTCTGTAATACCCGGTATACAGGAGTCAAAAAGAAATGTTGTCGCGGCAGTTGCTAGTCGTTCTTTAGAAAATGCACAAGCTTTTGCTGATGAATTAGGAATTCAAAAAGCATATGGTAGCTATGAAGAATTACTAAATGATCCCTCAATTGATGCAATATACATTCCTCTTCCAAATCACTTACATAGAGAGTGGACACTTAAAGCCGCCAAGGCTGGAAAGCATATTTTATGTGAAAAGCCAATTGCGTTAAATGTAACAGAAGCCCAAGAAATGGTAGATGCTTGTAAAAAGGCGGAAGTTATTCTAGCAGAAGCATATATGTATCGTCATCAAAAAAGATATGAAGATATTAAAATCAGGATTGATAATGGTGAAATTGGAGATATACGTGGTATTCATGGTGTATTCACATTTAATGGGGCTGAAAATACAGGTAACATTCGTTTTACAAAGGAATGGGGTGGAGGATCAATTTATGATGTAGGATGTTATCCAATTAGTGCTGCTAGATTCTTGTTAGATGAGGAGCCTTCAGCAGTTACTACGCATGCCTTCTTCTCGCCAGATCATGGGAACGTGGATATGATGGCTTCTGGCATAATGGAGTATTCCAATGGCGTTGCCTTGACTTTTGATTGTGGTATGTGGGCTGAATTTCGGAATGAGCTTGAGATACTAGGTTCAAAGGGAAGAATCGTGATGAAGGCTGCATTCATTGGAGACCAATCATATGAAATTGTCAAAGATGGACAAACCAACATAATCCTTGATGATAACATTAATCCATATGCATTACAGGCTGACAGTTTTGCAGAAAGTGTACTTGACGGTAAACCCATTAAATTCCCATACGATGATATTATTAGTAATATTAAAGCAATAAAAGGTGCACTAGATTCGGCAGAAAAACAAAAGAGAATTCTATTATTATAAAAGATAGGGGGATTTTAAATGAAAAATATCCAAATTGGTAAACTAGAGAAAACTCCAACTGGGCTCGTAATGGGAACTGATTACTTCACACCAGAAATTATTGATAAAGTTACTGAGGTACTAGAAAATTATATTACTATCGGCGGAAATATTCTCGACACAGCATTTGTATATGCTGGTGGAAAAAGTGAACAAGCTATAGGCATCTGGATGGAAGAAAACAAACGTCGTGACGATGTCTTGCTACTAACAAAAGGTGGTCACCCTAATCAAGAAGGCTCACGAATAAATAAAAAAGCAATCGGTGAAGAACTAAAAATCAGCTTGGAAAGACTTAGAACAGACTATGTTGAGCTCTATGCACTTCATCGTGATGACCCATCAGTGCATGTCGGCGAAATACTAGAAATTTTAAATGAGCATGTAGAAGCAGGTAGGATTGGTACTTTTGGAGGTTCCAATTGGTCTGTTGAGCGACTTCAAGAAGCAAATGACTATGCAGAGAGTCATGGTTTAATAGGTTTTTCCTTTAGTAGTCCTAACTTAAGCCTAGCAAAAGCACAGTCACCTTATTGGCCAGATTGTGTATCAGTCGATGATTCAATTCTTGCTTGGCACGACAAATCAAAACTACCTATTCTTTCTTGGTCATCACAAGCACGCGGATTTTTCACCGGTCGTTTTACGCCAGAAGACCGAACTAACGAAGATTTGGTTCGAGTATTCTACAATGACGAAAACTGGGAACGCTACCGTAGAGCAGAGCAATTGGCCAAAGAAAAGAATGTGGAAACAATTCAAATCAGCTTAGCATATGTCTTAAATCAACCATTTCCAACAGCAGCAATTATTGGACCCCAAAATTATGCAGAGATGCTTTCATGTAGAGCTGCTGCTGATATATCCTTAACAGAAGATGAAATTAAGTGGCTTGACCTTCGTACCATATAAAAAAATCAAAAGACCTGGACATTGAATTCTTTCATTCAATGTCCAGGTTTTCTTTAGTTTATTTGAAGCACTTTTTTATTTATACTTCGGTAACCAATCTCCATGTGCTTCAATAAGCTCATCACATAATGAAACAATATCATCAATGGACAATTCGGCTGAAGTACGTGGGTCCAGCATAACCGCATGATAAGTATGTTCTTTCTTACCCGTTACTGCTGCTTCAATTGTGAGTAATTGCATATCAATATTTGTTCGATTTAACGCCGCTAATTGCTCAGGTAGATCCCCGACATACGTCGGTGTCAACGAGGCATGGAAATAGAAGTATGATCAATACGGTTAAAACACTTGGCCACTTGTCAGTTAAGAAATACCCATCCAACTATTCTTTAATTCCCACGCGTCGAGCTTAATTAGTTTTGTTTCTCCCCTATCACTGAATAATTCAACAGAGATGCTCGTTTGATCTGGATAGATACGGGCAGTCATCACTGTTTCTCCATCATTGACAAATAATTCAAGAGAAGATCGGTCTATAAACAGATGTAGTTTGAGAGTTTCACGGTCTCGGCCATGAATGATACTCTGTCTAATTCCACCCTCTCCATGCCCTGAATGATTACGGTCAATTCCAATTTTACCTTCAGCCGCATGATAAAATATCTCTGTTTTCTGCTTCCCATCTGCTGAGCATCGAATATTAAGACCGAATTTTTCAGCTGAGCTATTCTTTAAAGAAAACTCAGCAATAATTTCAAGCTGATCACCTTTTATAGCTGATAATCGAATGTTATTATTAATCATTGTTGGCTCAACCACATTTTTTACCGTTCTTAATTTTTGCAGTTCCTCAATTGGGATCATTGAAAGTTCACCATAATCATTGAACTTCAACTCTCTCGGTAATGTTAGGGCCCCAGCCCAACCATGTTCTAGTTCTGGCATTGCAGTTTCCCACATGCTCATCCAACCTAACAAAATTCGTCTTCCACGATCATCGAGTAAGGTTTGTCCTGCATAAAAATCAAAGCCCTTATCAAGCTCAGTAAATTGACCATGCGAAAACTGTTTTGTCTTATAATCAAAATCACCAATATAAGTCCCGTTCTGATACAGATTCTGATATAAATCCCCTTCTGGCTCAATTCCTTGGGGTGAGAAAAGCAGTACATGCTTTCCTTCAAGTTCGAAAAAGTCCGGGCATTCAAACATATAGCCCATTTCCCCTTCACTCTGTGCGATGACGCCTTGATAGACCCACGTAGACAAATCATTGGATTCATATAAAAGTACATTGCCTAACTCGTCGACTTGATTCCCCAGCACCATATACCATGTATCTTCGTGTTTCCAAACTTTTGGGTCTCTAAAATGTGGAGAACCATTTTCTGGTGATTTCGAAATAATTGGATTACTCGCCAGCTTTTCGAAATGAATTCCGTCATTACTTTTCGCAACACATTGCACTTCAAAAAAATCAGAGCCATCTTCATTCAAATTGTTATGCCCTGTATAGAAAAGGAGCAATTGGCCATCATGTTCAATGGCACTTCCTGAAAAGCACCCACTTTTATCAAACTCGTCTCCTGGTGCGAGTGCAACGGGGAGAAGTTCCCAATGTACAAGATCTTTACTTTTCACATGTCCCCAGTGCATTGGCCCTCCCTTCGGACCGAACGGATGATGCTGAAAGAATACATGATAGTCCCCATTCCATTGAATTAATCCATTCGGATCATTAATCCAGTGAGCAGGAGCCATGATGTGATAGCCAAGTCGGTATGGCGTATCTCTCACTTTTTCACTTGCCACTTGTATAGCCTGTTCAGCCTTCCTGATTCGTTCTTGATGATTTGTAACCACTACAATCCCCCACTTCTATATAATAATAAGTTGAAGTCTTGAATACGTCATACAAACTAGCGTTATTCAACCTAGGTAGAAAGAAAACGATGGCCCCTATTTCATTGAACAGGGAATACTCATCGTTTTTTTCTTACTTATAACGCTTTAAAATGCCAGACCTGACTTTGGAAGTCGCCCTTCATTTCGATTGGAATGCTTAAACCGGAAAAAGTGAGTTCATCGCCGCCATACACTTTATCCGTTCCAAGCAATTCATACTTCTTCGTTGTATCAATGCCAGCCAAGCGTACACTTCCAATGACTGCATTCGCCTCCGCAAGCTCACGGAACAAGTACACGATGACTTCTGTTTTATCTTTATTGACAAACAGCCAAGCCGTCTCATTGCCTTCAAAAGGACTCTTCAAACGATAAAATTCACCAAACTGGGTAAGCTTGCGAATTTCTTTATATCGTGCGACTTGTGCTTTAACCGCAATCTTTTCCACTTCCGTCAGCTTCGTTAAATCAAGCTCATAGCCAAGATTCCCTGACATCGCAACATCTCCACGCATAGCGAGCGACGTTATCCGGTCAACTTGATGATTCGGAACAGCTGATACATGTGAACCCATTGAAATAATTGGGTAAACCATACTTGTACCGTACTGAATTTTCAAGCGTGAAATTGCATCTGTATTGTCGCTTGTCCATGTTTGGGGCATATAGTAAAGCATACCAGGGTCAAAACGACCACCCCCACCAGAACAACTTTCAAAAAGAATTTCAGGGAAACGAGAAGTGATGGTCTCCATGACTTTATACAGACCAAGCATGTAACGGTGAGCCGTTTCTCTTTGCCTCTCAGCTGGAAGTAATGCGGAACCAATTTCCGTCATGGAGAGGTTCATATCCCATTTCACATAAGAAATCGGCACACTTTCCAAAATCGCACAAACACGTTTCGTGATTTCCTCACAAACATCCGCCCTCGAAAAATCAAGGACTAGCTGATTGCGGCTTTCGGAGCGGTTGCGCACCGGAACATGCAGGCACCAGTCGGGATGCTCGCGGTAAAGATTACTGTCAACTGAAATCATTTCCGGCTCAAACCACAGACCGAACTTCAAACCCATGTCCGTTACCTGACCAGCCAAATCATCCAGTCCGTTCGGCAGCTTCTCAGTGTCTACGAACCAATCACCAAGTGAAGAGTGGTCACTATTTCTTTTTTCAAACCAACCGTCATCCAAAACAACTAGCTCCATTCCAAGCTCCAGACCTGTTTTGGCAATATCAAGAATTTTGTCAGCATTAAAATCAAAGTAAGTTGCTTCCCAATTATTGACTAGAATCGGACGTTCTTTCTCTTTATACATCCCTCTCATTAACCTAGTTCTGTATAACTCATGAAACGTTCTCGACATACCTCCAAGCCCGGTCGCTGAAAACACCATTACTGCTTCAGGTGTTTGGAACGCCTCTCCTGGTTCAAGCTTCCAATTAAAGTCGAATGGGTTAATGCCCATCGTTACTCTAGTATTGTTAAATTGATCGACTTCTGCCTGCGCAAGGAAGTTTCCACTATAAACAAAACTGAACGCATATATATCACCTGTATGCTCATTGGCGCCTTTTCTTAGCAATGCCATAAAGGGATTATGCTGGTGACTGCTTCCACCTCTTGCACTTTCAATGGATTGAACCCCGTGTCTAAGTGGCTGACGCTCGATATGATTTTCTTTGACATGACCACCATGAAGATGCATGAAATCGAAATCTGCATCCCTAAAATCAACACTTACACTTAAAGCGCGTAAAAGGCTGAATGACGCTGTTCCTTCATTGAGGAATTTTACAGATCGCGTAATGACATTAAACTGTTCAAAGACGGTATAACAGAGCACAACTTTTAAATTTGTTAGCGCATCCCGCATAACAATTTCTAACGTCTCGGCTTCATAATCTTCTTCCACATAAGTAGCCGGGAGTCCCTGTAATCCGGGTTTTCCTTTTCGAATGACATGCGACTCATAGCGCAAATCACTAATGGTAGAGCCGTTTTCAAGTTGAACCTGATAAGCCGGCTTGCGATAGTCCGTATTCCCGAACTGCGGGTATTCCTGTGGTAATGTATCCAGCGAAAACGTACGGTCTTCCTTGTAGGGATTCCCGGAGAATCCACGGTCTACAAGTTGGATTTCATTTGAATGGTTAAAGTCATTTATTTTTCTTCCCCAATACAAGTGGAGTAAATAGCCGTCACGCACAATTTCCATGACATAGCTTGTATCGTTTGCTTGTAAATGAAATGTTTTTTTCTTCGAATCAAAATGTATAGCCATACTAAAATCAGCTCCAAAAATATATTATAGTTTTACTTAACCGACCCTTTTACAACGCCGCCGATGATCCATTTCTGCGCAAAAAGATAGACAATAACCATCGGTGCCAATGCCATTAAATAAGAGGCGAAGGCTAAGTTGTAATCAGTCCCAAATTCTGATTGGAACACATATTGAACAAGTGGGAGTGTGGCGTGAGCCGAATCACTTAATATAATTAACGGCAACAAAAAATCATTCCACGCCCATAAACATGTCAAAATACCAATCGTCGCATTAATCGGCATTAATAGCGGGAAGATGACTTTCCAAAATACTTGCCATGTATTGCATCCGTCGATAATGGCAGCCTCTTCCAACTCCTTGGGAATTGATCGGATATACCCGACATAGATGAAAATATTTATAGCCATACCGTATACAACATACAGTAAGATAAGTCCACCTGGATTATTTAGCCCGAGTGCGGATGTTTGCTTTACAATGGGTAGCATGATAATTGGAAATGGAATAAATAACGCACTGACAAAATAGAAATATAAGCCTTTAAAGAATTTCTTATGCATATTTCTTGCCACTGCATAGGCTACAAGCGAATTAGATAAAATTGTCAACATAAGTGTAACACCTGTAATAAGCACACTGTTTTTTAACGCATTAAAAAAGTTCGTTGCCTCGATTGCTCTCGTAAAGTTTTCCCAGCGAAATACGGTTGGAAATGCCAGTGCTGATTTAGCGAGTTCCTGTGGGTTTTTCAAGGCAATTGAGAAGGACATATATAATGGAAAAAGGATGATTAACGAGCCGAGTGTAATCAGAATTGTGACAGGCCAGTTTGTTCGCTGTTTCATTACATATCCACCTCTCTTTTTTGCAAGATTTTAAGTTGAAAAATAGAGACAAACATAATCAGTAGGAAGTAAATAACGGCGTTCGCTGATTGGAATGCAAATTCCCCACCTTGGAATCCCCCTTTATAAATAAGTAGGGAAATGGATGTCGTCGAGTGACCTGGTCCTCCAGCTGTCATAGCGACAATCTGGTCAAACACCATTAAGAAGTTCTTCATCGACAAAACCATATTAATTGTAAAGAATGGGGCAATCATCGGGAATGTGATTTTCGAAAACTGCTGCCAGTAGTTTGCGCCATCTAAACCTGCTGCTTCATATAATTCACCTGGCACGGTCTGTAATCCTGCAAGGTAAAGAATGATGTTAAATGCGCAGGCTTGCCAAACGACAACAAGCAAGATACCCATCCATGCATACTTTTCTGAGCCAAGAATATTGACCATCAAAAATTGGATATCTAATCGCTCGCCAATTGTCGGGAGAATATTCGTGAAAAAGAAGTTGAAAATAAACCCAACAATTAATACGCCCAATATGTTAGGAAGGAAGTAAATGGCTCTGAAAAAGTTACGCCCTTTTATTTTCGCATTTAAGCCTATCGCAACCACTAAACTAATTGCGTTTACAAGAGCTGTGGCCATAATGGCGAATGAAAACGTAAATATGTACGAATCTTTCACAACTTTATCTTTAAACAAATGTATATAATTTTTAAAGCCAACAAAGTCATACTCTAAATTGATTCCGTTCCAGTTTGTAAAAGAATAGTAGATTCCTTGTAAAGCGGGAAAGGTATGGAAAGTAGCGAAAAGTAAAACCGCGGGTATTACCATTGCATAAAAAGCCCAATCTTTTTTAGTAATCTTCTGCTTCCTCTTTTTGCTTGAATCCACGGCGGGAGTCAAAGTAGGACTAGATTTCCCCATTATTATTCCTCCTTCCTTATAAAAGGAAGAGAAACTGGAATTACACAGTTTCTCTTATGACATTACTTTCGATCCTCAACTTTTTCCCAGTCTTTTTGCATCGAATCTAAAAATGCAGCTACATCTTTATTTTGGACTAATATTTGTAGGTACTTATCAGCCGGGACACCTACCGGTATATAATGGTCAGGAAAATCAACGAGTGCCCCTTGTTCAAAGCTTTCTTTCAAGCCTTCAAGTGATGGCTCCTCTTGTGAGATTCCTTTTAGCGCTGGGAATGCATTTTGTTCTTGAATATACATTGTCAAATTTTCTTCTTTTAATAGAAAATCGATAAATTTCTGCGATTCTTCAGGATGCTTCGATGATGCGCCTATGCTTAGAAGTAAATCGATACCAGAAACTACTTTACTTTCCCCAGGCTTATTTGTTATTGGATAAGGGAAAACGCCTAGATCAATTTCAGGATTCGCTTTTTTGATTTCAGGAATCGCCCAAATACCTTGTAAGTACATGGCACTTTCTCCGTTTGCGAAAGCGGTATTCCCATCATTGTAAGCGAGACCTTGTTGGTTTTTATGTCCATAATCGAGCAACTGTACAAACTTTTCCGTTGCTTCCTTATATCTTGTTCCAACGAGCACATTACCTTTATTTAATTCATCATAAAAATCATCGCCTTGCGTATTTGCTGCTAGTACATTAAAGACTGGGAGTGTTGTCCACGCATCTTTAAATGTGAAATAGAAAGGAGTTTGTCCTGATTCTTTCACCTTTTCTGCAACCGCAATAAATTCATACCATGTTGTTGGAATCTCGAGTCCTAACTCTTTAAAAATCGCTTTGTTATAAATAACACCTACCGCATTAGCTACATAAGGAACTGCATAAATTCCGTCTAATCCTGTGACATCATTCAACATTTGCAAGTAAGCAGGTTGAACTTTATCTAGGTTTTCATCATTTGTCATATCTTTGTAAACGCCTGCTTTTGATAGTTCTTTAAAGTTATTGTTAGCGCCAATTCCAATGATATCGGGAATATCACTTTTCATGACTCTCGTTTTTAATACAACTTCTGCTTCTGGCGGACTTACTTGTTCGACTTTAATCGTTGGATTTTCTTCCTCGAACTTCGCAATTAATTTAGCAAAAGTAGGAATGGCTTCACTTTTATATTGAAAGAACTCAATCTTTACTTCATCACTTTTGGAACTAGAGCTACTAACACTTGAACAACCGGCAAGTAGAACAACGGATAGGACACCTGCTACGAGTAATAAAGTCATTTTTTTCATATATAAGCTCCTCCAATTCAATATCTTTTTACTTCTACGCTTTTTTAATGTCTACGCTGTCTCTAACGACTAATTCGGTCGGGAGTACGACTTTGAGCGGCAATACTCGCTCACCATGTATGCGATCATACAACAGCTTAACTGCAGTCCGTCCCATTTCTTCGGTATGAATTTTAACGGTCGATAATGATGGATTTAAATAGGCGGCAGATTCAATATCATCAAAGCTGAAAACTGAAATTTCATCTGGCACCTTTATTCCTGCTTCATGCAGGGCGCGCATAACTCCAATCGCCATCGGATCACTAGCAACGACAACTGCTGTTGGTTTTGCAGCAGATTCAATCAACTCCTTTGTTAACAAATAACCACTATTGGAACCAAATTCACCTAAAAGAATTGCTTCAGGATTGTATAGACCTTTTTCCTTCATTTTCTTTTCATATATTTGCTTGCGGGTGTCTTCTTTTGAAATTATTTGTTCAGTTGTAATACCTCTAATTGCACCTTGTCCGCCAATGTAAGCAATATCCGTATGACCAAGGTTGAACAGATAATCCATTACTTGACCGGTAGCTGTTTCAAAATCAGATAGAACTACATCGTAGCTATTTTCTTCGGGTAAAAAGTCAACGATCACAATATTGTCATTGTGATAATATACATCTCGTAATTCTTCAATGATCACGTCCCCGAATATGATTAACCCATCAAAGCGGCTGAGTGTTACAGCTGTAAAATCACTTTTACCGACCGTTAATACAGAAGAAATATTCATTGAGTACTTTTCACAGACACTTTCTACCCCTAGCCGAATAGAAAGGAAATACGGGTCAATAGTTTCGTCATTGGTTATAACGAGCCCGATATTTTTCACTTGGACCGATTCAGAAGTTTTGCCACTTTTTTTTCTTGGTAGCTTGTAATGGAGTTCATCAACGACCTCCATTATCCTTTTTCTTGTTTCAGCAGTTACCGATAATGTAGGGTCTCCATTGATAACTCTAGACACGGTAGCTGTTGAAACCTCAGCTTTTGTTGCTATATCCCTCATCGTCGCCATGATTCACCTTCTCTTTTTAGTAAAGTTAACTAAACGTATTAAAAGTAATATATCAACTAATCTAACTATTTGCAAGCGTTTTATTGAGAATTAATAGGATTAAAGCGTTTTAATAAGAATATATATTAGTTATCTAATTCCATTGAACACCAATTTAGCGCTAGGGTTATACCTTTCGCGAGATTTTCCACCAATATATGGCTTCGGTTACGTTGTAATGCACCTATGCTAGGTTCAATATGAAATTAAATACTTCAACCTATATTTTCAGTGTTAAAGGGTTTATTAGATGTTTGTTTAGTTAACATATAAATTTGTTTACTAAATTACTTTTTTCGAGGGAGTAGGATTTTCTAATGGGAACTCTTGAGGAAATTATTTCGCGCTTCTCTCGGCATACCCCTGGAGAATATAGAAATACTAAGCCCTTTACCACTTTAGATCATCTTATTGTTGATTATTAACTTCTAACTTGTTTGTAAACACAGGTAGTTGAAGACAAAAATCACTTTCGATACCTAAAGAAAAAAAGCGCAACCGCCTTGTTCAGGCCTGACAAGTAGGAGCGATGCAGTTCAGGTTAGGATCGCGACATCCTGTCGCAATAGCTGCATGACCCACGTCATGTGGGCCCAGGGCTATCCGCTGGAGTCTAGACGTAAAATTTCAAAGATACAACTTACGCACTGTACGAGATTTTATAATTTCCTAGACAATAAAGTGAGTCCCTTTCCACCAATTATGGTGGAAAGGGACTCACTTTATTGTCATTCTTATTCCTCTTCAACATTCCTCATTTATAAGTTTTCTTATAATAGGTTAGAAGTTAACCTTTCAACAACC
The DNA here is from genome assembly GCF_017347125.1 of Sporosarcina sp. E16_3. Lineage (NCBI taxonomy): Bacteria > Bacillati > Bacillota > Bacilli > Caryophanales > Caryophanaceae > Sporosarcina > Sporosarcina sp. E16_3. Next base: position 37,353 of record NZ_JADPRX010000002.1, read on the forward strand.
GTCATGACAGCTGTTTTTAATACTACTAAAAGCGCATCACTTCCAAATTTTGTCTCGCCTTGCACTCCGAAGTAGAACTTGATTTTCGGTTCTGTTCCAGATGGGCGGATGGCGAACCATGTACCATCAGACAATATAAATTTAAGTGCATTAGCAATAGGTAAATCGAGTGGACGCCGATCACCAGTTTCAACGACAATAGAATGTCCAGATGAATAGTCTTCAATGGTTGAAAGGGATTGGGTAAACTCTTTTACAAATGATGACGACCGGAAATAATTCACGATTTCATCAATTTTCGCCATTCCAGTCTTCCCTCTTAGCGTGATCGATTCCAAACTTTCTTGATAAAAGCCGTGCTCTTCATACAATGCATGTAGCCCATCCAATAATGTTTGGCCGTTTGCTTTATAACGAGCGGCTACTTCAGCAATTAATACCGATGCTTGGACAGCATCTTTATCCCGTACGAAATCGCCAATCAAGTAGCCATAGCTCTCCTCATAACCAAATAAGAAAGTTGAGTCTGGAGTTTTTTCAAATTCTAAGATTTTCTCACTGATAAATTTAAAACCTGTAAGTACGTCCATCGTTTTAACACCGTACTTGTCTGCAATCACCCTACCAAGTTCTGATGTGACAATTGTTTTTAACACAACACCATTTTCAGGCATTGCATCGCGGTCCGACTTATCTTCCAACAATGTATTTAATAGTAATGCGCCAATCTGATTGCCTGTTAAAAAAACATATTCGCCTTCTGAATCCCGTACCGCAACACCCATTCGGTCCGCATCTGGATCAGTAGCTATGAGTATATCCGCTTTCACTTTATGACCATATGTAAGCGCCATTTCAAAAGCTTGTGGATCTTCAGGGTTTGGATACTTGACGGTCGTAAATTCCGGATCTGGAATTGCCTGTTCACTGACGATGGTTACATTCGAGAAGCCGGCTACCTTTAGTCCTCTACAAACTAATTTTCCACCTGCCCCGTGAAGTGGAGAATAAACAATCGAGAGATTTTTATCAAGCGGCCCACTTAAAAATAGTTCATCTAAATGCAATACATAACGGTCACTCATTTCATGATTCAAATAAGTAAGTAGCCCCTCCTCTAAAAGATAAGCCTCTTCCGCAACCTCTACCGAAAATAAATCATCAATACTCTCCGTATGAGCAGTAATCGCATTTGCGGCTTCTAAAGTGACTTGTCCACCGTCTTCTCCGTACACCTTCAGACCGTTGTATTCTGACGGATTATGGCTTGCTGTAATGACGATGCCCGAGAACGTATTTAACTCTCGTACTGCAAAAGATAACAATGGAGTCGATTGTAGTTCGTCAAACAAATAACTACGAATGCCATTAAATCCAAGGACTTTCGCCACTTCAAGGCCAAATTCCGCAGATTGATGCCTTGAATCATAGGCAATTACAACGCCTCTATTTCCAGCAACTTCACCACAGCTTTTTATATATAATGCAAGCCCAAGTGCCGCCTTCCTTACAGTATAGATATTCATCCGATTCGTACCAAACCCGAGTTCCCCGCGCAGGCCTGCCGTTCCAAATGAGAGATTTCTATAAAAACTGTCTTCCAATAACCCTTGGTTTTTTTCTTCAATCATAAGTTGTCGTTTTAATGTAACTTCTAGATCCTCTTGATTAAGCCACTTTTCTGCTTCAACTTTCCACACCACATGAAAAACCTCCCTAAAATGTTATTTAAATGCACCAATACGTTCATAGGCTACAGAACCCCTACAGATTGTCAACTCTACTGAACCATCTTGACTTAGAACAACAATATCAGCATCTTTACCAATTTTTATAGAGCCTTTTCTGCTCGACAGTCCTAAACGATTCGCTTGGTTTGTTGAAGTAATTTGTATTTGTTCATGTATAGATAGTTCAAGCCAATTTGCAAGATTCATTCTAGCACTATTCATCGTCACTATACTTCCGGCCAAAGAACCAGATGACGTTAATAAACATGTTCCGTCACGCACGGTAACTTGCTGGCCACCCAAATCATACTCGCCATCTGGCATCCCTTTCGCACGCATCCCATCAGTTATTGCTAGTACTTTATCAAGCCCTTTCATTCTTACAATGAGTTTCAATAAATCGGGATGAAAATGAATGCCATCCGGAATGATTTCAACATGGACATCGTCATGCAAAAGAACCGCCCCAACAACTCCGGGATCTCGGTGGTGCATTCCTTTCATTCCATTAAACAAATGTGTTGCGTGGGTAACCCCGTTAGTTATCGCATGAATAGATTCATCGTAGGTTGCATTTGTATGACCCATCGATGGAATCACATTGTTTTTTTTAAGTTCAGTTAGAAGTTCAAAATCATTGTCCAACTCTGGAGCATATGTGATGATTTTAATCGCATCTCCAGATAACTCCTGCCATTCTTTAAATAGATTAGCATTCGGCAAAATAATGGCACTCTCTGGCTGAGCCCCTTTTTGTTGTTTATTAATAAATGGTCCTTCTAAATGAATGCCTATCATTTCCGCGGACCCTGGGCCATTACTGTCAGTTCTATATCTTCCAAGACTTTTTAGCGTATCACTTGTATAAGAAACTGGGTTAGTTATTGTCGTTGCAAGGAATGAGGTAGTCCCCTCTTTCGCTAATGCAAGCGCAATTCCCTCAAAAGCTTCCCGTTTCCCATCCATAAAATCGAAGCCAGCCGCACCGTGAACGTGAATATCAATCATGCCCGGAATCACATATTGCTTCCCTATACAATCAATTACCCGATCAGCAGTAGCCAATAATGGACAACTTTCCATCTCACCAATAGACTCGATTTTCTCCTCTTTGATATGTATAAACCCTTCGTGCAAGACTCTATCTTCCATAACAATTATAGCGTTAATTAAATATAGATTCCCCAAGAATAACTTCCTTCCATACGTTTAATCCCTTATAAGAATATAAATCATCACCCATTCAAATACGCACAATCGCGCTTATCATCTTTCGATTCTATAAACCAACATCTGACCAACAGCCCACTCTATTTTTTCTACATTAATATGACCAGTTTTTTCTTCCAGCGCATTTAGAACACCCATTGATAATCCAAATTTGATCAATTCTTCATCTGCTAAACCACGAGCGATTCCCGCAGCGAATCCCGCTACAACGGAATCACCTGACCCCACCGGATTAACAGCGTCAATTTTTGGTGTCCTTGCTCTGTATAGGGTCTTGTTATGTTTCACAATCGCTCCATCTGCTCCAAGTGTGACAACCACCCAAGGAACATCTGCAAACAGAGACGATCCTAACGCCTCAATTATTTGAGTTTTGTCAACAGACTTTTGACCAAGCAAATCTGCAAGTTCTTCCTCATTTGGTTTGATTAAATAAGGCTTATGCTCACTTGCTACTATTGAGGTTAACAGGGCACCATTCGAATCTAGTAGAACTAGGATATCATACTTATTAGAAATTTCCAATAATCTCAAATAAAAGTCAGATGGCAGACCTTTTGGCAAACTTCCAGATATCGCTACTATCTTAACTTTGGGTGCGTATTCAGTAAATTTCTCTACAAAAAGTTCCGCTTCACTTGCCGAGACTACTGGGCCACTTTCTAGTATTTCTGTCTGTTTTCCTTCATGGATAATAGCTATGCAGTTGCGTGTTTCACCATCTATTGGAACAAAAAAGTCTTGAATTCCTATTGCTGAAAGCTGTGTACGAATAAAACCTCCTAAACTACCACCTAAAAAGCCCGACACCGCAACATCTTCCCCAAGCTGATGCAATACTCGTGCAACATTCAGTCCTTTGCCGCCTGCAGTTTTAGAAACATCTTCAACCCGGTTTACCGAATCAAGTGAAAAGTAATCAAGCTTATAACTAATATCTACTGCTGGATTTAATGTAATCGTTAATATCACCGTAAGTCACCCCAATCTCAATAGTACATCTCCAAATTTAACTCTGTATACTCAAATGGAGTGAGAATATTCCCTCACTCCACGTTGTTATGCTTTTCCGTCACTCATACACATTATTATTTTCTCTTTAACTGCGTTCCTCATAGCGTCTTTAGCTGGTTTCATATACTTTCTTGTATCTGTTTCGTTTGGATTTTCTATTAAATACGTACGCAATGCATCAGAGAATGGGATCTTTAGCTCCGTCGAGATATTTACTTTGGCACAACCAAGCGAAATACATTTTCGGACATCCTCTTTGGAAATACCTGAAGCACCATGAAGCACGAGTGGAATATCTACTAAGTTTTTTATCTTTTCTAATCGATCAAAGTCAAGATTCGGTACAGTTTCGTAAAGACCATGACCTGTACCAATGGCAACGGCTAGTGAGTCAATACCTGTTCGCTCAACAAATTCTTCTACAGTATCTGGATCTGTATACGCTGCATCTGCTGCTTCAACAATGATATCGTCTTCTTGTCCAACTAATTTCCCTAGTTCAGCTTCGACAGTCGCACCATATTTATGAGCTTCATCGACTACTTTTTTAGAGAGCTCAATATTTTCTTCGAAAGTACCATGAGATCCATCCACCATGACAGCTTTTACGCCTAACTCAAGCGATTCTACAATCGATTCTACTGTTTCATGATGATCTAAGTGTAATGCAATTGGAATATCATTGCTCTTTGCTGCTACTTCAGCAATTGCTTGAATGTACTCGCGCCCTCCATAAGCCATCGTTCCCGGAGTCGCCGCTAGGATTACAGGAGATCTTAATTCAACTGCCGCCTCAATGACTACTTGAATTGTTTCTAGGTTATGAATATTAAAAGCAGGTACAGCATAGCCTTCTTTTCTAGCTTTAATGAGCATTTCCTTCGTATTTTGTACGTATCCCATCACTTTTCCCCCTAGTTATTCCATTAATGAATCGATTTGATTTCTGCATTTTTTAATTTTTATAGTCGTAAATAGTTACCCCTTTTACGACACGACTTATCGCTCCGTCTGGACTTGGATTATCTGGCGTAATCCCTAATTGGATTGATTTTTTCAATGCAAGCACTTGAGCGAAAATGATATACAATAGTGCAAGATGGAAGTCGCTTGAAAGTGATTCTGTTCCAGTATTTACTGAAATAACGTAGTCAGCTAGTTTTTCAACTTCTTCATCCTTCGTTTCAGTAAGAGCTACAATTTTCATACCTGATTTTGCTGCCGCTAATTCCCGCAAAATATCTAGATCGTATTTTCTCGTATATGGATCTTGTGACATGAACAAAACCACTGCTGATTTGTCATTCAAAATTGATTTCGGACCATGACGGAATCCGAGTGATGATTCGTGAATTGCAACAACTTGTCCACCGGAGAGTTCAAGCATTTTTAATGCCGCTTCATGTGACAGTTGAGCAAGTAAACCTGAACCTAAATAAGCAATTCGTTCAAAATCAAAATCCAGTAATTCATCAATTGGGTCACCAACTATTTCAATTAGTTGTTCGGCTCTAGCAATCACTTGTTGTGCTACATCTGTCGTAAAGACGTCTTCAGTAAACAACGCATATGCAGCGATAATCATACTCGTAAAGCTACTTGTCATTGCTAATGATTGGTCATTAGCTTTTTCAGGCATTAACAGTGTAATGCTGTTGGCATCACCTTGAATATTTTTTGCTAGTTGCCCGTCTTTATTACATGTGATAACAACTTGATAAAAGTCAGTAACAAATTCTTGTCCTAATGTGACAGTTGCAACGCTTTCCGGACTATTTCCAGACCGTGCAAATGACACTAATATGGTTGGTATATCTTTAAACAGATAAGCCGTTGGATTTGAAACGATATCTGTTGTCGGAATTGATACGAACTGGAGATTTTGTTGATTATGTCGCGCTAATTCTGGAACTAACGTGTCACCAACAAACGCAGATGTACCGGCTCCCGTTAAAATAACTCGAACAGCATCATGTTTTTTATAGATAGATGTTAGGAATCCTTTGAATGCTTCTTGCTGCTCTAGTAAACCTGTAACTAATTCCTGCCATACAGATGGTTGTTGATGTATTTCCCTTGCAGTATATACCGCATTGCTGGCATTAATTTGTTCTGCAGTTAGATTAAACAATTTTAACATCCTCCAGTTTTCAATAGATACTTCCCTTACTTCTTCACACTATCACGGACAATAAGTTTGGTAGAAATAAGTATCTTCTTCGCTATTTTTCTACCTTTTAAACGTTCTAATAATGTATCTACAGCTGTTTCTCCCATAACTTCCGTATAGACTCTAACCGTACTTAATGATGGGTACATATATTTCGAAACTGTCATATCATTTATTCCTATGATACTTACCCGGTCCGGAATTGCTATATTGGCCTCATGGAGTGCCCTTAAACTGCCAATCGCCATGACATCACTACTCATAAAAAATGCGGTTGGTAAGTCATCTCCTAAGTCTTCTATAGCTTGTTTCATTAAATTGTATCCATCTTCAACTGAAAATGAACCTACATAAACAAATCGTTCATCAAATAACCCATTTTGCCACATATATGATTGAAAAGTCTTTTCCCGCAAATCTTCTATAGGTTCAGTTTGACCTTTCAGTAGCTCTCTCCCGCCAATAAACCCTATTTCCCGATGATCCGTGGACAGGAAAAAATCGATTATTTTCTTCGTTGCTTTTTCAAAATCAATGACAACTGCATCATATTTATCTTCATTAGGACTGTAATCGACAAAGACAACCATTGGATTAATAGTTGTTAATTCCTTAACCTGTTGTTCGCTAAATTTACCAACAGCAATAATACCTTCTATTTCAGTTGCCTTAATGTCTTTAATATTATCGAAAAAATATACTTCTGGCTTCATACCAATTTCTTTGCATCGTTTTTCGATTCCAAGCCTTATTGATAAATAATAAAGGTCATATAATTCTTCTTTTTCAGTATACCAATGCACAATAGCAACTTTTTTGTCTACATACCTCTTTGAAGAAGTTTTTCTGTATGATAACTCTTCTGCTACTTCAAATATTTTTTTCTTCGTTTCATCTGCTACCGATAAAGTTGCATCATAATTGAGCACCCTAGAAACTGTCGCAGAAGAAACACCAGCTTTTTCTGCAATATCTTTAATTGTTGCCACTCTCAATCACCTTTTCCATTTCTATAATTACCGTATTTAGTAGATTACCTACAGTATACAGTATTCATAGTCATCGGACAGATTAGCAACTGCCCTCTGATTTTGCCTAGTCTATATGTGTCGATTAGCGAGACTTTATGGGTCTTTGGTCCAAAATATATAGTTGTTGAAATAAAGAACCACCTTGAATCTTCTTTGGTTACCCCTTGTAGGGCGTCTTCGCTCAATTAATATAAGTATTCAGTTGTTCAGCTTATACAGTAGATTTCGAATTAAAGAACTCCATTGGCGAAATTAACGATATTAATGACTTTACCATTTTGCCGCCTTGAAGCCTCAGCACCAAATGCCAAAAGGTGACTTTCAAGTGATACAGCAGCAGATGATCTACTTTCATTTCCACCATAGTTTCTTGCCTCATGTAAGAAGTCCCTGACGATTGCTTCATCACCACCACCATGGCCACTTTTGGGTTCATTTAACTTAGTAACTGTTTCATTTTTTGTTAGAAAATCGAAAACAGAGATAGAGTTCTCATCCATTTTCCCTCTAATTTCACCTTTTGTACCCATGATTTGCACAATGCGCGTTTGTTCTCTTGTAAATCCACACATACTAAATGTAGCTGTAGCCCCGTTTTCAAATTCCAGATTAACTACTTGATGATCGACAACGTTATTATCAGAACGATAAACACATTTTCCATAAGGTGTTGTGTTTAACGCATGAATAATACCTTCTCGTGAGTGATCAGTAGTGAACTTTTTCGCCCACCCTTTTCCTTCACCTAAGTAGTATTTCCCTGCATGGAAAGCACAGTCGTTTTCGATTGGGCATCCATCCAAGCAGCGTAATGGTCCATTTTCAGGTGCATTTGATTCCTTAAAATGCATCAATGATCCGAACGAACTGACATGCTTACATTTCTGGTCCATCAAATACATTAAGATATCCATATCATGGCATGATTTTTGCAAGATCATAGGGCTTGATACATCACTATTATTCCAGTTTCCACGTACAAAGCTATGTGACATATGCATAACTTCAACATTTTCATTTAATTGAATGGATACTATATCTCCTATTTTACCTTCTTTAATAATACCTTTGATAGTTTGCCAAAATGGTGTATATCTTAGAACATGGCAGATGGTTAGCAGTTTATCATTTTCCTTAGCAACCTCCACCATGGAAATACATTCCTTTGGATCTGGAGACATCGGCTTCTCAAGTAAAACGTGGTATCCCTTTTCAATCGCTTTTACTGTTGGCTCATAGTGCTCCCGATCCAATGTACAAATGAAAGCAACATCCGCATCAATGTCATCGTCAAACATCTCTTCCCATGAGGCATAGCACTGGTCTTCCGAAAGCGAGTATTGTTGTGAAAATGCTTCCCGTCTCTCAGGATTCAACTCGGCAACAGCTACAAACTCTAACTCGTGTGGATAATCATTGGCATAAGGGGCATATGCATTAGCTCCTCTATCACCCGCACCAATTAAAACTGCCTTGGTTTTCTTAAAGGTTTTCTCATCTATAGAGTGTTTCAAAATCTTATTTCCTCCCCGTAAATCTCGTGATTTATTATTCAATCCCTTTTAAACCTGCACCAATAATTCCCGAATCACCTTTTAATTCACTTGTAAATAAGCGCTCTAAGCTTTGTTGTTGTTCAGGAATTAGATATTGTTTCAATGAATCTTTTAGTAAATCTACTAAATAAGGATTATTATTAATAACGCCACCGCCAAGAACAATCCTGTGCGGATCTAACAAACATATAATTGAATAAATACCATGTGCTAATGATTCGACCACTTCATTCATTAACGCTTTGGCCTCTTCATCATTCACTTCATATTTCGCGAAAAATTCACTTGTTGTTACAGCAGGGTTGTTGAATCGTTTTTCAGCAAGTTTTTTTATTGCAGGGCCTGAAGCTGATTTTTCCAAGTTGTCGACTCCATTTACTGACGACTTTGCCAACACTGGAAACAAACCAAGTTCACCCGCAAAGCCATTGCCACGAATAAATGAACCCTGATGAATAATCGAACAGGAAATACCTGTACTAACTGTTACATAGACAAAAGTGTCTAACCTATTTATGTTCGATACTTTCCATTCTGCAAATGTGGCCATGTAGACATCATTGTCAATCACAATATTTTTAATTGAAAAGTAGTCTTGTAAACGGCTCACAATTGGAAAGTTCCTCCAAGGCAAATTGTTTTGAAAAACCGCTATCCCATTCTCACGATCTACTTTTCCAGGTATCCCTACCCCCATGCCTTTTATATCATTAAGGTGTACTTGCGAATCTTTTAATACCTTTTCAATGCTTTTAATAACTTGTGTAAACATCTTTTCTTTGTCCGACGGATCACTCGCAACTTCTGAACGATTATATATTTCTCCATTTTGATCAATTAGTACAGTCGCAATTTTTGTACCACCAATATCTACACCCAATGCATATGCCACATATATTCACCACACAATCTCTTTATCTAGTATTTAATCCAATTCACTTTTATTCGTTCAGTAAAACAATTACTAATATGTTTCAACATTATCACACGCTCATTATTTCGTCTAGATAGTATACCCTCAGTGAATAATCCCCTACATAAATATCCTACAAAGCAATAAGCATCAAGAACTAAGACACTTCTTCATTCGCTATTGCATAGAAATTTAACATAGGAGATATTTCAACTGAATACAGTTCGGTCACGACCCCTATAAACCCTCTTAATACACGCTTCTAAGCTTCAAATTCAGACTTTTTTACTTCCCATCCGCTTCTATATACATCCATTTATAGCTAAAATCACTGCCGAATGGATTGATGGCAATACCTTTTACAGCTGGGTTCCTAAGGAACATTCCTCCACGTTGATACGTAGGCGCGATAGCCGCATCATCTTCAAGAAGGATTTTTTCAGCTTCCGCAAATACTTCAAAGCGTTTGATCGGATCATTTGCATACTGTGTTTTTGTAGATTCAATAAGTGCGTCATATGCCGAGTTTGAGTAACCCATTTTATTCTGCGGGCTTCCAGTTATAAATAACTCCATGAATGATATTGGATCCTGGAAGTCAGGGCCCCATCCTGTCGCCTGGAGATCATAATTACTAGTGTCGTCAAGTTCAAAGCGCACAGCCGAAGGAACTTCTTTCAAGTTAATCGTCAACCCCGGTAGATTTCTTTCAAGTTCCGACTTGAACCATTCTGTTGTTTCTTAGCATTTTCAGTGTCTCCGCCAAGAAGCTCAATTGTTAAGTTGTCTTTCCCGAGTTCTTTCAGCCCTTTTTCCCAAAATACTTTCGCTTCTTTAACATCGTAAACAGTGTAATCCCCACTATAATCGCGGAAGTCTTTACCATTTCCATCGAGTACAAAGTCATTTGCTACGATGAAGTTAGCCTCCTTAGCTCCATTAGCTAAGACTAGATTTGCAAGTTCTTCTTTATCAAACGCTCTAGCGACGGCTTTACGAATGTCAGCGTTGGCAAGCGGCGTTGGTTTACCACCACGCAATTGGTTCATTTTTAAATAGAATACAGCCGTTTCAACTTCATTAATAATGTTTGGATCATCGGCATATTGCATTGCATACTCAGCAGTTAGTATTACACGATCTTTCTTGCCTTGTTCATATAATTTTACAGCCGTAGATGTTTCTTTAACAACATCTACGATGATTTCATCGAGTTTCACAGCAGTTGCATCCCAATATTTGTCGTTTTTTACGTATTTCCAGTTACCTGTACCATCCCAATCTGTTAATGTAAATGGACCGTTATAAATCATTGCATCAGAGTTATCAGCATACTTATCCCCCTGTGCGGTTACGAATTCTTCGTTAAGTGGTAAGAATGTCGCGAATGAAGTAAGTGATAGGAAGTAAGGTACTGGACGTTCAAGTTCAACGACAAGTGTTTTATCATCTTCAGCTTTAATGCCAAGATCCGCAACTTCCGCTTCTCCTTCACCAATATCGGTCGCATTTTTAATCATCCCCCCCATCAAATACGGTCCGTAAGGTGAAGCCATGTCAGGATCGATAGCGCGCTGCCAAGCATATACGAAGTCATGAGCAGTTACAGGTGTTCCATTTGACCATTGCGCGTCACGAATTCTGAACGTATACGTCATTCCATCCGCACTGACTTTAGGCTCAGCTTCAGCAATAGCTGGTGCTAGTAAACCTTCTTGGTTCACACGATAAAGTCCTTCCATTACGTTATTCAGTAACTTCGTGCTTACAGCATCTTCAGCAATTGCTGAGTCAGCAGATGCAATTTCTGCTATTTCAACCAAACTTAAAACTTGTGATACATCTTCTCCTGATCCTTCTGTCGCCTCTTTTTTAACTTCAGCAGTTATGTCAGCACTTTCTTTTTCGCCACCGCATGCTACTAAAAACACACTTAGTACAAGCATAATACCAATCAACCACATAAACTTGTAATTCCTCAATTCAATTACCTCCTTAAAGTTGTTCAGGAAATTAGTATAAGAATATTGTTTCCTGATTTACACAGTCAATATCAACGCCAAAAGGATCGTTCACCACACAGTCTCTCTAGTTGCGTATTTTATACACTTTTAGAGCTAAGTAAAATAGAAGTAAATTTAATCAGTAAAAAGTTTACTAACATTTTTAAACATTACCATAAGCATAGTATTCTGTCTACATAGAAAACAAAAAAGTAGAAACACCGCCATAAAAAAAACCCTATACCGTAAAGGGCATAAGGAATATAAGTTAAAAGTTCAATTTGGATCAAATACATCAACTAATAGTAAAGAGACAGCACCAATGAGTGTCGCATCATCACCTAGTTTAGTTACGGTTACTTCAGTCTGTTTTGCACGTGGTGTCAATGCACACTCTTCAATCGTTTTAAGTACAACTGGAAAAATAAGCTCCTTGGCTTTTGTAACCCCACCACCAAGCACAATTTTTTGCGGGTTAATAATATGTATTAAATTTGTTAAACCTATCCCAATTACTCTACCAGTTTCCTTTAATATCGTCGAAAACTCTTCATTACCACCTCTAGCTAATTCATAGACTTTTTCAGCGGTGATTGAATCAGTCGCCCCCCCCTTCATTGCTCGTCTAGCAATTGCTGGACCCGTTGCAAATGTTTGCAAACATCCACGATTACCACATTCACAAATTTCTCCGTGCAAATCGATTGTCATATGTCCCACTTCGCCTGCAATATCTTGTGCACCGTGGTATAACTTTCCATTAATTACAAGCCCGGCACCAACACCACGACCAATATTCACAACTAACATACTAGTTAATTCTCCGTGCTCTCCAAACCAGGATTCACCCAACGCCATTGCTCGTGCATCATTTTCTACTTTAACTTCTAGTTCAAATTCTTTTTCTAGCTCTTCTTTGATTGGAATATTTGTCAGACTTAAAATTGGAGCATACAATGATGTACCTGTTTCTACATCCACAACCCCATGCATCGCTACGCCTATGCCAATAATTTTTTTACTAGTAGTAGGGATGTCTGTTATACAAGCACGAATACAGTCTTTTAAAATGATGAGAAATTCGGAATTCGTTAATGGCATGGTCAACTTTCTTGAAGTCCGCGTCATAATTTTTCCCGATAAATCAGTTAGGACACACTCTATAATTTCCGGTCCAACGTCTACTCCAACAACATTGAATCCTTGGTTATTGATTAAGAGCATTGTTGGCTTTCGCCCGCCTTGAGACTCACCCAGCTTGCTTTCTATCACAATTCCTTGTTCAATCAACTCTTTCACATTACTACTAACTGTTGGTGGCGTTAATTTTGTGTCTTTGGCAATTTGCGCTCTCGAGATTGGTGCATCTGTTCGTATTTTATTTAATATAATTGATTTATTTACTGATTTCATCCACTGGAATGTGCCTTGTCGCATATTAAAGCCCCCTTTTATAATAAAAATGATAGATAAAGGTCATCCCTATTTTGCTACTAATACAATGATCAACACTACTATTCAAAGTGTTTTTTCCTGGCAGGAAACCGCTTTAACTAGTCAATACTTATTAGTTTCTCCATCTTTACTTAAGATATTAAACTTACTGGAACCATTGTTGCAATTACACGAATCTCTCTTTAGCTTTAATACTACCACTTATTTCTTTAGTTGAGTAGACAGACAGTTTCGCTTTAGTGTGAAAAGTTCAAATTTGCATTGACACTTTTGCAATTGACTTTGGTCGCATGAATTCAAGCCTATTCCGTTCCGCTATTCTTCCAAATGCCGGACAATATAATCTCTTTTCTGTAAATCAATCGTGTGTTTAGCTTTCTATAAATCAGTCACCTTATAATTAAGAACCTTCAAAATTGAATGTAGACCCTGCGCCAGCTGCCATTAAACCAAGACCATATCGATTGACGAAACTCGGCCAGTGATTATCTGTACGATTTACATTTTCTTGCGGATAAACATTGTTTGTATACAGTTCATCAACGGTCTTTTCAAATAAAACGGTTAAGTTGGCTTGTTTAGAATCACTATAGCTCTTTTTTCTAAATTTTAATTTAGAAAAAGCATAACCTGACATTGTACATAAAAGTACACTAGTAACTGCATTTTCAATGGCAATAAATATAGAATTCCACATGATTTCAACAACATTCAATGATTCAGTTGGCATCTCAGCGTTTTCAAGCAAGTCATTCCCTGGTAATAAGTTTGGAGGTACACTTAACAACTTTCCTGAAGGAAGTGTTGCATCAACGAGCATCTGGTAAAAAAGGGAGATTGATAGTACACCGACACCAATTCATAAAAATACGTTTTGTTTTTAATCTGGTTTGATAATGACTCTGGAACGTGCACTGTCGAACTGTCAAGTTGATATTTATCGCATTCATTGGTATTATCAGTCTCTATGTAGAAGAAAGGAGACAATTATGATACGCCTAATTGCAATAGACATGGATGGAACAATATTGAGTCCTGACCACACCATCAGTACTAAAAACAAACTAGCGATTTTAGCTGCACAGTCCAATGGAATTGAGGTTGTAATCGCTACTGGAAGAGGTTTCTCGGAGGCTTATGGTCCTATTAGTGATAGTGGTTTGAATCTTTCATACATTTGTCTTAATGGAGCAGAAATTAGAGATACATTTGGGAATTTGATTTCTGCAACCCATATAGTCGAAAATAACATCACAAAAATCACATCTATTTTAGATGCTCACACAATAGATTATCAATTATTCATTGATAAGCTAATTTATATTAATAGTATTGAAGATCAAATCGATACCTTCATTCAACTTGCTGAAGCAGCTAACCAGACACCCGCATTGGATAAAATCCGACAAGAAGTTATGGATAGAGTAGAACAAGGCTATATCCGCCAAGTTGATTCTTATAATGAGCTCATTAACCAACGCGGAAGTGAAATTTATAAAGTCTTTGGAACGTCTTTTAATAGAGTGAATTTGGATAACGCTAGAAAAGCACTTCAACTAATACCTGGACTTGCTATCAGTTCTTCAGGAGCGGGAAATCTAGAAATTACAGATATCAATGCGCAAAAAGGAATAGCAGTTGAAAATTTTGCTAAAAGTAAATGGATTTCAATGGCTAATGTCATGGTAATAGGTGATAGCTATAATGATTTATCAATGATGGAACGTGCAGGACGCTCTGTTGCAATGGGTAATGCCCCTGCAGAAATTAAAGCTGCTTGCACCGAGATTACAACGACAAATGAACATGATGGCGTTGGATTGGCTATTGAAGCAATCCTGCAACATCAGATTTAATGAAAAATAAGCCTCCCTGATTTGACCGACCCCTCAAATCAGGAAGGTTTTTTTATTGATAGTTTTATTTAATTAGCAATTTCAATTGTTTACTAAGCTGTTCCATCCCTTTAAGCGCAATTTGACAGGGGTACTAATCATTGCTGATTCTAATGCAGCGGAAGTTACTTCATGCGTCTTATAAGCATCTTCATAGTCAGATAGAATCCTGGTTGAGTCACCTGTGCGTACCGCATGAATAAATACTTCGCTTTCTGTTTGATAGGGATTAACTCTATCAATATATTCAGATGTTGAATCTTTTGTCGTGATTTCCAAACGTTTTGATGTCCAATCGAGCATACCTTGATCTGTAAATAAGGTTATTCCAGATTTCCCAACACTTTCTGGGAGTATGCAAGTATTTGTTATATTCGCGATAATCCCGTTACTGAGTTTCATAGTTACCGTTCCTACATCTGCTACAGTAACAGATTTATCTTGTGCAGAAAGAATCTGGTTACCAAATACCCCATAGACCTCATCTACCTCCCCACAAAGATACCGAAGTAAATCGACAATATGAGTTGTCTGTTCAATAAATTGTCCCCCGGAACTAGCTTGATTTCTCCACCACGGTACTTTGGGCATACTCCCCATAAATTGCCCAAGGACAATACCGATATTCTGGTCATTTAGTATGCTTTTTAGATGCCTAATCGAATCACTATAACGATAATGATAGCCTACTGATGTAAGCAAAGACTTTTGCTTAATCTCAGTTACTATAGTTAATGGAGTTTCAATGTCTTGACTCAATGGTTTCTCCACGAAAAATGGAATTCCTCGCTTGATTAACGCAAGCTCTATCTCACCATGCGCCATTGGTGGGACGCAAATATAAACGGCATCCAAGAGATTTGAGTCCAGCATATCTTCCAACTTGTCATAGCCCCTCGCATTAGTAAACTTGGATGCCATTGACTTCGCTTTTTCTATACTCGTCCCGTATATGGCAATCAGTTCGACACCTACTATTTCCGATAGAATCTTTGCATGGAACATACTGAAATAACCTGTTCCTATAATCCCTACTTTTATCATCAATGTGACACCTCCAATAACGTCAGATTATTTCTTCTATAAAGCAATCTCTAATTTCCTTATTAATCAAATTAATAATTGTTTACTTTACTGAACCATTTGGGCCATCAATAGCGATTACATCCCCTCCCTCAGTAATAAAGGTCAGCTTTTTGTAAACACAAAAATACATTTTATCCAGATGTGACAATATCCATCAAACTCTTATTGCCCTACGTGATTACAAGAAAAATGACAAAACGGTACGGCTGTACAAATTCCCAATACCATTAAACCAACTTTTTCTTATCAATTATTTTTTGAGCTCTATATTCTAAACCAACCAGTTATTTAAACATTCAAAACTAATAGTATCCACGTAGAAGTATATATTTAGGTAAACGAAAATAACAGCAATACGCTCTAAAAAAAGATATATTAAGGCAATGTTATTTAATAATAAAGCGCTATCATTTCACACCATCTTCACATCAATTCAAGTAGTGTTGTTATGATGATAACTTCAAATAGAATGGGGAATTGTAATGATTAAACAGGCTATATCACATCAACCGAATTTGCATGGCTACAATGCTAATGAACTTAAGAATTGGACCCCGCAAACAGACAAACATGCGAAGTATTTCCGTTCCAGAGTTCCATTAGCAAAGCGGATTCCTTCTTTTTCAGCAACACAAGCTAATCCAAAATTGAGTGCTGAGCCACAGGTAATAAATCTCTCTGCCGATTATGATAAAGAAACAACAAGTTTCAAATATAGTGATTCTTTTTGCAGAAATCTACTCAAATTTTGGCAGTATACTGATTTATATGGCTCCTGGCAAGGTTTACCCATTGAAAAATCGCCAACAGGGGAACCTGTATATGGCGTCATTAATTTACCGAATCCCGCTTATACAGATGCAGCTCATCGGAATGGGGTACTAAGTCTTGGTTGTTGGTTCTGGCCTAGAGAAGAAAACTTTTCTGATATGGTCGAACAGAAATCTGATGGTTCGTTTCCAGTTGCTGACAAGATGATTGAGATGGCATTATACTTCGGATTCGACGGATACTTTATTAACCAGGAAGATACTATTTCCGAAGAAGATTCCCATAAGTTATTAGAAATGATGAAATACTTCCGTGAAAAAGCGCCAGCTTATTTTCATTTACAATGGTATGACACTATTCTTATCAATGGAAAATTACGTTACCAAAATCAGTTTAACGAACAAAATGCACCATGGCTCTTAGACGCTAACGGTAATAAAATTATTGATAGTATGTTTATTAACTATGCTTTTAATGATGAGAGAATAATTAATTCACAACAGTACGCAAAAGAGATAGGCTTGGATCCATATCGCTCGTTATTTCCAGGTACCGAGAATGATAAATATGGGTATAACCCACCCTATGACACCAGATTGATTTTCCCTGAAAACGAACCACCACGTACTGGATGGGGTTTATTTGGAACTGATTTCGTCTGGAATAGATATGAAAATAAATTCGACCTTAATGATCAAGAAGAAGTATATAAAAGAGAAAGAAGATACTGGTCTGGTCCTTTAGAAGATCCAACCGACCGAATCGGACGGACTTTGTATAAGCCATTTAAAGACCCATTTCATGCTGTTGATCGTGAAGAATATAGAAAATGGGATGGTGTTGCACATTACATTCCCGAACGATCAGTCATTGGCTCGTATCCTTTTGTTACTCGATTTAATACAGGTCATGGAAAGAAGTTCTTTTTAAACGGAAAACTTTCTAACGAAAATGAATGGAATAATGCGAGCATACAGGATATCTTGCCCAGCTGGCAATGGTGGATACAACAATACGACTCAACGAACAATCCAGTAGCTGAGACAGTTTCCGTCTCTGAACGTCCTATTATTCCAAGTTATGACGACAGTATTGCTTATGATGGTGGATCATCTCTCAAAGTTTCAGGACATCTTAGGCCAGAAGAAACAACCGAGCTCAGATTATTTAAAACAAAGTTAGCTATTACTGATGATGTAAAATTATCAATAACTTATAAAATAGGTAAGGATACTGTTTCAAGCAATATGGAAATAGGTCTTATCTTTGAAGATGATCCAAATCAATTTGTATGGTTGAGCATTGAGGTCAGCAAAAGTACAGACTGGAATACACAAACTTTCCAACTTGATAGATACGTAGACAGAACCATTGCTACGATTGGTTTAAGATTCTCTTCTGCTACTGAAACAGAACTTGAAGTTCATATAGGCGAACTAGCACTAACCAACGAGTTCCAAAATACACCTCAAGTACCAACAGGATTTACAATTGATAAAGCATATTTTGAAGGTAACACAGCTGAGTTACTTCTTTCATGGGATTTCAACGAAACGAATGTTTGGTTTTATGACATCTATCGAATTAAAGCTAATGGTGAAAAAAAAATCCTTGGCCGCATTTATGATGAAGTGTATTATGTAAAATCATTCACTCGTCTAAGTAACGAGGTAATTTCTACGCTTCAACTTATAGCCGTCGATTTTTCTGGCATCAACAGTAGCTCTACTACGACTACACTAAACTGGCCATGATAGTAGTAAAGACTAAAATTCCCCTGCCATCTTTAATGGCCAGGGGAATTTATCCTTTCTAGGATAATGCATGCTTTAAAGTTGGTCTAGCTGCCTTTCCACTTAACAACGACTTTCCGTCAGAATATCCTTCTTCACGCTCCTTTAACTCTTGGATCAACTGTTCTCTACGTAAATGAATTCTTTCTTCATACTTAGCTACATTTATTAGATTTCTCAATTCTTTAGGATCTTGGACTAAATCAAAAAACTGTTCTTCCCCGGTTTGAGAATACCAAATGTATTTCTCTTTTCCATCTGTAATGCATTGGTATGATTGGTTACCGAGTGTATGCTCTCCATGAATGTATTCTCTCCAAATAAGATTTTTATTTTTTTCTTTTTTCACTAAAGGTATAACACTTTTTCCTTCGACAGAATCAGGAATAGCGATATTTGCAGCATCCAACAATGTTGGCATAATGTCTCTTAGTTCGATAACTTCTTCTACTTTAGTATTTTTCTTCATTTGTAATAGATTACCTGGATCAGCAAGTATGAAAGGCACGTTAGCACTTCCTTCATACGGAAGGCTTTTTTTAAATAAATTGTGATCACCCAGCATTTCACCATGATCAGATACGAATAATATAATTGTATTCTGATAAATACCATACTCCTGCATTGCATTTAAAAACCGACCAATTTGATGATCTATTTGCGTAATTAATGCATAATAAGCTGCTTGCGCTCGCTTTAATCGCTGTTTTGGAACAAGTCCCTTAGCTGTAATTGGACTCAACCCTTCGCGTGCCTGGTCATCTGTATCTGCCCAATCCCCAATTGAAGGATCAGGTAAATCCAAATCACGATACATATCGTAAAATGCCGATGGCGGATCAAATGGTGGATGTGGCCTCACATACGACATTTTCAAAAAGAATGGCTTGGAAGGATCACGCCTTCTAAGAAAATCAATTGACTGTGTTGTTAACCAGTTTGTCGGATGTAGTTCTTCTGCTAAATGCCATGGTCTTGCAACTGTCGATGAATTACAATCAATACCAAGATCAGTCAAATCTACATTTCCGGTCAATCTTTCACGCATCCAGTTCAAATAATCATCAGCATTATCAGCTGATTCTATTGTTCTCGTGTTGAACTTAAAGCGATTATAATGCATATACCCATCATGTAATATCACATTATGAAATCCACATAAACTTCGAGTTGGGTAAACATGCATTTTCCCAATACTTTGTGTATGGTATCCTGCCTTTGAAAATTCATCAGCAATTGTATTTTCATAGTTCCATGGCACTTTATCCTGATAACCTACACGTCCAGTCGATGTTTGTGACATACCAGTCAAAACACTTGCCCTCGCAGGCACACATGACGGTGTAGCGGCATAGGCATTTGTAAACAATGCGCCATCCCGTGCAAGTTGATCTAGATTTGGAGTGTCCACAACTGGATGACCTGCAATACTTAAACAATCTGCACGCATTTGATCAACCATAATTAACAATACATTTGGTTTCATAATTGATGTCCTCTCATTTTTTATTTTTTGCCCTATCCTAGATAACTAAGACCGTAGGAATCAATACCTAATTCGTTACTCAATTTTTTCTGAATATTCCACCAATGTATCTTTAAGTTATATTTTATTTAATTTTCGTTCTATATTATTAAATGCTAAATTGGCAATTATCATTAAAACTAATGTAAAAGAGCTTATACCAATAAGTATAAATACACCAGGCACAATTAACATTAAAGAATAAAACGTAATCACTGTTGCCAACATGAACAACACGTGTAATGGATGTGATATTGCAATCGTTACTGCATGTCTAATAACCATTAACAAACGAACATCGAAATGAACATAAACTGGAATAATAAATAGACTTGTCACTAAAAAGAGAAGTGATATCGTAATAAGTATTGCGATTAATATGATTGAAATCATTCCAGTAAAATTACTAATTAGATCAAAATAATAGTAGAGACTAAATGCTAAGAGAACAATCCACCATCCAAGTATATTTGCTTTGATAAATGATTCTTTATACATTTGTTTAAATGTCGTAAACACAGGAAAATCGGTGTTTCCACGAATCCACTTTCTTGAAATTCCAAACATCGTAAAGGTCGCTGGGAATATACCACAGATCACCAGCCCCACTAAACAGAATACAACCCAAATTAGTTGTAGATAAAGAAGTCTTGTAATCCAGTTCATCACTTGCATTAATTTACCATCAATATTGAACATTTCTTCTCCTCATTTCACATGCAATGAAAACAGCAAAATCATATTAGTGATTTATACTAATTTAAGTTCTCCAAAAGTAACTTCTTACGATTCACCACCCAATTTAATTGTTTTTGAGGCTCCATATCCAATCTTAACAATATTAAATGAATCGATTTCATTATGCTAACTGTTATTTACAGATTAACTGATGCAAACGTATATCTCCAATTCGCTTTACAAGTGTCCCCATAAGTCTGTCACGCCTGTCTTTCCAAGTGATATCTTGCTCAAATCAGATTAGTTAACTCTACTTTGATTGTCAAATTTCAGGATCTGTTTTTTGTAATTTAAGCAATTCTTCGGGTCGCATTGCTTTCAATTGTTTTTCAAAAAGACCACGATATAACCCATTATTAACTAACAATTTTTCATGTGAGCCGCATTCAACAATTCTTCCTTTATCCATTACTAATATTTGATCAGCACGGACAACTGTCGCTAAGCGGTGAGCGACAATAAATGTTGTACGGTTTACCATAAGCCTATCCAAAGCAGCAGTAACATAAGCTTCTGAATCTGCGTCTAAGGCAGAAGTGGCTTCATCTAAAATTAGTATTTGTGGGTCCTTTAATAATGCCCTAGCAATAGAAATCCGCTGTTTTTGCCCACCTGACAAACGAACACCACGTTCGCCCAGCAAAGTCTCATACCCCTTGGACCATTCCATAATGAATTCATGTGCAAATGCAGCTTTTGCAGCTTCAATCACTTGGTCATACGTTGCTTTCGGATCTGCATAGGCAATATTTTCAAATACTGTACCAGAGAATAAAATATTGTCTTGTAAAACTAGTGCGGTTTGTTTTCTTAAATCTGATACATCATAGTCTTTAAGGTCGATACCATCCAGAAGAACACTTCCTTTATCCGGATCATAAAAACGCGGAATCAAATTAATCAATGTTGATTTGCCTGAACCACTTGGTCCCACAAGTGCGACTACTTCCCCTGGCTTAGCCTGAAAAGAGATATCAAACAATGCCTGCGCTTCTTCAATCTTAACTGGGGCGAGTGGTGGCTTTGTCCGAGGCGAAATCCAATAAAACCTCTTTTCAGGTTTAAATTCCTCCACTTTATCTGGATCCCCATCTTTGTGCTCACTTGCAGGTAGTTCCTCACGTTCAATTACATAAGTAAATGAAACATCTCTAAATGTAATTCCCCCCTGGGACTGATCAAGAGAAATCGCATCTTTTTTACTTTCAATCTCTGGGTCAATATCAAACACTTCAAATATACGTTCAATATTAGCCATCGAGTTTTGAATGGTTACATTAATATTGGCTAATTGCTGAATAGGTCCATACAATTGCTGTAAATACTGCTGAAAAGCAATCAAAGCACCAATTGTAAAATTGCCGTTGATAACAAACATTCCACCAATAAACCAAATAATTAAATTTCCAGCATGATTAAAGGCTTGAGTTATGCTTCCAAGTAAATTTGAAAAAATATGAGCAGACATGGAATAATCGAAATGGTGTTTAATTTGCTTTTTGAATCGTTTCATTTCTTCCTGCTCACGGTTAAATGACTGGACTATCTTCATGCCAGATATACGTTCAAATAATACTCCTGAAATCCGAGCCATCTGCCGATGAACAGATCGCCAAGCAAATCGAATATGGACATTTAAGTTAGCAAAAGTTAAATAATACAAGGGTAATATCCATAGTGATAATAAGGCAAGCTTCCAGTTCAGGCTAAATAACATAATGCCTGCAAAGAAAACTAAAAACAAGTCTATAATTAGATTTATCACACCACTTTGAACTAAGTTTTGAGCTCCATTAACATCATTTTGGACACGTGAAACAATCGTTCCAACCTGACGATTATCATAGTATTGCGGTGAGAGCGTTTGCAAGTGCTTATATAACTGTTCTTTGAGATCAAGTGCCATTGTATTACCCAACTTAGCAGTAACATAATTGCGAATAAAATTGACAATAACACCGAATACAAAGACTCCACCCATAACGGATATCACTTTTTGAAGCGTCCAAAAACCTTCTTTACCTGGTAATACCTCATCAATCATGATTTTAATTAACCATGGTACTGCAAGTGGTATGGCAAAATTCATTATTCCTAACACAATTATTAGTGAAACAACAAATTTATAGGGTCTAACAAACTCTAAATACCGTTTAATTAATTCCTTATTATGACTAGGTTTATGATTATCCATTTCTCCCCGCCTAACATT
The DNA here is from genome assembly GCF_017347125.1 of Sporosarcina sp. E16_3. NCBI lineage: Bacteria > Bacillati > Bacillota > Bacilli > Caryophanales > Caryophanaceae > Sporosarcina > Sporosarcina sp. E16_3. The sequence continues at coordinate 60,475 of NZ_JADPRX010000002.1, forward strand.
ATTTCAATTATTAATCGATTGTTTTATAACATAGTATAGACCCAAAAATTTCAAATTCAAATTAAAAGTAATTTATGGAATTTAATTAGAAATTCACACCATATTCAAACAGTGCTAAAATATAGTGATATTAAGTAATAAAATAAATTAATAGTCGTATTATTATTTCAAAACTATTAGGATTGGACCTATTCAAAATTGCTAAATTGGTAACTATAAATCGGTGAGGATTGAACTGTAATTCCTCATCAAAAGGGGGATGGCTCGAAGTGACGAAGTCACTACGAGCCACCCCCCCCTCAGTAAAATTGTCGTGGATAATTTAGCCCGAAGCTACCCGAAAACGTACTGGTCTATATGAAAACTTTGTGCCAACCTTACCAGTATCTTAAGCAAGAAAGCGATTAATCAACATACGTGCGTTTAGTACACTTATATTAATTTACTTGAGATAATGTCAATTGTTTCAGCTAATTCTCGCATTTCCCCATCAAGTTTCTCTGGGCTAGCAAAACGCTCAAACTCTTCCTTATTCCAGTGATGCCAAGTAGTCATAACCATGCCTGGCATGCGGTCATCTGCACCTAGTTCTCTCGCCTGACGTTGACTATCCGCAAGAAAATTCACTGCCGATTCCGTATCGAACCAACATGCAGGAATGACGGTAAATCCTTTCTCTAGAAAAATCCCAATTGACGGGAATATTTCATGTTTTAAATAATGCCAGTCAGTTATTATGATATCTTTTGGGATAAGATCGACTGCTTTAGATGTTCCAAATGTATCAGCTTCAAATTTATTATTGTATCCAGTCTCATCACTATCGATTAATCGATCTCCCCACATATACATTTGGACTCCTCGTTTATTTACGAGATGGTCGTACATATCGTTAACAGCTTTTGCAAATAATTCGGCTCTGTCTTTACCTTTACAACGTGGACATTGGTCATCTGCTAGTGCGAATACCTCATCCATTCCGATATGAAATGCATCTGCATCAAAAGCATTAATAAGTTCATCCATTAAATCGAATGCGAGTGCATTTACATCTGGATGGAGTGGACACCAGCTTGGACAAAAGAATTCTGGCCATTCCGCATCTACAGGAATATGAGGTGTCTCATCAAATTCAGGGTAATGCTTTAATATGCTGTTTCTTGCGCCACCCCAACCTTGATGTCCAAGACATTGAAACAATGGGATAAGGCGAATGCCATTACGTTTACACAATGCTGCAAGTTCCTTGGCGTCAGTCTTATTTAGCGTACCCTCCGATAATTCTGGATGTGATTCAAACTTAAATGACATATTACACTCCAGAATAATCTGATTAATACCTTTGGGGACTAAAACTTTTTGAATAAAGTTCTTAAATGGCTCTACATCTTCATGTGAACCAAACCTTAAATGGAATGCTCTTACTGGTTTATTAGACGTCATTTCACACCCCTCACTGTAAAGAACCCGTGAAAATTTAAAATTCCCACAGGCTTAATATGTCTTAATGTCTAAAAAAATTAATAACTAGTTGATTACTCAGACTCGATTGCGGTACGTACATTTTCTTCTGCTTCTTCTTGAAGAATTCGTAGGAACTCATTTATATCTTTACCTGACTCAATAAACTTGATTGGTGCAGTCCAAAGTACACCGTCTCCGTAGCGTGCTTTCTTAGCAGGGCCAGTTGCATAATCATTCTTAAAGAGAGATTCTGTATTTTTGTTATCTAAGTCCGGATTATCCACACCAAATACCGCATGAATTTCTGGACTTACTAATATTGATGCTCCACCTGCTTTGGATACTTTCATTTGATACTCATCAGATAATAAATATTTAATAATCTCCATTGCCGCTTCCTTGTGCTCACTCGGTTCTGTGATTGCAAATGCTCCACCATTTGGTACAGGATTCAAACCTTCATACCCCTCCCACACTGGATATGTTGCAATACCAACGTTTTCGTGGTCCATCCAGTTGGTTTTGTCAGCTGCCATCGCAATATTACCTTCACCGAATAATGATCCCCAATTATGAAGTAGACTCGCTGGGTTATCCGTAGGGTAGTTTCCTGGGATAGCAACAACATCTCCAACAAACTCTAAATGTCTTCTATATGCTTCAGATTCAGCGATTAGTACTTCGTTTGTTTCAGGATCAATAGAGTTTTGACTAAACTGTGTATAAGCATCGTATGGGACATCTAGGTCTAATCCACGATACTGAACGCCGCCTACTTCTCGTGTTAGCGCTTTGGCAAGCTCAAGGACTTCTTCCCATGTCATACCATCTGTTGGATATTCTACTCCTAGCGTGTCAAACACATCTTTGTTGTAATGTAATGACCAAGTCGGACGAGAATTTGGAATTTCATATAATCCATCTTCTTTATTTGGGTCTTGATTACGAGCGTACTGTACAATTGACGGCTCAAGTCGATCTAAGTCAAAACCTGATTCCTTAATTAATTCATCCATATTATACGCTAACCCAAGGTCTTCCAAGAAATTCGTATGTGTCAATACACCCATCGATACAATGTCAGGGCTTTTCTTCGCGGCAATTAATCTTTCTAAATCCTCCGTATGATCAGTTCCGGCCTCTTGAACTTCAATCGTTATATGTGGAAACTTCTCCCCTAAATCTTTCCCAATTCCATTCCAAAAATGGTCTGCCCCCCACTGGTGAGCCCATCTAATCGTAATTTCCTCATCCTTATCTGTGGTAGCTTCTTCCTTATTATTGTCCTTTTCATCAGTATCTGCATTTGCATTAGAATCATTATCAGAGCTACAACCAGCAATTACTGAGAGTATGAAAACAGACACAAGTAACATCAGCCAAAACTTAAAATTCTTTATCATTTGTAAAACCCCCTATGTTTTTGTAGTGTCGAATTTTCTCATTACTTCGATTTAATGCTTCTAAATAATATAAAGGAACTTAATGCTGTTTTGTACGCAAATTAAATATAAGCGCTTACAAACGGTTGACCGAATAAATAGTTAACTAACTTTACAACCATCCTCCTTTCGTCTTGTTACAATACAAACGGGCTACTATTAGCATGTAAAACAGCATAAGTGCTTGTACTTATAATCTCATATATGATATGAATTTGGTGTGAAGGAATTTTCATTTCACAAACAGGCAATTCGTTATCTATTATATCTTGTAGATTTATTATTCTCTTTAAGTATCTAATCTGCATGCCGATGTTAATAACCACCAAATCTCTTCCTGCAATTTTCTGTATTATCCTATAGTTAATAGATAATGAGACAAGATTTGGGACACAAAATTAATCAGGATTAGATCCATTTGGACCTAATCCTAAAGAAAAAATATTTTAAAACAGATTCATAATCGTAATACTTAGTTTCCTAGTTTCCCTATACACCACAAAGTTATGCCTTTTCATTTATCCTGTATATATGCAAATGTAACAAAGGTTGAAGTTATTGTTTTAAATCCTGCTTATATTCATATCATCATTCCTTATACAAGCAGTTACTCTTCAGAAAACTCATGTCATTTCTTTACTTTTACAAAGTACCATCATAAGCGCTAATTGGATAGCTGTCATTATATAAGCGTATACAAAAATCAATCCAATTACTACAAGAGGTGACCAGAAATAATGTAAAAACAGACTGATTAAGCTTGAAACAATGTACATGACTAAAACAAGTGGCAAGGTGATCATAAGGGAATTCATTAAATAGTTTCTACTAGACTTGATTGCTGGAACTAAACCTGTACGATCTACCACCATTGTAAACTCTAAATAAATAAATAGTATGCGTAAGGTTATAAAAAAGACTAAAGAGGCAAATACACCAATAATGCCGAAGAAAATCGCTAAAAAAGCTGTGACGCCAATCTTCCCCAAAAATATAATAACTTCTAGGATAATGAATTGGATCCAACTTCCCATACCAGTCTTAAATAACTGTTTAAAGTTAAATTTCACATCTTTTGCAATAAATGATAAATAGCCAATATAGCAACCTTGTAGAAAAGCCCCAATCATAATCGCAGTAATTGTTATAGCCAATGTAATTGGAGGAATCTCAACTGGTATAGTTAAAAAGCCTATATCATTCACCAGTAATGGAATATTTGACAAGTTACTAACTGAAGGAATCCCCATTTCTAGTATCATTCGAATTGATACTAAATTTTTTCCGTAGAAACCAACAATGGACATTCCTATAGCTAAAGAAACTAAATCATATATTATTGGATATATAATAAGTATTATATTTCTATGTAACTTCTTAAATGCTTCAAAAACTATCACAAAGAACCTCCAGGTTACTATTTTAAGTAGATGTAGTGAGTGCTTCATGTTGAATCGGTATCTTTACCCAAAATCTTGATCCTTCGTTCAATTTACTTTCAAGCCCAATTTCCCAACCATGCGCTTTAGCTAATGCATTGCAAATATTTAACCCAATTCCTAATCCTCCATTTTCACGGGAGCGTGACTTTTCAACCCTGTAAAAACGATTGAAAACCAATACTTGATCCTCCTCCGAAATACCACTCCCATTATCTAGACAATAAAAAACCATTTCATCTGGATAAATTTTAATGCCTATTTCAACTGCCCCCCCGTCGGGAGTATATTTAATTGCATTTGAAATGAAGTTCGTAATGACCTGTATAAAACGGTCAGAATCTACAGCAGCTAAGCACGGCCTATTGGGATGGCTAAAGTGCAATTTAATATTTTTTTGTTTAGCAACAAATAAAAAACCATCATATGTACTTTTAATTAAAGGTATCATATTAACTCTTCTAATATTTAATTTAAATCTCGCGCCTTCTGCTTCAGAAAGATTTTGCACATCAAAAATCAGTCTTGATAATCGATCGACTTCTTCGTAAATGTCCTGCAAATTTTCTTCATTAGTTGGATAGATGCCATCAATAATAGCCTCCATCATTAGTAGCACCGATGTAAGGGGTGTCCGTATTTCATGCGTTAAATCTTCCATCATCTGCTTACGCCAATTTTCCATATTACTAAACTCAACCAACACACTGTTAATAGTATCGACTAGATATGCCATTTCCAATGTTCCACTTTTCGGTACAATTATATCCCGTTTACCCTGCAATACCTTTATTGTCGCAGAATATGTCGATTTCATGGGACTTGTAAGTAATCCAGAAATTAAAAAGCTACTAATAGTTAAGAATATTATTGTGAACTTTGCAACAAAAGCATGTTGATCTTCTAAACCTCTTTGATAGGTTTCCAAAGGTAGCGATATTGCCTTATTATTCAAATCATAATAAGTGCGTATATTACCTAATATAGTCCCTTTCGACAGAACTGGAACATCAAAATAATAGAGTTTAGCATCCTTCTCATTTAATAGACCATTTTTATAAACTTTATCACCAGATTCAATACTTACTAATTCATATTGAATAGAAAATTTTTTTGTAAGATCCTCATATAACCCTATGTTTTCAATTGAGTTTAGACCACCAACTATGTTGGAACTCAAATAGTTACTCATTCTATAAGTTTGCTCTTTGTAGTATTCTATTTTATCATTCTTTAACCTGTTATCTGAATAAACTATACTAGTGATATAAATAACTCCAACTGTAAGTAAAGAAGTTATCATTAAGAGCAAAAAAAGGATTACTTTCGTTTTTTTAAAAAAATTCTTAGACAACATAAATTTTATCCGACTCAAAGTTAAATTGATAACCAGATCCGATCCGTGTAGTAATATACAACGGATTTTTTGGATCTTCTTCAATTTTTTTACGTAAGTTTTTTATATGTGCATCCATTGTACGGCCATCACCAATAAATCGATATCCTTGGACTTGATAGGATAAGTCTTCCCTACTTAATACTTTACCTGGTTTCTTTAAAAGTGCATCTAGCAATTTAAACTCTGTTACCGTTAACCTGATTAATTTACCATCTTTGAAAACTTCTTTTGATTCAAAGTTTATTACTAAACTATTTCTATTAAAGCTCATTATTGGATTCGTTTTCTGGGTAAACATTTCTATTCTTCTTTGCAATGCATTAATACGAGCTAGTACTTCTTTTATTCTAAAAGGCTTTGTGATATAATCATCTGCACCAATATTCAACCCTTTGATCATATCTTCTTCTTTTGACTTGGACGAAATTATTAATATGGGAACGTTTGAAGTAGTTCTTATTGCTTTACAAACTTCTTCACCAGACAATTTGGGTATCATTAAATCTAAAATAATTAAGTCGAATTTAATTTTCTTGACTTTTTTCAAAGCATCCAATCCATCGCAGGAAGTCAAAACATCCCATCCTTCTTTTATTAAATATGACTTAAGTACATCACGAATAGAAGATTCATCCTCAACAAGTAGAATATGCAAAATTAATCTCCTCCCTAATAATTTCCTGAAACATAATTCCGGAAATGTGGACATAACTTTCAATTAACTTAAAGTATAAATCCATTCATTTCCTTACTTTATTAGGTTAACTAACTAATGTAATTAAAAAACGGAAATATTGGCATTAAAAAAGTGTAATCGATTTCATTTAATGCAATTTCACTTAAATACAAACACCTTACCGATTCATAAAATTCAATCTATACGACAACTTTATCATTTCAACCAACATTTGTCTATACTTCACATAAATATCATTTATATTGGTTACACAAATGGGAGTATTAAAACTTATGTGAAAATAACAGTCAAATCTTTCCCATAAACCAAAACTATTTAATTTTACTCATCGCGTGCTTGAATGAAACTGATATTGCTACGTGTAGCGCATTGTTGTTTGTAGGTTTCAAGTTGGAAAACTAGGAATCGTTCGAGTGATTATTCATTTGAAATTTTTCATAACGATAAAAAGCACCAATTGCTTGTTTTCCCAAGCGAATGATGCCTTTTATCGTTATGCGGATTTATTCATAACGTTTTTGGTTTGGTGATTTATACACTAATAATCACTCAACTAATCCTGTTCTTTCAACACTTTCTACAAAATGTTTTTGGAATATCAAGAAGATTAGTAATGGCGGTAAAATAACTAAGAAGCTCGCTGCCATCTTAATTGCCCCGGCATCCAAGGATGAAATTTGTTGCGTTTCAACGAGACTAGTGATTAGTTTATCTAATTGAAGAGTTTCACTTGCTAAAGGTAAAAATTGTGAATCCGATAGGAACATTTGTGGGAAATACGTGTCATTCCATGTCCAAACAAATGAAAACAGGAACACTACCAAGATTGCAGGTTTTGCCAATGGAAGCATAACCTTAAAATAAAATTTGATTGCGGTTGCACCATCAATCTTTGCAGCCTCCTCTAGTTCTTTTGGCTGCGTCGCAAAAAACTGCCGGAAAATAATAACGAACAATGCTCCTTTAACTCCAAAACCCAATACTGATGGAATGATTAGTGAGATGATCGAGTTATTAAGTCCTAAATTTGTATAAGCAATTATTGTAGGTAAAATAATTACTTGTGGAGGAATAATAAATGATAATAATAGTAACCCAAAAACTAACTTTTTAAAAGGAAATTGTAATCGTGCTAACGCATAACCCGCAAGTCCACAAGAAATAACATGAAAAACAGAGGTAGACAAAGCAATAAGTAGACTTATCATAACCGCTTGAGGATAGTCCAGCATTTCCCAAGCCGTTTTCAGTTGTCCTAGATAAATTTTACTAGGAATCCATGTAATTGTAGGATTCATCAAATCGCTTGTCGTTTTCACCATATTGACCATCATTTTTATTATTGGGTTTAAAAAGATATAGGAGGTTGCTATGAAAACAATGTATAAAAAAGTCTTAAAGAGAAGTCCCTCATTCACTTCTCTTCCAAGTATCATATAGCGCATTGAATTTAATTTACCCGTATAATATCGTTTGTCTTTTGGTCTATTTTCGCCACTAGGAACAATTGGATTTTTATGTGTTTTTTCTTTCCTAGGTTCTTTTTTAATCTTTGATTTATTTTCTTTTTCTACTGTTTGGATATTTGTGTTCATTTACAACACTCCTTAATGTTTACCTAACTTTTGAGTTCTATTCACCCTCATAAATGTCAGCATAACGATTAGTAAAAATAGGATAATAATCACAAAATAAATCCATGAAAGTGCACTACTATAGCCATAGTTGCCTGTCCCTATAAGCTCAATGACAGGATTAAATGGAAATGTAAACATATCAACAACAGTGTAAATTAAATTCAAGAAAATAAATGGTGACATTGCTGGTAATGTTATTTTCCAAAAGATTTCCCAAGGAGAAGCGCCATCAATCCTTGCAGATTCATATGCTGATATCGGGATTGTTTGTCTACCGGCTAGGAATATTAGAATTTGAACTCCTGAGTACCACAAAACAAGAACAAAACGATTAAGCAACGTTTTTATTGGTTGCCCCCAGGAACTATCTCCCAGAAATGAATCTAAGTACGCTCCTAATGCAAAGCGATCCAAGAAGCCTAAACTACCTTCTCCTTGATTTACAAATTCAGTTAATAAATATCCAGTAGAAAATATAACAGGAAGGAAAAATATTGCTCGGAATATAAATCTTCCTTTTAGTTTTTGATTAAGTGATATTGCTATTAAAAATGAAAATATTATGATTATAGGAACCATGATTAGAACTTCTTGAAAATAAGGGATCAATTTGTCATAAAATATAGATCCATTTAATAAGATTTCTCGATAGTAATTAAGTCCATTAAAGTCATACTGCATACCACTAGGCAATACTTTAACTTTATGGAAACTCATAAAGAGTGAAAACCCTAGCGGAAAGGCTAGAAAGGTAAGGAACCCAATTAGCCATGGAGCGATGAATAAGATTCCTTCAATGTTTCGTCCTATTACTGGACTTAGTGTTCTTTTTTTCAGCATATCAGTCCCCCCCTTCCAAAATAATAAAGCCCTCCGCGCCTACTTTATTTCCATCATAGGTGTAGGAGTGTTCATTATAATTAACGATAATTCTTTTCTTATTTTCGTACTTGGTTTCAAATACACCTTTGGTAATCTCGCGATGGTCTACGATAAACTGATCCTGAACATCGGCAAGTGCTTCATTAAACAGTTGATATTGTGAAGCTATTTCCGCTTCCCAGTCTTTATAGTACGTACTATAAAATCGGTACATTGACCTAGATTCAAGTAAGCGATGTGACTCTTCATATGTTACTAAGAAAGATGGTGTCGCACCGTACTCTATCCCTTTTAGTAATGATTCTTTTACATTACCACTCATATTCCCGTAGTTAAAGGAGTAACTTACCAACCCGTGAAGTGCAATTTGTGCAAATGGAATCGTACGATCGACAAATAAATCGTAAGAATAGTCATTATGCATCTGTTCTATATGACTACTATCTTGTAGTGTATAAAAGTTTCCTGAGGTGATTCGTACATCCCCAAATTCTTCTTTTGTCTTCTTAATTATATCTTTTTGGATTTCCTTAACTTCATGGCGTTCTGCAATATGATTTTCATTATAATCAGATGGTAATGAAGATCCAATTCCTTCACCAAATAAATAACCCTGAACACCTAGTTCCTTTGCTTTTTCGAGCTCTTTGAAGATAATGCCTTGCATAAATCGTGGACTGACTAAAACAGTATTATTATCCCTCTTTTTAAACTCCATGACATTTGATCCTAAATCACGTAACCCATCTCTATTTGCTCTGAAGCCATTCGCACCAGTGCTATTATAAGTATAGGTGCTAGCATCAAGATAGACTGAATGACCTTTTTCACGAGCAAAGTCAGTGAACTCTTTCATTTCATCATTACCGCCAAGTTTTTTTGCTATCGGAAAATGACTCCCATACTTTCCATAGCCACTTTTTTCCCATCCGTGGTAGGTAATGGACATATCATTGACACCTAAGCTGCCTAAATCTTTAACAATATCAATCGCTTGTTCAGTGGTTGTTAATGGAAGATATGAATCCCAGATAAAACCACTTTTCATACCCCCGCCAAGTATATGTAAAGATAGTTCTAGGTTTTTATCATCAGATTCCTTCCGTTTTAAACCTTGTTCCTCCATTAAATACTGTCGATATCTTCCAGCCATATTGACATAATCTGCTTCATCAATCATATAGTACCGAATTGCACGCTTAGTTCGCTGCATATCTTTGCTATAAATATAGAAACCATCGGTCTTTTGTTTATTTGTTGGCTGAAAAACTTTAAATCGAAACAGATGTTCACCCGTAACCCAGTTATACTGGCTATATGATTCTGATGGTGCCGATACAATATTCGTATACGTGTCACCTTCATGAACAACCCCTAATATTGCTTGGTTATTGGCCTTTATTCCAAATACCGGCATTTTTATTGGTAACCTTGATGAGAGACTGGCTTTTGTAGCAAAAGCTTGGTCAAAACCATAAATTCTTTCGCTATAAAGACTGTTAGTACTCGCTCGGTTCTTTTTAAAATCAACTAGAACTCCAGAGCCATCCGGTAAAAATAAGAAACCCTCTTCATCATCTGAATTATCGGCACCTAAAAATGGAAATAGTCGAAGAGATACTAGGTGAGCCCCATTATCTTTTTTCGCATTTACGTTTTCTTGAATATCATCAGCCAAAACTATTGTTTCTACAAAATCTTCTTCCAACCGAACCTCAATAGGTATGACAAATCCTAAATCTGGTATTTCATACGTTACTCTGTAACCATTTTCTATCTTTTCAAACGTTATATTTGATTTACTACTGAAATAATTGGACTCTTTAACTTGATCCTTTCTCTCTTTCGTTTCGACGTAAGAAAACATAAATGGTGACTTTAAATGTGATTGCCATGAAGCTGCTGTTTTCTCTTCATCCCATTTGTCTGGATTAGGAAATGATTTTAACACATCCCCTATTTTTTTATTTTCCACTGTGAAATGACCAGTCTTAGGGTCAGCTCTTAATATAAACCCATCATTTTCTGCAATTTTTTGAAAATCTTCTGCATCTGGAAATACAAGCGTTTTGCTATTATTCTTTACCACAACGCCTTTTTTATCATTGTTTTCCGCAAAAGAAGTTGTTGTAATAAATGATAATAATAGAGTCAGGATTGTTAGGTTTGCCAAAAACTTCTTCCAAAATTTCATTACATTGTCAACTCCCGGTATAGTGTCATAATGAAGTCTATTGTCTCAGAAGTAAGACCTATAATTATAAATATCAATACCCATAGTATAATCATTGAAAATAAAGATAATAATATACTTACAACTGTTTCTCCGACAGAGTAATTTTGCAATGTCATAATCATCCAAAAGAATAATACAACACACCATAATGTCATGAATCCACTAATCGTACTGTAAATTGATACTTCACTTATTGTCATGATATTGGATAGAAATGCTAACGGTAGACCCAGAACAAAAATCGGAAAAAGTGCATATGCACTACCTACAAATATATCTTTAAACCTTGCTTGTCCCTGTTTTATTGCCCCTATTAAATAGTGGCAAATCACCCATGAAATCCATATGGCAATCGATATTGTCAAAATCGAAGTGACATTTATCGTTCCTTCTTGAACAGGCTGGAAAGTAAAGCTAGTTAAAAATATTCTTGAAAATGCTATAAAAATAACAAGTACTAGTATGATTAGTGAACTTAAATATCCTCCCATATTTCTAAATCTAATATCATCAAAACCATCGATTGGATGTCTTAAAATATAAAATGCGTGTTTTAATTGATCAAAAAGAGTTGGTTGCGGCTTATTAATTGTTTCCCTCCTCTTTTTTGTAGTTAGCGCATTTTTATTTTTCTTTAATCTTATCTTTTGAACTTGGATCCAAATAAGGAATATCGTTCCGAATAATACAAATCCGTTTGCGAAATAAGGAAATTTATTTTGGAACCAATTTAAACGAATTTGCCAAAATGAATCTGAATATCCATTCTCATCTCCAGCACGTTTATATAGTTCCCTTGCTTCTTCATATTCTTCTTTATAAAATGCAGACCTTGCAAGGCCGGTATACGCTGGGGTGAATAAAGCATTTTGTCTCGCCACTTCTTTCCAATACTTTTCGCTCTTGTCATATTCCCCTTGTTCCGTTAAAATAAAGGCTGTTTGAACCGTTTCACCAAACTCAGTTGGTTTTAGCACTTGAATTAGGTTTAAAGAGTCGTCCAATACAAGTATTTGCTTGCGGCTATTTGTTTCAACAGCAACTGGGCTAATTGGAACACCCTTTTGTCTTGATCCAGATAGTACTGGGGCACCCCAGAAAAAAATAATTTCACCATTTTTGTCAAATTGAGCAATAATAGAGCTAGCTTTGTCTGCAACCGTGACAATTCCATTTCCATCGACCGAAATATCGGTTAGATTTGTACTGCTACCTGTAGCTGGTTCTTCTTGACTAGTTGTCCTACTTAGAAATTTTAAATTTATATTTTCTTCATACTGAAAATCTTTCCATTGATTTTCACCGCGAATATTCAACTTTTTAATTTGCTCTGCCCCATCATTTGATACTGTATGGATATAACCAGTGTTATCAATAGAAATATTCGTAATTGGATTTGGGAGTAATCGAACTTGCCTACTTAACTGTTCTTTTGTATAAAATGTATTTCGAATCCTATCCATTAAAGTGACTTCAGTTATATTCGTACCATAAAACCCATAAAACTCACCCTCGGGATTGAACTGGATAATACCCTGAAACGTTCCACGGGAGACAACATAAACAAATCCTCTACTATCTACAATCATGTTCGTTGGTTCATATACAAAAGACTCATCAATATACTTAGATACTGGGCGTAAATACTCTTTAATTATTCCACCATCTTTATCTAGATGTAATACTCTTCGATTACCTGTATCGGCAACATATATTTCATTTTTTTCTGTTACGAACAGGCCTGAAGGTTTACTCAATGGGCTGTCTGGAACTAATAGTATCCTTACCAGTTCACCATTCTCGTCTAAATGAACAATTCGATTATTGCCTGTATCAGCAATATATATTTCATCATTGTTGGCAACAAAGAAATCCTTTGGTTGATTTAGTGGTGAATACACACTTTCACCATTTTCATCTTCTATATAAATATCATCTGCCAGTACTCCATGAGGTTCAAATGCTGGCTGGGTAAAAATTGTTTGTCCAAAACCATTTACGCTGAACGTATCAAAAGGACTTTCTGCTTTGACCGTTGTCGAAAATGATAGGAATAAGGTAATAAGGATAAACGTGGCTATATACTTTTGCCATTTTTCCCTTATTTCTCCCATAAATATCCCTCCCTTTTTTCCATCTTATTTAATCCCAGAATGAGCCATTGTAGCAATTACTTTCCTCTGGAAGAATAAAAAGATTAATAGCTGAGGCAAAAACATGATAAGTGCGCCTGCCGCAGCAGCTCCTTGTCGTGCAACAGAATTCGATAAATTGGCTGTTAAGGACATCATATAGTAAGGCAATGTCTTCATTGACTCATCCTGCATGAATAATTGTGAAGTTTCAACGTTACCCCATACTGTTTGAAAAGCTATAATGGATATAGTTGCAACTGCTGGTGTTACTAAAGGAATAACGATTTGTAGAAAGGTCCGTATTTCTGAAGCACCATCTATTTTAGATGCTTCCATTATTTCGTTTGGTACTTGGTCCATAAACTGCTTCATTAGAAATACTCCTACAGGCATAGCGATTAGTGGAAGTACATGTCCCCAATACGTATTCATAATACCCAAGTTTTGTATAACTACAAATCTAGGGATTTGTATAACAGTCGGAACAAAAAGTAGTGACAACATGATCGCTGAAAAAACAAAATTTGCTCCTGGGAATTTATGTTTTGATAAGGCGTATGCACAAAAAGCACTGGTCATTACCATTGAAACCGTTGTTATGACGGTAACTACAACACTATTAAAGATGTATCGAGTTACTGGTACAAAAGTGCTTTGCGTTAAAGATAATAGCTCAACAAAGTTTTGAGTTGTTGGCTCACGTACAATAAATGTTGGAGGAAAGAGAAATAACTCATGTAATGGTTTAAAAGCATGATTTATTATATAAACAATTGGCAAAAGCATAAAAATGGACAATAATGTTAGAAAAAATAAAATTACATATTGAGCCCGATCCATATGCTTAAACTCCCGCATAAAGTTAGCTAATTTCCAATTTAGATTTGAGCCTATTTTTTTAAGAGTCTCCATATTTAGTTTTCACCTTTTTCCTCTAAAATATAAGTAAAGATACGGCTTAAGAAAAACATCATTATTAATAGAACTACAGAAATTGCGCTTGCATAACCTAATTCATAACGTATAAAACCATAATCTTCTATATGACTGAGCATGATTTGACCCGCATAGTTAGGGGTTGGGTTAGACCCGGATAGTTGTACACCCAAACTACCAGATTGCAATGTATGTACAATCGACATAATAGCGGCAAATAACAATTGTGGTTTCATTAAAGGGACAGTAATATACCAGATTTCTTGTAATCTACTAGATATACCATCCATTTTTCCTGCATCATACAGTTCCTTATCAACACCTAGTAATCCTGCCAACATTGCTAAAAAACCAATACCCATACTTGACCATATAGCGACAAGAATCATAATATTTAAAAGCCATGCTTGATCCTGTAAGAAAATAATTGGTTCGGTTAGAAAACCCCATTTTAATAAGAAGCTATTAACATAACCCGTTCTATCACCAGTAAACATAACCTGCCAAACTACAGTCATTGCAACTCCAGCTGCTAGCGATGGAGCGTACATCGCTAGCGCATAACCCATTCGTAATGTATTTGGAAGTTGCGAAATGAACCATGCAAGTAAAAAAGAAAAAACAAAGGCAACTGGGCCTACAAACAAAGAAAACTTAAATGTATTTGGTAATACATTTTGTAATAACACAATATCTTGTGAAAATAACGTTTGATAGTTTAGCCAGCCTACCCACGTTGGAAATTGAATCGAGTTAAAATAAGTGAAACTTAAACCAATCGCAGTAACGACTGGAATGACAATAAATATTGTAAAAAGTATTAAAAATGGAGCTATGAATAGATAGGATAAACGGAATTTCCAAATATTCTTCATTTTCATTTTAGACCATTTCAGTATTTTTTCTTTAAAACCATTCTCTTTCTCTACTTTTTGTCTATTGATAGTTGACTCTTCCTTCACAAGACTATTGTTCAAAGCGTTTTGCTCCTTCCCATGGTTCTTTAATCACTGGAAGATCTAAAGAATGTTTTGTAGTACCATCTTTTCCTAGTATATTAAATTCATTTTGTTTTCTCTTTAACTCACGATTAATTTCTTTCACGGCCTTTTCAAGTTCTATTCTTGGGTTCCCTCCTTCTAAGATTGTCTGGTTCCAAGCAAACTCTAACTGCCTAATCGACATGTAACCTCCTGGTACATTTGCAATATCTTTTATCCATTGCCATTGATCTAAAATCACATCCAAATCGGCTTGTCTCCATGGCATTTTGGAAAATGCATCAATGTTTGCCGAGTTCCACCGAAACGTTTCCCCTCTGAACTGCTCCAAGTTTAAACCATACTCAGCTTGCGTATCAGCAGATGCATACCACTTTACAAATTCCCAAGCTGTATCTTGCTTTTCGGCTATTGTATCGTTGAAAAGCATCATACTTGTTGTATCAAAACTTGTGGCACCAGCCCAGCGGACCACTTCACCCGACTCATTTACATGTCCCGGAATCGGAGCTATACCCCAAACATCTAGAATTTCTGGGGCAGCAACAAGAAGTTGCATATATTGATTAAAATCAGCTATACCAATCGGGTATTCGCCTTTTCTGAATTGTTGATAAAAGCTTTGAACTTGTAAATCCATTCCATGAAGATTGAATAGATTTGTCCATTCTTCAAATGCCTTAACCGCATTCGTTTGATCTAATCCAGAAGCCAAACCGTCGTCCGTATATAAATCGATATCATTTTGATAGAGCATATACGAGAAATCTTTAGGATCCACAAAAAAGTTATTTTGATTCTGTAATAAAGTCGGCATCATATTGTAAACATCTTCCCATGTATCAGGTACGTCTAAATCCAATTGATCTAAAATGTCTTTTCTATAAAATAGCACTTTGAAATTAATTGTTTCGGGAACGCCAAAGTATCCACCGTCATAATAAAAAGGTAGTAATGCACCTGGTGCATAATTATTCAGTACATCTTTCGATCCTGGTAATGTCGTTAGGTCTTTTGCAACTCCACGCAGCGCCATCTCAAATGGCATATCAGCAGGGACTCCTAAAGCAACGTCCGGCATTATCCCAGCGGCTTTAGCTAATATCAATAAATTTTTATCTTGAATTAAGTTTACATTAACTTTAATCCCATGTTTTGGAGTGAATTGTTGATCTGCTAGCTGCTGTAGTTCTTCAGCATAATCTCTTCCCCACATCATCCAAACATTTAGTTCCTCTTCCTCTTGTCCTGCTAATTCATTTTGACCTGAAAAGGAATACATTAAAGAATTAAACATTCCTTTAATTTTTTCTGGGCCATTTGCAGTCATACGGGGAAATTCGCTTTTGTCGGATGTCAAATAATATTTATCAATTTGTAATGGACCATTCATTAGTTCGCGTCTTTGACTTTCAACTCTTTCTTGTAATGTTCCAATACTAACTTGTTTATTAGGTATCTCGTTTGGCTTTTTAAGTAGTGTATCAATATCACGAGCTAATGAATTAAACGCCTGTGAAACATTACTAGTTTCTACGTTTATTTTTATCATTTGTTTTGCCATACCCTCAAAATCATTGTGCATGTTCTCTAGTTTTTCAATTAGTCCTGGCAATTCCTTTTTCACATTCCAAACCCTAAAACTATCCTCACGATCACCTGAAGCAATTCGAAGTTCTTTCGCAATTGCTCCAATTTCCCTTGATATGCTATCAATTTGGATAATCAAAGGTACAAAAGGTTCGTACGTCACTTCCGAAGTAATTGTGTGCTTTCCTTTCTTTAAGTAAAATGAAAATGGTTTTTCACTTACGTCTTTTAGAACTATTTCCTGCCATCCGGATGCATATGGAATTTGATAGTTTTTCATTTCCTCAAACGGAATTTCACCATCAACATAAAATGTCCTAAAGATGGATAGATTTTTACGGTAGTTTTGTAGCCCTCTAAATGCTACTTTGTATTCACCGTCTTTTGGAACTTCAAATTCCCATGTAACAGCTTGTCCACCTTCAAACCAACTCATCCCGCCCAACGTGTTGAATTTGATCTTTTTAAGTGATTCTGGCGTCGTTATAGGATCACGGTCATATTGCACTTGAATTGAAGTAGTGTTTTTCTTTATAAAATCCTCAGCTTCAATCATTATTACTTCATCTGTACCTAATGATGCGGTAGGGTACCCCTCTTTTACATCTTCATAGAATTCAAAGTTTTTTGATTTATTAATAGATAATGATTTAAGTGCCACCGCTTCCCTTAACACAAATAACCTGATTTTGTTAGTTCCTTTTTTAAAGTGGAATAATAGTGGCTCAACAGATGCACCTCCAGAATCACGAAAGGCATCGGTTTTCCAATCAGTTAATTCTTGAACCAACGAGCGAATTTGGTTTCCACTTTCATCATATTGAACGTCTTGATCAATAAACTCTCTTTTTAATTCTATTGAGCGGGCTTCTCTGTATTGATAAGAACCATTAATTTCTGCTCCTAGGATTACAGACTGTCTACTACCTCCGTCTTCTTGTAAAAACGGAAAATAATCAACGTTGATTTGATATAGCCCCTCATTCTCTAAATCCACCTCATATTCAACCCAACCACCTGGGTTTGACCAAAGTAAAGCATTTTCTTCACCAGCATATGAACCGATTTTAATATTCGATTCTGCTGACTTCTTTGTAAAATCACTTGCAGCAAACTCTATACTTTCTACACCATAATTTATATCTTCATCTTTCCACTTTTCATGCGTTTCATAGAAGTAGGGCTCAAGTGCTCTATCATGTGTTGTTTCCGTTTCAGCATTTTTAGATTTACTTTCTTCCGCATAAATTGTATTATGCTTTTCCCCACCGACTAACACCATGCTACTAACTAGAATGAAAATTAGTGAAGTATTTATTATTTTTTTAAATTGTCTCTTTCCAATTTGACGTTTCATTCTCTCCCTCCATTCAATCTTCCATTAGTTCCTTAGTATCTCTGTCAAAAAACAAAGCCTGTTCCATATCAATTCCCACAGATACTTTATCACCTTCTTCGAAACGGTATCTAAGATTTGCACGAACAGATAGCTTCTGTTTGTTATGTGATAGTAGATGATAATAACGATCTGAACCTACAAATTCATCAAAATCTAAAACTCCATTAATTGTTGTAAGTGGAGAACTATCTAGAAAACTTGGTTCATAACTTACGTTTTCTGGTCTGAAACCTATATAGACAGTTGGCTTAACTCGCTGCTTTTTCATCATTTTTGCTTGTCTCTCGGTTAGTTGTAATTTAAACGTTTCAGATATAAATAGAAGAATTCCTTGTTCTTCTACAATCCTGCCTTCAAATAGATTCATTGGGTGATTACCAATAAACTTTGCAACAAACATATTCCGTGGCCTGCTATAAATCATTTCTGGAGTATCTACTTGTTGGATTTCTCCTTTTTCCATTACAACTATTCGGTCTCCCATTGTCATTGCTTCTATTTGATCGTGTGTAACATATATGGAGGTTACCTCCATTCTTCGATGAATATTAACAATTTCTTCTCTCATTTGCCCTCTAAGCTTAGCATCAAGATTTGATAGTGGCTCATCCAGTAAAAATGCCTTTGGGCTTCGAACTATCGCTCTTCCTAGGGCAACACGCTGTCTTTGACCACCACTTAAATCACTTGGTTTACGTTCAAGGAAGTTCCCGATTTCAAGTACTTTTGCTGCCTTTCTCACTGCAATATCAATTTCATGCTTTGGAACTTTTCTAATACGTAACCCAAACGCAATGTTTTCATAAACCGTTAGATTTGGATATAAAGCATAGTTTTGAAATACCATTGAAATATCACGATCTTTTGGTGGTTGATCATTTATTAGCGTATCACCTATATAAATCTCACCTTCAGTAATATCTTCAAGGCCAGCAACCATTCTTAGAGTTGTAGACTTTCCACAGCCAGATGGACCTAAAAAAACTAAAAACTCCCGGTCATCAATGTCTAAATTGAAATTTTTCACCGAGTATTCCAACTCTTTACCGTAGCGTTTTGCGACATTATTTAACATTATTCCAGCCATTGGGTTGCCTCCTAGGGTTCAATATTTTAGTTTACATTGCGATTTCCTACTCTTTTGATATGCTTCATTAGTTCCAATGTGGAAGCGCATACAAGTATTCGAGAAATATATCTTGTTGTACAATTCTTCATAGCCCTTTCCAAAATTAATTAAAAACTGTTATTTCGTCGGCGATTCCTCAATATCTAAGTTAGAGTTTCTTTACCTCTTTATAACACTTTACCTGTTTGCCTATGAATTTAGTGTGAAGATTACTATTTAATCTAACATTTATAAAGTAAAATGGATTAAACCTCAGATCCCTAATGCCACTTATTATAAAAACAACGACAAAAGACCATCTAAATTATAGATGGTCCTTTAGGAAAATGTACTAAGATTCCATCCAAAACTGCTGTCCAAATTAATTATAGTTTCAACCAATCTAACGTAAATGTCCCAAATTGAATATCCATGTTATTCCAATCCGAATAATCATAAACACGTTCATAGAGGACACCTATTTCACCATTTGCTAGTACAGTTAAACAAGAATAACCGTAATGGCCTTCTTCAATCACTTTACTAAATGGCCACGTTTTTCCGCCATCTTCGCTTAAACGAACCATTCCTTTCTCCCTTGTTTTTTCATCAGCAGGGTTTGCGAAAAGCACTCGGACTTTCCCATCCCCTTGATCAGGATATAAAACAACACTCGATTGACAAATCGGATCTAGTAAAGTCATATCAAATGTTACTTCTCCCCAAGTTTCTCCTCCATCAGTACTCGTTGCAACTGCTGTTCGTTGAATTCCGAAATGATTTCGTAAATAATAACGAAGTTCCCCAGTCGGTAGCTCAATGACCTGTGACTCAGTTAACATATGATTATGCTCAGAAAGTGTTTCTGCACATAATGTTTCTTCGTTTATAACTCTTCCATCATTCGGTGATTCGCCACGGTGCCAAGTAACACCAAAGTCATCGCTATAAATCAAAGCACAAGACATATGTCCTGTTGCATTTGAAAAATAGATGGGGAATAGTAATCTACCCGCTTTTTCTCCATGCATTAACTGAATACCACAGCCAGGACCTGACCCAATAAAACGCATCCATTCTTCTTTTACCATTGGATTTAATTCTCTTGGCTCTGACCATGTAAGGCCATCGTCTTTACTTTGAATCACTTGCAAAAATGAAGTTCTAGCTTCTAGCAAACTTTCATTTGGGTCAATACCCTTTTTGTAATAAATATTGCCACATCCTTTATCACCTTCGAATACATAGCCTTTTCTATCAACCGTGTAACCCGTAATATTCCCTTCCACGTCCCGTACTTTTCCATCTTCAGACAACAAATAAGTATTCCCTTTGTTGTCAAAGAGTTTTCTGCGTCCATCTGCGCTGAAACCCATTCCGACTTCACTTGCCCATAAACCAATTCCACCTGGCGTATGCATGTAAAGCATGTAAATGGTGCCTGTTACTTTATCTTCTAGTAATGCCGAATCAATCGCTGCTGCACCGTCTAACCCTTCCCCAGCAAATGCCACTAAGTTTTGGATTGGATTCCATGTCTGACCGTTGTCCACACTTCGTCTAATTGCCATCTCAATTTGGTTAGGATTGTCTGTTTGATCAACTATTCTTGCATCAATTCCTGCAATAACTGTTCCCTTACTCGTTGTAATCATAGACGGAATTCGAAACGCTTTTGAACCTCCATAGTTTGGGTAAAAAATTGCTTGTGTCTCAATGTTCGCCATTTGTAAAACTCCTCACATTTCCAATATTGTACTTTCTATTCTGACAAATAACCCTACTAATCTTTCTTTTCATACACGCGTACATAATCGACTACCATTTGAGCCGGGAGTTTCGCACTCCTTATATCGCCAGCCCAGTCACCAACTTCTGCAGTAATTTTTAGATAAGCGGGTACTTGTGAGACTCCTCCCGCAGAAGTTCGCCATGTTTCAACATCATCTACATAGAATATATACTCATCTTCATTCCACTCTAATCCGAATGTAGTAAAACCTTTGTAAGCTTCAGGGATAATAGTAGATTTACCTACACTTCTATGGTCCTTTTCATACCCATCCCAATGCAAAGCATGATCTATTTTGTTATACCTAGCAAAAGGTGTTTCAAAAATATCAATTTCTGTGCCATCTTTTCCTTCACCACCTACTTGATGAACAGAGTCAGACATTAACCAAAATGCAGTCCAATATCCTTCTTCAATTGGTAATTGAGCACGGATTTCATAATAGCCGTACGCTTGTTCAAATAATCCAATCGAGCGTATTGCACCTGAATAATAATTACCTTCTTTTTCACTGATTTGAATAATTAATTGACCATCACCATCTAAGTAGGCATCCTTATCAGACCATTGACCATTATGTCTCTTCCATTCAGGTGCATGTCCCCATTTTTTATCATCCAGCTTTTCACCAGTAAATGTATCTTCAAATGTTAGCGTCCAGCCTTCTCTCTCACTACTTTTTGGTGCATCAACCACTATCAACTCTTCTCCTCCATCATGAATAGGTTGAACATTTTTTTCACTTGAACAAGCGGGAAGTATTCCGATAATTACTAAACAAGTGATTAGTCTTAGCCATACGCCGCCATGAGTAAGGCTATTTTTTCTTTTCATGATTTTTTCCTCTATTCGTATTTACTCACCATTGTTTATTTATTAAGCGCCAGAAATTCTCGGCATTACCATTGGCTCTTTACCTAATTCCGCCCAAATATACTTTAATAGTAATCCCTGTTTTAATGCTTGATGTTCGGGTTGATGCCACAGGTTGTTATATTCTTCTGGATCACTTTTCAAATCAAAAATTTCACCGTAAGTTTGATTAAAATAAACGGTAATTTTATAGCGATCATTTACATATGTCTTTTGGTGAATCGTTGTTGGTTCATGATGAAACTCACAAATTATATGATCTCTAGCTGCCTCTATTTCTCGCATCCATACTTTACTCTGATCAACCCCTGTCATCGAGGTAGGAATAGGAATATCCACAAATTTTAAAAAAGTTGGTGCCAAATCGACTAATGACTGCATTGACTGTGAAACATGGCCTGCTGGTACTTTATCAGGATAACGGACGACAAATGGGACTTTTAGTAAGTCTTCGTAATGAAAACCACCTTTATATTGCAATCCATGTTGTCCAAAGAAATGTCCATGATCACTTGTAAAGACAATAATAGTCTCATCTGCAATGCCAAGCTCATCTAGTTTATCGAGAATTTGTCCAATATATTTATCCATCATACTGACCATTGCATAATAAGTTGCCGTTATTTTTTTATGACGGTCTTCTGAAATATGATGTGAATGATAGCCATGTACTCCAAAGCCAGTTTCTTTATATCCCGAAAAGTCCGGAGCCTTTTCTTGTGTCAGTTGAAAATGTGGTGGATTATTTTTGTGCTCCCCTTCAATACCTTTTGGAATCGTTAACTGATCTGGTTCATACATACTGTCCCACGGTTCTGATACCAAATATGGTGGATGTGGATCAAAGAAACTGGACCACATAAAGAAGTTTTCGTTATTTTTAACATACTCAGTCAACTTGAGATTGGTTCGTTCAGCAATCCATGTATTATAATGATATTTTTCTGGAATCGCCCATGTATGTTCAACTGCATTGTCCATTGTTCCGGTTGGTCCAACAAAATAGTCACGCCAATTTGAACAGCCCTTTTCTTCTAGCCATAATGCATAATGTTGTCCAACATGCGCTTCATTTGTGTGATTTCTGGCTAATTCTACATGTTCGAAGCCATAAAATTCATCTGAGAACTGTTTCCAAAAATCCAAATCTTGTAGAATCGGATACGACTCGAGTGAAGTGTATTCCTCAGTTTCATACAAAGGTTGAAAATGTGCCTTTCCAATAAGGGCAGTACGATACCCATTCATAGTAAAATCTTGACCCACAGTATGTTGCCCCTCAAGCAATTTCGTTCCTAATGTCCAGGCTCCATGCTGACTTGGATATTGCCCAGTAATAATTGATGCACGTGTCGGTGTACAAGTAGGGTTTGGACAGTAGGCCCGCTTAAAAGTTGTTCCTTCTTTTACTAATCTATCAATATTGGGGGTTTCTATTTCTGAATTAAATGCCCCGATTGTGTCAAAATGCTGTTGGTCACTTGTTATCAATAGTATATTGGGCTTTTTCATTTCAATTAATCACTCCTTTTTATGTTAAAAGCTGTGATTTCAACTAATTTTACGGAATCCTAATAGGACACTAGTAAATAAAACCGTATATAGCTTTTACATTGTGATCGGTTTTGTTGTGATGAATTTGAACTTAACCCGTTTCATTATAAAAGACAAAACAGTAACACTACATTTTTGCACATAAAGGCTTTAGTTCACTTGTTCAGTTGGATTAACCGTATTAACAAACTCATCCAACCACTGTTGTTTTGCAAAGTCACGTCCTTTAATGACAACCTTGTCCTCATAAACCTGAACAAGCAACCCCTGGCTGCCATCTGGATCGATTACAGTTTCATGACCTTGTTCATCAGGCCCCCATGTATTATAAACGCTTCCAGTGTTTGCCATCGTAAAATTATTTTGAAGAAACATTCCTTGCATACGTAAATCCCAATGTGTATGTCCAGAAAAATAGAAAACTTGTGGGAATCTGTTCAATATATCCATCAATTCTTTAGATTGAATTATACAATTTTCATAATACCGGATATCTGTCCCTGTTAATGTATATGGGATTGGCTGGTGTAGGAACACAAAAATAGGACATCTTGACTTAGCATGCTTTATTAAACTTTCTTCCAACCAGTCTAATTGTTCCTTTGATAGCACGGCAGAGTCCTTTGTAGGTGCACCAATTGGTCCCCAACTCTCAGTACCTAGGAAAATGAAGGGATAGCCATTTATACTTTTTTCGTAAAACACGTTATTTTCATCCGAAAAATCCAGGAATCGATTGATTGCTGCTTCATTCCCATCATTCTTGAAAAATTCATGATTTCCGATTGTAAAAAAAGCTTCCTTCTGAAGATTATTATTTACTAATTCTTTCAGTTTATTGTAGCTTTCTTGCCTACCGTCGCTGATCATATCTCCATTAAAAATGATTACATCATAATCAGGTGATACTTCATGCAAATCTTTTAAAGCTTTCTCAAGTTTATGATGTGATTTTTCATCGGTATTTGTTATGTGAACATCACTGATTACCGGAAAAGAAAATATTGGTTTAGTCATTAATAACCACTCCTAAACTAGTTATAGTTGGTACCCGCTACTTTTTTGCTTTATCATTTGCTATAACCATTGCAATACCTAGTTTTTAAACATAAATTGTGATAGGGCAGTTCTAGAACTGCCCTATCATTTAACCTAGCTTGTGGGTATCGATCAACGAAATTTTGGGCAGTTTTGTTCCATGTAGTTCAAAAACAACAATCTCATTTTCACCTTTTTTCAATAACGGGCCAGGCAAATACAATGTTTCTTGCGGCCCTATCTCCCAGTACCTACCGATATTGAAACCATTCACAACGACAAAACCTTTTACCCAGTTTGGCAATTCAACAAATGTATCGCCAACTTCATCTACATTGAATGCTCCTTTGTAAAATGCAGGTCCACTGTTTTCTCCGTTGTTCTCGTTAAATGATAGAGATTGAAGATTGTCCATCGGCAACGGATAGATTTCCCAATTGAATAAAAATTGATACTGGAATCGAACACCTTCGGTAATACCTTTTGGATCATTCATCATCCTTGGTCCATAATTAATGCGCCCCATATTTTCAACTAAAATATCAATCTGAACGCCTTCTTCAGGTACTGCAAAGGAAATTGTTTGGTTTTCCCAACGATCAATTACACCTTTATATTCCTTATTTACAAAAACAAGTGCACGATCATGAACATTTTGAATACTTAACGGGGCCTCACCATGAGGTCCTTTTAAAAATGTACGATAAAGTGTGAAACCATAATCTTGGCCAATCTTCTCCATTGTTTCTGGGTTTGCTCTTTGTATTGGTTCACTAATCATTCCTAAAGCATCAAATAATTGAATCGACTCAGTCATTGCAACTGCCCCATAATTCATTTTCGGAATCGGCTCAGGCAATATTAATTCACCAATATCTTTGTGTTTGGCAATTACCTCACGTACTGCAAGATATTTAGGCGTTATATCACCAACTTCGCTCACCGGACAGTCATAATCATAACTCGTAACTGTTGGTTGATAGTCATTACCATAGTTAGCACCATTGTAAAAACCAAAATTCGTACCACCATGGAACATATAGAAGTTAACGGAATCACCACGTTCAAGCATTTCTGCTAATGTTGCAGCCGTATCACCTGGGTCCCGCTGATGATGTTCTTCCCCCCAGTGGTCAAACCAACCATTCCAGAATTCCATACACATATTTGGTGAGTTAGGGAAGTTTTTCTGTAGTACTTCAAATGCACCAGCAGGATTTGAACCGAAATTAGCTGTTGCTAATACATTATCAACTGTGCCGCCCTGGAACATTAAATCAGAAGGACCATCAGAAGTAAATAATAGGACATCTATTCCTCTAGCGATCATTGCTTCTTTTATATGATTTAAATACTGTTTATCATTGCCGAAACTACCATACTCATTTTCTATTTGCATCGCAACAACTGGTCCACCATTTGTTTGTAAAAGTGGCTTTAGTTTCGCCAACAAAACATCAAAATAATTGTCCACTTTTTCTAAAAAGGGTTCATAATGTGATCTAAGCCTCATATTACTGTCAGCGATTAACCATGATGGTAAACCACCGAACTCCCATTCCGCACAAATATATGGACTTGGTCTAACAATTACATGCAGTCCGATACGACCTGCGATTTGGATAAATTCTTCAATATTTGCAATACCTTCAAAACTGAATTTACCTTCTTTCGGCTCATGTAAATTCCACGGTACATATGTTTCAACCGCATTAAAACCACAAGCCTTTAATTTTAGTAAACGATCTTCCCAGTACTCTGGTACAACCCTAAAATAATGAATAGCTCCGGAAATAAATTGGATTGGTTCATTGTTAATAATAAATTGGCCATCCTCAACTTTTAAATTCGACAAGAAAAACAACTCCTTTTAGTGATTTCCCTTTATTTACTCTAGATTCTTCAGCTGCGAACGCCATTAAATGACTTCTAAATGAAACAGCGGCAGAGGATATATTCTCATTTACCCCTACATTATCAATACCCCGTAAGAAAGAGCGGACAATTCCATTATCGCCACCACCATGGCCTCCAACTGGGTTATCAAACCTAATAATGGTTTCATGTTTCGTTAGGAAATCATAAATCGAAATACTGTTTCCCTCCATATTTCCACGTATTTCGCTTTTTGTCCCCATAATTTGCACCATACGTGTTTGTTCACGGGTAAATCCAGACATACTAAATGTAGCTGTTGCCCCGTCTTCAAACTCCATATTGTCAACTTGGTGATCAACAACATCATTATTTGATCTGAACACACACTTCCCATAAGATGTTTCATTAAGTGCTTTGATAATACCTTCACGTGAATCATCTTCGGTAAACTTTCTTGCCCAGCCTTTTCCTTCTCCAAGATAATACAGTCCGGCATGGAACGGACAAGTCAATTCTGCAGGACATCCATCCAAGCATCTCTACGGGGCACCCTCTGGACTATTTTCTTCACGAAAATGCATGAGTGATCCATATGAACTTACGCGTTCACACTTTTTCGCCAACTGATGACACAAATTTATGTCTTCCTTGGTCGATTTCCAATACTTTACCACCAGACCTAATTGATTCTGTTGCTGCACATCCTACCGCAACACTCATTCGGGCTGCAAAAGTAGTTGTTAATGGTGCTTTATCATATAAAATAAGTGAAATGAAATCTTGACAGATACGGGGATCTGCACCACCATGTGATCCTGACATGTTCTTAATGTCATACGTAATATCACTCATTTCATGCCATGATCCAGACTTCCTTGTTTTCACATGAACTTTATCATTCACATCGTCATTTTCGAGGCGACCTTTTGTCCCGATAAATGTATAGTTTCGGGAATAGTCTGGTGTAAAATGACATTGCAAGTATGATGCTTTAATGCCGCCTTCTAATTCCATGATGACCATGTTATTATCTTCCACATCGATTTCTTTTCTAAATGCACATTGCGTAAGACCTGTTAAACTAACTTCTGGGCAAGTATCTTTAATACCACAATCCGGACAATGCAGATCATTAGGCTTATTACCACCATAGTAATCTAGACTCCCAATTGCAGAGACTCTTTTTGCATAGTTGCCTGTTAACCAGTGAATAACATCGAAGTCATGTGATGCTTTCTGTAGTAACAGTGATGTTGTGTTTGCCGCAGTACCATGCCAATCATGATAATAAAAGTAGCCACCTAGTCCCACAAAATGTCTAACCCAGACCGCTTTAATATCACCAATCAGACCAGAATCGATAATCTCTTTCATTGTTTGATACATACTCATATAACGCATATTGAATCCAATCATTAAATGCTTGCCTGATTTCTTTTCTTCATCTAAAATCCGGTCGCATCCCTCAGCAGTTATTGCTAGTGGCTTTTCGCAATAAACATGCTTACCTGCTCGTAACGCAGCGATTGCATGTTCTTCATGTAAATAATCAGGCGTAAAAATAGCAACCGCATCAATATCTTCTCGCGCTAGTAGTTGTAGATAATCTGTTGTAATAAATACTTCATCATTAATATCATTTTTAAATTTTTCTAACTTATCTAGCGACACATCCGCACCTGCTACCACAACTGAATCCCCGCTCGGTTTATGCCAATAATGTATAATAGAGCTTCTTCCACCAAGTCCGATAATACCCATTCTTACCTGTGCCATAACTATCACCCCTGTTTTTTTAGCAAATATGGTCCTTTAAAATAAAATTTTACACTTTTGATCTTCACTCATCTCCAGTGATATAAATCCATCCACAGCACTTATTTGAGTATCTTCTTTTCCTTCTTCACGGAGTATGATTGCTTCATTTGTTTTAATTACCAAATTATTATCACACTTACAAGTTACAGTTAATTCACTAACTTTCATACAATCCCAGGAAATATCGATTTCAAATCCGCCTCTTACACGAACACCAGCTAAAGTTCCTATTAACCATGTCGATGGAAGTGCCGGTAGTAATTCAATATATCCTTTATGAGATTGGATAATCATTTCAATAACACCTGAGGTATAGCCGAAATTACCATCAATTTGAAATGGGGGATGTGCTCCTAAAAGATTGGGATACAATCCTCCACCTGTGACATATTCTTTATTGTCATCGACAATATTAAATAATTCATGGAGTAGTTTATTTATCCGTTCACCGTCTTTCAGCCTAGCCCATAGATTCATTTTCCAGCCCAGACTCCAGCCAGTACCCGAATCTCCGCGAATATTTAACGTTTGCCGGGCAGCATCTAACAATGGCCCCTCTAAAATTTGATTTCCTGGATAGACACCATACAGATGGGATACATGTCGATGTTGAGGTTCAACATCTTCATAGTCAATCAGCCATTCTTGCAACTGCCCATATTTACCAATTTTTAACGGATGCAAACGTTCTTTAGCTTCTCTCATTTGATTAACCCAATCATCATCAACACCAAGAACAGTTGCTGCATCTATACTGTTTGTGAACAAATCCCAAATGATTTGTAGATCCATCATTGCACCTTTAGTCACTGATCCAACTTGTCCATCCTCCGATATAAATGTATGTTCCGGAGAAGTTGACGGTGATGTAATTAAATAGCCATTTTCATGTTCAACTAACCAATCAAGGCAAAATTCTACTGCTCCTTTCATGAGTGGAAATGCCTCTTCTGCTAGATAAACTTTATCCATTGAGAATTCGAAGTGCTCCCATAAATGGCGACACAGCCATGGTCCTGACATTGGCCAAAAAGCCCAAATTGGATTACCATCCCTATCACCAACTGGTTCAGCATGTCTCCATAAATCTGTGTTATGGTGTGCTGTCCATCCTTTTCTGCCATAACGTTCACTAACCATTCTCTCGCCGTTCACTGCTAACTCTTTTATCAACTTCAATAATGGGCGGTGACACTCGCCTAAATTGGTTACTTCTGCAGGCCAGTAATTCATTTCAGTATTAATATTTATTGTATAATTAGAAGACCAAGGGGGACGTGTCGAGTCATTCCATATTCCTTGTAAATTTGTTGGTTGTGTACCTTCTCGGGAAGAAGCAATCATTAAATAGCGACCGTATTGAAATAATAGTTCCACCATACCTAAATCATCTCTTCCAAATTTCCTAACCCTTTCATCTGTATCAAGGAATACCTTTGCGCGTTCTTTCCCAAGGGATAATCCAACACGATTGAAGAGGCTCTGATAATCTCGAATGTGATCATCTTTTAAATGGTCATAGGGTATGCTCATCGCATTTGATAAACACATAACATTTTGGTCTGTTAAAACATTCATATCTCGACCAGGCAACTTATCAAAACCATTAAATGATGTCGCAACAGCTAAATAGATTACAGCTTTTGTAGCATATTGTATTGTGAGTTTCCCGTTCAGCGATTCTACTTGACCACTTTCAACAACAACACCTAATCTACCTTCGAAATGAATGGCTTTGGTTTTGCCAATCTCCCCATATCTAATCGGTTGTGCATTTCCATTATGATAAACTGGCGCACTACTTTCAGGACAGATTCCTTGTAACGTCAATTCTTCCTTCATGTGTACCGTTTTACTTTTCAATAAGCTATCTAATGTAATCCTTACATTAAGTTCTTTTTCTACTGAACTTGTTAATTTAATGGCAAGTACTTGGTGTTTATGGGATATGAAAGCTTCCCTCGTATATTCAACTTTACCAACAGTATATTTGACAGAAGAAAGGGCTTTCTCAATATTTAATTCTCTCTTATATTCCTTGGCAACATTCCCGTGAAGATAATTTATCGTTAAATCCCCTAATGGCATATAGCCCTGCGTATAAGGACCAAGCATATTTTTGGTTTCGTGGGTTGCCTCTTCATACTGTCCTTGTTCTATTAACTTTCTAACCTTATGAAGAGATTCTTCATCTTTTTTTTTCACTATCCTTTTCGGTGGACCTGACCATAATGTATCTTCATTTAATTGAAATCGATCTACCTCAATTCCACCAAAATGCATCGCCCCAATTCTGCCGTTACCTAAAGGTAGGGCTTCTGACCATCTCTTAGCAGCTTTTTTATATGATAATATATTCATCTTTTTATCTCCCTACCGTCTAATATAGTATTCAAGTCCTGTACTCACGAAAAATTGAACTTCGGAAATAATCGGACTATAAATACTTACTTAAAACCGAAAACTGGAACCGTTATCCATATTTAGGTGCGGAGTTAATAATTAGTATGCGTATACATTTCTAATTGGTTCCTATCCAATGAGATTTCATTAAATTACTATAATATTGCTAACTATAGTAATTTAATGTAACTATCTGACGTTCATTAACCGTAAAATCAAATACATTTCTCCTTCATGTTTTAACAATACAAAAGCGATTAAGATTCTTACACAAAGGAGCTCCCCAAAAATAGATATAAGTGAGTGCATATAATGTAATTAATTAATATAATTAATAAAGATGTTAGAGTAATATGTATTAAAATTAGATCATTCTAATTTCATAAAATCCCCTATAACAACATAATATTGAATTAGATTAATAGATTGTTTGGTTAAAATTCGAATTAATTACAAATAAAATATTTACTAATTATCCTACCACAAACCGAGATGACTGGCCATGTAGAATCAGCGGAATTTTCATTATATTACGTAAGTCCCACCATTCCCAGGGATGATGGACTTATACATTTCAAATCTCCAACATAACCCGCCGGTATTCAAAAAAACCACTACATACATTCCTTAAACGATCAAATCTTATTCTTTAATAATTGGCTCCCCCTTCACTTTTCACTACTTCATGAATCGTGATTGAAAATCCTATTTTCTCAATAATATGTTGTCATCAATATGAATTTCCATCTGGGGAAGTCATTTGCAACATTACCCAATTAGATAATAACGTTTTACAAGGTAGCCCTTGTTTCACCTATAGGTTTACCATTGTCGTTAATAATCGCTTTTGGACGAATTGCAAGTAATCGGAAAATTGTTTCCTTATTACTATAGTTTAACTT
This sequence comes from Sporosarcina sp. E16_3, assembly GCF_017347125.1. Taxonomy (NCBI): domain Bacteria; kingdom Bacillati; phylum Bacillota; class Bacilli; order Caryophanales; family Caryophanaceae; genus Sporosarcina; species Sporosarcina sp. E16_3. The sequence continues at coordinate 92,098 of NZ_JADPRX010000002.1, forward strand.
TTCTAGTAGCTCTGCAACTAAAACTGGCCAGACCAGTTCAGAACCACTTAACACTTTTATAGCGATACTAATTCGTTCTTTCTTTAGTGCAAGACAATATACGCCCTGTGCACCACCCTTGGCAATAATGTTCTTGTCCTCGAGTAACACCGTACAGATAAAGTTATGAGATGCAACAATTTCAGGATGTGCATTCATTACTTCACCAATTTGAGTAACTACCTGCGCTAAATGCTTATCTGCGATTAATTCGGGAGCAACAAATTTCAAATACGAAATCGCCATATTTTTAAGTGGAACACCGTAAACTGGAACACCACAGCCATCTACACCGCTATTGATGTTGTCAATTGGTGTTTCAGACAGATTGACAAGTTGCATCAAGATTTCCTTTTGCAATGGATGTTCAGGATCAGCGTAGCTACTGAGTTCATATCCCTTCTCTTTTGCATAAGCCAAGAATCCCAAATGTTTACCTGCACAATTATGGAGTAATTTCCGCTTTGGCTTGTGATCCCAAATATACTGTTCTTTCGGCTTATCATTTAAAGGGTAACTAGCGCCGCAAATGAGCATTTCCTCTGATAACCCCAATTTCCCAATCAACTTAACGAGTGCTTCTTGGTGGTACTTTTCACCACGCTGTGATGCTGTAAACAATGCTGCTTCTTCTAGACTAAGCTTGTATTTTTCAATAATTGTTGTCTGAAATATTGGGATAGCTTGGATTGGTTTCATTGCTGATCTATAATATACATGACTCCCGATATTTCCTTTTTCATAAATAACTTCTTTTTTATCATTTACTACACAAATAATTCCTTGGTGGATATTTTCTATTCTTCCACCTCTATGTTCTTCAACAATTACTGCATATGTCATAATTTACACCTCTCAGTTTATATGTATGTTTTCAATAAAATTCCCTCTTACATCTATTGCTGCACCAATGACAACGCCATTTATCCCTATCTTGCTTGTCTGCAATTTAACAGTAATCAATGCAGGTGACTAAATCTGATTCCCGCATTTTGCAATTACCCAATCTTTTCTTCCAGGATTATTTTCTATTAAACTCCTGGTTAAAACAACAGTATCTGTATTGAATACAAAATTGACATTATTGATCGTAATTGCCCTATCAATAATGTCAATCGCTCACCTTTAAATCCTTTTAGATTCATCAATTAATTCTTGGATACTATCAGTCGGCTTGGTCTTGAACGCTTCCTCTAACAATAACTTTTCTGCACTATACTTTGAATTACTATTTACAATTCCTTGTAGCTGATGGTTCAGACAACCCATAATCATGTCTATTTGACAGTCAGTCAAGTATCTCAATCTCTGAAAAGCAGTTTACACGCGATCAAGCATGACAACCTTTTTTAATTCATTCGATTGATAAGCAGCTTTTACCACCTCTAATGTACGCAATCCATCCATACCCGTGATTGATGGTGTTCCATTAGACTTAACACAGTCAATAAAGTCAGCAAGTAACCCTTCATCCATATCCTCAGACCATGACAGTTCCTGAATTTTATCTGCATCGTCATTATAATAAAGTGAATGTTGTTTAAATGCATCCACACTTAAGTTCCCTTTTGTACCAACAAAGTGCATCACCACATTACCCCAAGTTGGATATGTTTTGGGTCTAGACCAGCTTGGGTCAATGGAAACAATCATCCCGGATTCAAGCTCAAGTGTAACCATGCCACAGTCCTCTACATCGATATCATAAAATCTTGTGTCGAGTTCTGCATATACACTTTTCACTTCATCTTTGAATATCCAACGAATCACATCCATAATATGCACAATATGATCTGTTGCGGATCCACCACCAGATAGCTCCTTATCGATAAACCAGCCACCTGGCATCAGTCCATGATTCGTTGCATTGATAGCAAGTACTTCTCCAATCGCACCGTTTTGAATCAGAGCTTTTACATTTCCCATTACCGGGGCAAATCGAACGGGATAAGCAACTTGCAGAATCACGCCTGCTTCTTCACATGCTTGAATCATCACTTCAGCATCTTTAACTTCTATTGCTAATGGTTTTTCACATAAGATGTGCTTTTTAGCCTTAGCTGCTTTTATCACATGTGCTATATGATTCACATTTTCAGAGCAAATGACGACTGCATTTATATCACTTGTTAAAAAATCATCTAAATCAGCAATATATTCACAATCATATTGGTCAGCCATTGCTTTTCCTCTCGTTTCATCCTCATCCCAAATATAGGCTAATTCCACGTCTTCATGATTGTGAAGTATTCCTGCATAACTTAACGCATGCATATGAGCAAAACTTATCATGCCAAATTTCATTTAACTTGCCCTCCTTCAATCAATGTAACAGGTTGTCCCACAGCAGCAGATTTGATAGCGGCTTCGGAAATACGGATTGCCAGTAACGCATCCAAACTCGAAACAATCGGATTTTTTTTCCCAGTTAAACAATCTACAAAGTGTTCCAGTTGGCGTGCGAATGGATCTCTTCTTAGCATACTTTTCGACATAACTACTGATGATACATCCCCATGAATAGCTAGTGTTACCGGATTGCTCTCCTCATGATTATATGTAATCATTCCCTTGTTTCCCGTTAATTCAAAGGAGGAGCGGAATTTTGTTTCAGCCCAAGAAAGTTCAATATGAACGATTGTTCCATCAGTCATTCTCAACGTTACAAGTCCATACTCAATCGGCTTTTCGTTTGGTTGTGTATGTTTCACATGCTTGGCCATAACTCTTTGAACTTCCCCAAAAGTCGATTGAATCCATTCAAATTCATGTACACCTAAATCAAGGAAAAGTCCGCCACTTCTTTGTTCATCCGTATACCACTCTCTATCCTTCGATGGATAGGGCACCCCTCTTGACATACGAATAACACCAGGCCGGCCAATCGCACCCTTTTCAAACTGTTCTTTTGCATTTACATATTCCGGGAAGAATTGAAGCGTATGGCCAACAAGTAATTGAACGTTATTTTGTTCACAGATAGCTATCATTTGCTCTGCTTCTATACTCGTTAAGGCAAGGGGCTTTGCACAAATAATATGTTTTTTAGCTTGTGCAATTTGGTTTACAAACGCTGCGTGCGTGTCAGTTGGCGTACAAATATCAAACGTATCTACCTCTGCCTGTGACAACAAGTCTTCAACACTAGTAAATGTAGCGGCTCCGAATTGCTCCCCCACTTCTTGTAATCTTTCCTGATCACGGCCAATAATCCCTACAATTTCAATCCCTTTTAGTCGGGACCAAATATTTAAATTTCTAAGCCCTAACTTTCCAATACCAATAACTGCAACCTTCACTTTATTCATCCCCTCCAATTTCATTTCTTTAAAGCTATATATTGACTAATTGTATTCGGTATACAACCCGAATATTGGCTCCTTAAAAGGAGTAGCCGAACGACTGCACATTAGATTTCTTCTTTGAAACTTGGAGCTTTTCAAGTTTCATACCTCATAGTATCCATCAGTTTCATCGCCATTCAAGGGTATTAATTATTCAAATACTATTTCCTGTTGTTCTTCTGCCGATTTATAAATAGCTGTTAATATTTTCATCATTTCCACACCATCATCAATTCCGCCAATTGGTTCATCTCCAGTCAAACAGCAATTGACAAAATGATTGATTTCACTTTGAAAAGCTTCTCCAAAATCAAATGATGCGTTATCAATTTGTGGAAAGCTATTTAGTATAATATCATTAGACTCATGTACGATAACTAAATTTGGTTCTACTTCTGCCCCCCCTTTATCACCAAAAATAGTAACACCACTTTGATCATTTTTTATGTGCAAGGCAAAACTCACATCAACCATTAACGATGAACCGTTTTCAAAACGAATTAAAGCATTTGCCAAATCCTCAACATTATTTTCCGGGGAATAATCAGCGGCTTTATAAAAGGATAGTGATTTAACATTTGAACGATTGCCTAATTTATGGTAAGTATTTGCACTCACTGATTTCACTTTTGGTCTGCCCATCAAATACCACGATAAGTCAATAACATGTACTCCGATATCAATAAGCGGCCCACCACCAGAACGGGATTTATCTGAGAACCATCCACCAGGATTTCCTAATCTTCTTAATATCGATGCTTTTGCATAATAAATTTCTCCTAAAGTTCCACTGTTAATAATATCTTTTAATGCCACTGCACTTGAAGCATGTCTGCGAACATAGCCAATCATAAACTTCTTATCACTTCGCTCAGTAGCCGCTTTAACTTCTAAAGCCTCCCCGTGATTCATACAAAGTGGTTTTTCACACAGGACATGTTTACCTGCATCAAGTGCGGCTATAGAAATTTCCTTATGTGTATTATTCCAAGTAACAACGCTAATTGCGTCCAACTCAGGATTTTGAAACATTTCATGATAATCCGTATACACGTGCTTAATATTATAAGTTGTGGCTTTAGCTATTGCACGTTCCTCAATCAAATCACAAATTGCGATTAACTCTACATTGGGATTTTTCGCATAAGCACCTAGATGACTTTCTGATAATGAACCTGCACCCACAATACCAATTTTCAATTTACGCATCTTTATCTGCCCCCAGAGAATCTTATTTTGAAGCACTTTACAAAACGTTACACATATTAAAGAGAATTCTATCCACGATCCCTAACACGCTTATTTAACATTGAAGCACAAAACTATTTAAAGTTAAGGGCTTAGTATTGCAACTGCTCTCCTACGCAGTGAAACGATAACTCCTTAATAATTGGCTCCCCATTACTTTTTAAAACTTCAAGAATAACACTTTTAATTCTAACCATCGGAATCTTTATAATTGCTTTATTCCCAATGTTTATACCTTCATAAACTGTAATGTGTCGCTGTGTTTTCGCAGTAATAATTGTAATCCTAAATTTCTGGACACTTTCGCCATTTTTTAAATCCTCTTGAACAACAATTTGATCTATCAAATGAGGTTCCCTTGCCTCATAAATCCACTTACCATCCCGAAACTCACAGTCCTCTATTTTTGCTATTGGATTGTCAAAGTGTCTACTAATTTCTTTACCGAATTCTAGTAAACGTTGCTCATCCTTTTTTGGAATTAACCCTTCTCTGTTCGGACCAATATTTAGTAATAAATTAGCACCCCGACCTACAGAATAATTGTAAATCCCCATTAGCTCGCCTAAGCTTTTCACTGTATGATCATCATTCTCACTATAAAACCAATTTGCCCTCATTTGCACATCACATTCAGCCGGTAACCATAGAAGATCTGCTAATTTATTTTGCTCTTCACTGTAAACAGAATAGTCAATACTATCCACTAAGTTCCAGCATGGTATTGGTGCGATACCATCTTCATTACCAACCCATCTAAAATCTGGATCGGCTATATTAAATATAAGTATGTTTGGTTGTAATGAACGAACTGTTGCAATAATACGCTTCCAGTCATATTCATGATTTTCAGATCCAGCACCATCAAACCATAGTATTTCAATATCTCCATAGTTTGTTAACAACTCTGTTATTTGATTGATAAAATAATCATCATATGCTTTTGCATCTTTGTTGCTGTAAAAGTCAGCTGCACCATCGTAAGGGGAATAGTATATACCCGGCTTTATATCATGGTTATGGCATGCATTCACAAATTCTTGAACAACATCACCTTTTCCATCCTTCCATGGTGACTGCACAACTGAAAAGTCCGTGTATTTTGAAGGCCAGTTTGAAAAGCCGTCATGATGCTTTGCTGTCAAAACAGCGTACTTCATTCCTGCTTGCTTCGCAGTCTTAACCCATTGTTGACAATCTAAATTTGTTGGATTAAATTCGGTTGGGTACATCGGTCTTTTATCAAAATCAACATATCCTTCGTAAAAGGTCCGCAATCCAAAATGAATAAAGAGTCCAAACTCCCATTGTTGAAATTCAAGTTGCCGTGCTGTTGGTTTACTTCGTTGTATTGTTGTCATCCTTTTGCCCCCAATGTAGGATTGCTTTCAAAAATCATGTGTATTGTAAAAATCAAATTTGCAGCCAAGCTACAATAAACCATTTGGCCCTTATTCTAAATTATTACAATCGTTATGAATGAAATTTCATATTAAGTAAGCCATTTTCAAAAGTTGAAAACACAGGCTAAGATATTGGATAGACAAGACGGGCTAGAACTTTCACCTTGTAATTAATTAAATTAACCTATTTACTCTGGAGTTTATTAACCTGTTGTCCCTGGTTAATAAACTTTTTAATTTTAGTTATTCAGTAAGCTCTGAAATTGCTTTGTTTACTTCTTCTCGTTTAGCCAGCAACCATTCACTGTCACGAGGATATTCACTAAAAGTGATTGGGTTTTCTAGTGATTCTTCTAGTAGTTCAATCACTTTCGCTTTTCCCACTAATTTCTCTAATAATTGTAATGCTCTTAAATCCTGCAGTACTTCGTAAAATACTTCTAATCTAATCGATTCAATAGGTCCTTCTTCTCCAGGGTAAACAAGAAAAGCATCCCCAGAGGGAAAACCCTTATCAGAATCAGTATTAGTAAATGGATCTATTTGATTTTTTGATAATCTTGAATACCAGAAGTTATAACCCCAGTGTAAAAAGCCAGCTATATTAAATTTATAGAACTGTATACCACTAATACGGTTACGAGCAGATGGGAAATTAAAGAAACGGTTCGACACTTCTTTATACTGCGCACAGCAATAATATGTCCATAAATTTGGTACATTATTTTCTAAAAAAGGCCCTATATGATTATTAGCAGGAATAGGCCTTTTCACGAGTCCTTCTTTATAAAATTGATAATCTGATAAAGCATCTATTACAGGATAATCTGATAAATAAAGATGAATCAAATCACTCGCTTTTTTATAGGAGCTCAATGAACTTGTGTCAGGTTCGTCTGACACATGGAAATAAACACTTTTTTCAAGCTGATGTTCTTTAATAAAATTAACTAAACTAGGTAAGAATTGTGAAAGGAACTGTTTATACGCTTCTCCATGTGCATCTGTTTCCCATCCAAATATTTGCTTTGATTCACCATTTTCTTTTGCAATAATCTTTGGTGCGTGATTTGCACCCCATTGTGTAAATAGATGGGAAAACTCAAAGTACTTAATTTTTCTACATGAAGCCATTTTTACCCAACGAAGTAATTTATCAAATCTAAATAAATACATATCTCCATCTTTTTCCACGTCCACTAATTGTACTGTTGGACGTTCTCCACCAACTTCAGTATCAAGGGGCGGGGTAAATAATGGTGTTAACAGCATATTCATACCATGGTCTGCAGCTGTTTTTACATATTGATCAATCAGTTTCCAATGCTCATCACTGAAAACATCAACATCATACCGCGTTGCCAAGCAATCACTATGAAACCAATGCGTACAAATGAGTTCTTGTTCAGGGAGTAAAGCATCAATCACTTCAAGTTCAAACGTTTCTTCACCAATTTTTTCTCCCTCTTCTACTTCGAAGACTACTTTAATCTGATGTAAACCAGTTTTAACAGCAGCATTCAGCTTGACTGTGATCCAAACTGAATGCCATTTTTGATATATCACAGGTATCTCATTCTCATTTAATGGATAAAGTGGATCAGGGTACAATCCTGGAGTAGACCTAAGTATGTGATCATCATGGTCATCATAAATAGGAAATTCTGATGGGACGAGCCCCACTGCCCTACTAGTTATTAGGTTGTGCAAATCACTTTCAATACTAATTTTTAAGTTTTCCAGGTTTTTTTCATTCACTTTATATGCGACCTGAAAAGAATATATTTCATTTAAAAGGGCTGAAGCTTTGCTAAATGATGGATCTACAATCTTCTTGTCTGCAAACACTTTTGCCAATGAACTTAAACAACGCGTTTCAAGCTTTTTATCAACTTTCCTCATTTTCACTATTTCTCCCCAATTATATTTCTTTCCTCGCTTTACGCTTCAGCATGATCCTTCATTCAAATTAATTAATCTATATTTACAAATCACCTACGACACATCTAAATCCAATATTCCCAGTTGAACTATCTGCTGTATTTGAACTACGTGCCGCTACTCGATAACGATTACAATAAGATTTATGGCATAAATAAGATCCCCCTCTCATTACCTTTGATTTCCCAAATTGAGGACCTTTTGGATTATTGAGCCCTCCTTTGTTATGAATGCTTGTTGCAAACCAATCAGAACACCATTCCCAAACATTACCAGACATGTTGTATAGTCCAAAGTCATTTGGTTTATATGTATCAACGGGCGCTGTTCCAGCATATCCGTCTTCTGATGTATTCATATTTGGAAATTCCCCCTGCCAAATATTACATTGATGCTCACCATTAGGCGTTAATTCGTTACCCCAAGGGAATGTATTTTGCTCAAGCCCACCCCGAGCAGCATATTCCCACTCTGCTTCTGTTGGAAGACGCTTTCCTATCCATTTACAATACGCCAATGCATCATTCCAAGAAATATGGACAACTGGATGTTCCAAGCGATTAGCAATAGAGGAATCCGCCCCTTCAGGTTGTCCCCAATATGCCCCTTCCACTACGGCCCACCAAGGAGTACCTGCAACAGTTTGCTTTACATCTTTCGCCATTTGTTTGGATAAAAAACTATAAAAGACGAAGGACCAGCCAAAATGTTCTGCTTCCGTCTTATAATTTGTAGCAGTCACAAATTCAAGGTACTCTGCATTTGTGACTGCGTACTTATCCATATAAAATGGTTGTAAGTTTACTTCTCGAATTGGACCTTCCCCATCTGCTGGGAATCCATCAGTATTGTTCGTCCCCATTCGAAACTCTCCGCCTGATAAATAAACCATTTCAAAAGTAGAGTTTTCTTTTTTTATCACTGTATTCACATGTGACTTTTTGGGGTTCTCTTTTAGTAATGGCCTAGTCGCAGAGCAACAAGCTAATCCGGTATTGATAGACATTGTATTCACCACTTTCCTTCTAAATAGGATAAGAATGGTCAACCGTTATTATTCTTCATCTAAAACTTTCGTTTTCAAACGATATAGTTCTGTTTTTAACATTCGCACTGTTTCGCAATAACCTGATTCATGATACACATTATTCATTTCATATGGATCTTTTTCTAAATCAAATAATTCCCATTCTGGTGTTCTAGATTCATCGACCGCATCTGATGATCCAAGTGCTTCACCATAATAATATATAAGCTTATACCTCGTTGTGCGTACACCATAATGTGCTCCAACCTTATGTTCGCTGCTTAAATGTTCCCAATATCTATAGTACATGGATGTTTGCCAATCATCAGGTGTTTTTGCTTCCATGACTGGACGTAAACTTGTCCCCTGCATGTCTGCAGGTATTGCTATTCCTGCATAATCAAGAAATGTCTGCGCAAAATCAACATTTATTGCAAAATCTTTTGTAGTAGATCCAGGTTTAATTGCTCTTGGATAACGAACCAGAAAAGGCATTCTAAGCGACTCTTCGTACATGAAGCGTTTATCAAACCATCCATGATCACCAAGGAAAAAGCCTTGATCTGATGTATATATAATCATTGTATCTTCCGTTAATCCTTCTTCATCAAGATAATCGAGCACGCGGCCGACATTGTCATCAATAGACGCAATTACACGTAAATAATCTTTAATATAGCGTTGGTATTTCCAACTTTTTAATTCTTGCCCTGATAAATTTTCAGGTGGGGCGTCTTTAAAATCACGTATTGTAAGATCACGATCAATTCTCATTGCTGCTTCTTTTGCAGCAGCTGAACGATTTGAATAATCATCATTGAATGTTTCTGGTTCGAGAATGTCTACATCTTTATACATATGTGCATGTTTTTCATCTGGATCCCACGGACGATGCGGTGCTTTATGATGACACATCAGCATAAATGGTTTATCTTTATTTCGTTTTGTCATCCATTCTAAAGAAAGATCAGTAAGTATATCTGTTACATATCCTTGGTAATTTTTTTCTTCCCCCATTTCAAACATCTTCGGCTCGTGGTAATCCCCTTGCCCCGGTAGTATGTTCCAGTAGTCAAAACCAGTTGGATTATGAATACCCCCATGCCCAAGATGCCACTTTCCGATAAGTGCCGTCTGATACCCCTTATCCTGCATTATTTTCTGAACAGTTTGTTGCCTACTGTCAAATTTATCACCAAGCGTTTTAACACCATTCATATGATTATAGCGACCTGTCAAAATAGCCGCCCTACTTGGTGCGCAAATGGAATTTGTACAAAAGCAATTGTCAAAACGCATGCCCCCGTCAGCAATTCGGTCTAGATTTGGTGTCTTATTTATTTTACTAGCATAACTACTAATCGCATGTGCAGCATGATCATCGCTCATAATAAAAATAATATTAGGCCTTTTTTGTTTAGTATCCAATTTTATTCCCCCCCCGTTATTTACTTCAGCTGAATCATGAAATAGAATATAGATGGCATTCATGCTAGCTTTACTTACTCATAAATCTTGTCTATTAACTTTAGAATACTTTCATTATTGACATCACCTTGTTGTTTAATATAGCAATAAGACTATAAAAATTAATCATTTTTCATTAAGCACATTTTTCTAATGAGGTCTCTTCTAACAAAAAATAGAAGAAAAACTTTTTTAATTATCTTAATTTACTGCTAACATTATAACCACCTAGAATTGACTATAGCAAGTATTTGTTGCCAAATAAACAAAAAGAATAAAGATCTAAATTAATAACTACCTGTAATCAATACTTCTTACTCAAAGTGATTCAATATATTCACAATCACCTTGTCGCTATTTCTTTTACGTTGGAAATAACAGAAGAAAACCCCACAGAATATAATCCTGTAGGGTTTATCGTAGTCTACTCGTTTGCATCACTTGGTTTACTATTTATCAAAAATGAAATGAATAGTATATACCCTAGTTTTTTTACCATCCTCTGATTCCACCAAGACCTTAGCTGTTGAAGGTACAGTTACAGTTGGTACTATGGTAATACCCGTATTATCTTCTCCCGTTGCTGTAATCTCTGGCATTTCTTCAAAAACACCTAACTCGACTTCAAATTCATAATTTCCATTACGTTGAACAAAGTCTTCAAGAATATTTTTGTCCCCTACCTTAATAGTAGAAATCTTTGGTTCGGTATAAAGTTTTGGCCACTTCGTTTGTATTTTTAACTCAGTTAAAGCTATAGCCATTCCAGTCTGTGCAGTCATATCAATCCTAATTGCCGATGTCCGTACTGGCTTAAAGGTATGCACGTTAGCTTTACATAATGTCATTGCTGATGGATTACTCTGAAGGTCTAGTACATCTAACCAGATACCCCCAGAGTTATATTGGATTTTTATGGAATCTGGATGTGATGATCTGTTATCAGCGTACCAATGAAGCTCAATATTATCCAAATAATAGTCAACTGGTTCATAGTCTCCGAAAGTTACCGAAACCCAGTCATTCGTACGATGTTTTTCTTGCCAATTTGTCCATCTGTTATGTGGTTCATTGGCATAAGAGATAAGATCGTCATTAATTGCTTCAATTCTGTCTTTAGAATTTGATTCCTTGTTAGTATAGGATGCTTCTGCCTTAGGATAGTCATAACCGTTTTTGGCCCTGCTAATATTCTGTTCTCCACCAACTTCGTCTGTTACCCTAATTTGTGCTTTCGCTTTAATTTGTGTTGTTTCTACAGATCCTTCCAAGTCAAATATACCTTCTATGTCAATTCTATCTAATGGTATCTCTTCCCATTTAACTTTTAACAGACCTTCCGTTCCATCACTGTAATATACTTCTAATTCATTCGGTAACTCCGGCAGTTGATTGCGTAATACCCCCTTCGTGATATTCTTAATGGCTACTACACCTTTGACAGTGACCTCTGCTATTGCTTTCATTGTTGTTCCCCCGACTCCACCGATTATGATGAAATCACCTAATTCCTCCATTTTCATAGGATCGATACTTTCCCATGTAACAGTAACATCCCGCGAAATCCCATTATTATACTGTGCACTGATTGTTTCTGGTAGAAATAATTCTTCACCTTTAGAAGCGATAACAGAAACTACTTCCAACCTCACAATGGATTTCTTCGTCAAGTTCTTTTCTATCGTTATGTTTAACTTTGGTGTCGTTACACTTAAACCATTATGGGTGATTGTTGCCGTTATGTTTACTTGTCCTTCCTCAAGAGCATAGAGTCTGTTATTGTCAATTTTAATTATTTTATTATCAAATTTATAGATTGGCTTTCCACTTGTAAAATCAACAACCTCATTATTTTCAAGCTGACCTGTAATCTTAAGACCCATAACATCGTCTTGAATAATGACATGTCTATCTGCGCCTAATACTAAAGATTGCAACTTAGGTTCCTCGGTTATCATCTGAATGCTATACTCGGAGCTTACTAATCCATCCTCAGATGTAACAAATACTTTCCAAATATCTGCAAATGTATAGGCGGGTAATATAGTTACAGATGCATTGGCTAGTCCTACTGCCTTTACTTTTGGAAGTTTGCTACCATATGGTAATAATAGCTCATAGTAATGTGTTGCAGCATTGAAGTTTTCTAGTGCTTCACCATTAACGCTAATCATGCTAAGATCTGCTATTCCACCTATATCGCTTTCATTTGTAATTCTAATATAGGCTTTTGCTTTTAAATCAGTCTCAGTAACATGACCATCTACAATAAATACTCCCACCCTATCTAGTTCCTCATTCGGAATTATATCCCAGACGACATGTGCTGTAGATGTAGTCCCATCACTATAAACAAGTGTTATTTCAGAAGGTAATTCTGGACATATACCAATCTTTGAAGCCGTTGCATAAGACTTTATCGCTACAATCTCTCTGACAGTGACTAGCGCATTTGCCTTGATAGTTATCCCTTCAATGCTACCCTCGACGCTAAATTTACCTACTGTTGCACAAAGCATTGGATCTATTTCATCCCATATCACATTTCTTATTTCAATTGAAGAATCACAATAAAATACCTTAATTCTCGATGGCAGATCAATCCCATTATCCATATCAACGACACTATATATCATATCAACGCCAGCAACTGACTTCTTCCCCTCATCAACTGCAGAAACAGTAAATAATCTGATAGAATCTCCGATAACCCCTGCTCCTGATGCATTCAAAGTTATAATCCCAGCTATTTTACTGGATTGAACGATTGCTAAGGCTTTTCCGCTGAATGCTTGTCTTTTACTGTCTTTGAACCTCTCAATACTAGCCGCATTGCCATTGTCAACTCCAACCAGTTCACCATTCCCAGATATACTAAACTGAACAAGGTTATCTGCAGTAGGGACTATATTTCCTACGCTATCAACAATATCAACGGTAATAAAGGATAAATTTTTACCATCAGCACTTAGAACACGCCGATCCGCCGTTAATCGCACTCCTGCAGGGTCACCAGCAGTAATTACGTGATCTATGGCAATGACATGATTATTTTCATCCTTGCCTACCGCTGTCAAGACACCAGGCTCAAAAGGAACCGACCATTCGAGGTAAGTATCGCCTGCGACTGTTTCTTTATAAGTCGAACCCCATAGCGTTTTCTTAACTACGTAACTACGCTCACCTAATGATATTCCATTCAGAATTAACTCAACTTTATAAGCATTTGTATAGGCTATGACCCTCACAGTTTCATCTTTTCCCCAGTTCCAGTGTGGCAAAATATGCACCATCGGTTCATCTTTCCATTGACTCTGGTAATAGTAATATATATCCTTTGGAAATCCAGCAGTATCAACTGCACCAAAATAAGAACTCTTAGCTGGGAAAGCGTTGTAATACGGGGTTGGTTCACCAATATAATCAAAGCCAGTCCAAATATACTGACCTGCAATATGTTTTAAGTCTCTATCATATTTCCATGCATCTTCTGCTGTTCTTCCCCACCCTACATAATCATTGTCATAAGACGATTGTTGTAAATCTTCATACTGTGTACTTAGATTGTAATCATATGGATGTGTGTATACCCCCCTAGAACGGGTAGCTGAGGAAGTTTCAGCTCCATAGATTTTCCAGTTTGGATTCTGCTCGTGGTAGCCCGCATAGTTATTCTCACTGTAGTTCAAACCGACAATATCAACCGTATCAAATATTTCCTTGATATGCTTATTGATTGGTGTGACATTCACTTTATCCGCTCTCGTTTTATCCTCACCAATTGTAGTAGGTCTAGTAGTATCAATCTCTTTAACCCAGCGAACTAAATTCCTAGCTATTGCAACTCCACTTTCGGTTGTTGTATCATAAATCTCGTTGCCTATTGACCACATAATAATACAAGGCTCGTTCTTACCTCTGTCTACCATTTCCTTAATATCATGCTCTGCCCAAGAGGAAAAAAATCTGCTATAATCATACGTTTTCTTTCCTTGCCCCCAACTGTCGAAGGCTTCATCCACTACTAAAAGACCTAGATTATTCGCAACCTCCAGGAGCTCAGGTGAAGCGGGGTTATGGGTTACTCTTATAGAATTAACTCCCATATCTTTCATTATCTTCAATTGCCTTTCAATAGCACGTGCATTTGTAGCCGATCCCAATGCTCCCAAATCATGATGCATACAAACACCATGTAGTTTCATGTACTGACCATTTAATGAGAAGCCTTCATTTGCATCAAAATCAAAGTATCGGATGCCAAACTGATTTTCATAAGTATCCTCAACTTTTCCATCTACCAAGACCTCTGTAACAAGAATATATCTGTATGGATTCTCGGTACTCCACAGCTCAGGATAATTGATTACTATATTTTCCTCAAAATGCGTTGATTTATCCTCTGCCGCAATTTTCTCAGCTGAGCATACAGTTGAAATGAACTTTCTATTTGTATCATAAATAGTCGATTTCACTATTACTGAGTTAGCTGAACCTGACTCATTATTAATTTTCGTCTTAATATTTACCATTGCATTACCTAGTTCATAAGCCGTACAAAGGTCTGGGGTAGTCACAAAAACTCCATATCTCGCTACATAAATAGGGCTTGTTACCGTTAGATATACATTCCTAAAGATCCCACTTCCAGAATACCAACGACTACTTGGTTGTTTGTTATTCACTTTAATGACTAGCACATTTTCCCTACCGTCTTTATGAAGTTTATCAGTAATATCATAGGAAAAAGCATTGTATCCAAAGGGATATATCCCTAATAGCTCTCCATTTAGATAGGCAGTGCTGTCCATGTAAACGCCATCAAAATCAATGAAAACTTTTTTTCCTTCCATAGATAATGGAATTGTAAACGTTTTCCGATACCAACCAATTCCACCATCCAAATATCCCGCTTCATGTGTCGCAGGGGAATTCGGATTAAACTCCAACTCGATACTCCAATCATGTGGTAAATTTAGTTGTCGCCATGATGAATCATCAAATTTAGGGTTCGGCACACTTACGATACTTTCGTTTGTTTCCCTTTGAAATCGCCATTCATCATTGAAGTTAATTCGCCTTTGGCCAGCGTAAGCAAAAGAACATTCAATTTCCGGGACAGATAAAGATGGATTAATACTTGATGCTAGTAGAGTAACATCTCTTTTCATTATATATACACATCCTATTTTTTAAGTACTAGATAAGAATATTCCTCACCGTTATTACTGAATACATTGTTATTTTATATTTCTAACTATTATAGTACCATTAATAGTTAGATTTTCCAGTGACTAATTTAGTTTATCAATCTATCCCTTAATTATTTTCAAAATTAATCATTTGAGAACGTATATAAAAAACGTAAAATAGGGGGACCCTATCTTACGCTATCCAATAGAAGACCACTGATAAGTCTAGTAGATTTGATATCATTATTTATACTTCGGCAACCAATCCCCATGTGCTTCAATCAATTCATCACACATAGCAACGATGTCATCGATAGATAGTTCTGCGGAAGTATGTGGATCTAACATCGCCGCATGGTAAATATGCTCTTTCTTGCCTGTCATAGCAGCTTCAATTGTGAGCAACTGTGTATTAATGTTTGTTCGATTTAACGCAGCTAATTGTTCAGGTAAATCACCTACATATGTAGGTGTAACTCCACTAGCGTCAACTAGACAAGGAACTTCAACAACAGCATTTCTTGGCAGGTTACTTATTAAACCACCTGTGTTCAACACATTTCCACCAATTTTAATAGGAACATTTGTCTCCATAGCTTCTAAAATGCGAGATCCATATTCATTTGAGCGGCCATGAGATAAATTACGGTCATTTACTAAATCATCTCGCATCTTTTTCCATCCTTCAATTTGGTTGACACAACGTCTTGGATATTCATCCAATGGAATATTAAAACGTTCGATTAGCTCTGGATATCGACCCTTGATGAAATATGGATGATATTCTGCGTTATGTTCAGAAGACTCGGTTATATAATAGCCAAACCGCGACATGAGTTCGTAACGTACCATGTCATGATGTTTTGTCTTTTGTTTTTCCTCTGCTCTTTTCTTAATCTCTGGATACAAATCTTGCCCATCCCGATTAATCTCAAGCAACCAAGCTAAATGGTTTATCCCAGCTATTTTCCATTGGACATTGTCTGTAGGCATATCCAATCCTCTTAATAATTCATCTGCACACACTTGAACACTATGACATAAACCGACAGTTTTGATGCCACTATACCTAAGCATACTCCCTGTTAGCGTAGCCATTGGATTCGTATAGTTTAGGAACAATGCGTCGGGACAAACTTCTTCCATATCTTTAGCAAAATCCATCATAACAGGAATCGTGCGCAAGCTACGGAAAATGCCGCCAATTCCAATTGTATCTGCGATTGTTTGACGAATCCCATATTTCTTAGGGATTTCAAAGTCTATAATTGTACTTGGTTTATAACCACCAACTTGAATCGCATTAATCACATATTTCGCATCTCTTAATGCATCTTTTCGATTTGTGTAGGATACGATACTAATTGTTGACCCTAAATTCTTTTTAATATTGTTAAGCATTTGTTCAGATTCTTTGAGTCGTTCATGGTTAATATCAAATAAGGCAATTTCAAAATCCTGTAAAGCGGGAACTGTCATGCAGTCTCCGAGTACATTTTTCGCAAAAACTGCACTACCTGCACCTAGAAATGTAATTTTGGACAAAAGTAAAACCCCCTACTATATTTTACTAGTCATTTTTTGCTACTAGATAATATTTACTAGCAATTTAGGTTTATTTCTTTTATACATATATTCATTCAATGAATACCCCTAAACTTCACAAATGACTGCTATAATAATCATATGGTTTCCGATTAATTTAAACAATGGGAATATTTATTGAAAGAAGGGTAATATATTGCTGTCTAATTTCCGCTCAATAAAATACGGTATATATGGTTTTCACTTTAAAGAATCAAATCAACAAAGAAGAATTGCTGGAATTCATTCCCTTGGGTTGGAAAAGCAAATGAGTACGTCCTACGACTGGGACGGACAATTCCGAACTGAAAAGGATGTGATTGTCTTCCAATACACCTTAAAGGGCGCAGGTGAAATTAGGATTAATGATTGCTTATATCGACTTGGAATTGGGGATGCTTTTTTCGTCAGGATTCCAGGTAATCACCGCTATTATTTACCTGCAGATAGCCCTGAATGGGAATTTGTTCATTTAACTTTATTTGGAGAAGAGGCTATCCGATGTTATAACGCTATTACAGATAATATAGGACATATACTAAAACTGGACATATACTCTACACCTATTACACATATCTTTGAACTCATAAATAGAGTATCTACTAATCAAATTAACGATGCTTACGAAGCATCTGCGCTTTCCTATTCTTTTCTAATGGAGCTACAGCGCTATATATTAAATTTTAAAAGTAATATAGAAATACCAGAATCAATTTCAAAAGCGATTCACTTTGTCAATAATAATTATGCTGAGCCTATCACCCTTGATGACATCGTACAATCGTCTGGGGTTTCCAAATATCATTTCACTAGAACTTTCCATGAAAAAACACATGTAACACCGATACAACACCTTACAAATATAAGAATAAAAAAATCAATTGAACTCCTAAAAAATAACAATTTAACAATTGAAGATATTGCGTTACAAGTAGGTTTTTCTAACGGAAATTACTTTACCAAAGTGTTTCGTGCATCTCTTGGGTTACCCCCTGGAAAATATAGAAACAGTAAATCATTCATCCCCATAGATCACCTTATTTTCGATTAATAACTGTTCAATCTATTTCACTCTTTCCATCATTTCCAGGGAGCTCGGAAGGATTTCATCCAGTTATCTAGTAATCAATCCCCTTTCAAACAGCAGATACAGTTGGTGTAAATTTTACATATACCAGTCTAGATAGGATGGTGAGTACCCTAGCAATCTTGTTGTCGCGGTTACCATACATTTACAAATAATAATAAACCTATTGTTATTCACTAATGTAAAACCGATGAAATGACTGCACTTTCTATGACCAATCATTCATACTTCATTTTATGTGGCCATTTCGATGAAACAATCCATACTCATCATGTTACAATTAATAAGGGCTTGAATTAGTTGGCGTCTGCCCTGAATCGCAAGCCTTTTCTGTTTCCTTGCATCATGAAGCTTCTCAAACGTTGAATCTAATTGCTTCTGAAGCATACAAAAGCAGACATTTTTTTCATTTTATGTAGAGTGAAAAGTATTTACGGGTGGCTAGAAACAAAATAATTGATAAATAAAAGGGGTTATTACTATGAAGTTTGGTATTATCGGAACGAATTGGATTACAGATAGATTTATTAAGGCCGCAAAAGAGCATCCAGAATTCAGTATCGGGGCAATTTTTTCAAGGAACGAGGAAACGGGTAGAGCATTTGCAGATAAATATGAAGTGAAAAGTATTTATACGGATATGTCAGAAATGTTTCAAAGCGGAGATATTGAGGCTGTCTATATTGCATCACCAAATGCATTCCATGCGGAACAAAGTATTTTAGCCATGAAAAATGGCATCCATGTTCTATGTGAAAAACCTGCGGTAACCTCTCTAAATGAAATGGACCTGGTAATTAAAGCATCTGCAGAATATCAAATAACCTTTATGGAAGCTATGAAATCTACGGTTACACCTACATTTCTCAGCTTGAAAAAAAACCTAGATAAAATTGGGTCACTTCGACGTATCGTATTCCATTTTAATCAATACTCTTCACGTTATGATAAATACAAGGAAGGTATTATTGAAAATGCTTTTAAACCAGAATTAGGGAATGGTGCAAAAGCAGACTTAGGTGTTTACTGTATCGCACCTATTATCCATCTTGTCGGCGAACCGAAATCGGTGCTCAAAAATACTTATATACTATCCACTGGTGCTGATGGACAAGGAAGTATGATCCTAAATTACGATGAATTCGAAGCAGTTATTATGTATTCTAAAATTTCAGATTCACATTTACCTAATGAAATACAAGGTGAAAATGGTGTCATTGAAATTGATAAAATTAGTGATCCAAAACAAATTAGTATTAAATATAATAATGGTCAAGTCGAGGATATTTCTGTAACGCATAAATATGATTCGATGTACTATGAAGTTGAAGAGTTTATTAATTGCGTGAAAAATAAGCAGGTAGAATCTGCAATTAATACGCATGAAATCTCCAGGAATGTCATAAAACTCCTAGTCTAAATTAAATAATCAACACGATTACTCTTGGTGCAACTAGGGTTTTAAGCATTATGAAATTAAAAAATAGTAATTACACGTAATATAGTTAATCTTCAATCAGACTATTACGCACAGTAAGAACCCCACTTCTCGTGTCCTTGAAGTGGGGTTCTTACTGCCGATTAATCCGGAAGAATCTTTTGATTATCTATTACTAGTCTCCTTACCGATTCCCTTTAAGCTTCATCCCATAGTCGTCGAACATTATCCATGCCAATCTTCGAAGCTTGTTTGCATTCTTCCATTCCTTCAAACTCCACTGATATATAACCATTAAAACCAGATTCTTTAATTACTTTAATAATCTCTCTCATGTTAATATCACCGTGACCAACAATCGTACCCCTGATAAAGTTACCTGCAGTCGTATGCATCCAACCCACCCCTGGATTAAGATGTGATGGTCGATAGAAAAAATCTTTAAAATGAACTACAGAAGCATATGCGATGTTATTCTTAACAGCTGCTACTGGGTCTTCATCTACACATAAAAAATTACCTACATCTAGTGTTGTTTTAAAGTTTGGACGGTCTACATGATTAATTAATGACTGTACCCTATCACTAGCTTGAATATAATAGCCATGATTTTCAACACTTGTTGTTATCCCATATTTATCAGCATAATCTGCAATCTCTCTACAAGCCGCTGCCAACTTAGGTAGGTCAAATTCAAATTGTTTGATTGTTGTTTCAGAAGTAGGACGTGATGCTACATCATGACGCATGAACTTTACACCGAGGCGGTTGGCAATATCCACTTCTTTTTTTACACGGACAATTTCCGTTTGAAAATCCTCTTCAGACTTCGTAATAAAGTTAGCACCAATTGCGTAATTTGAAATTTCAATCCCGACCTCACTTGCTTTTTGCCGAATTTCATCTATTAACTCAGGATTTTCATCAAAATTGAATCCAAGATTTGGAACTAGCTCAATATGTTCTCCACCTTGATCTGCCACCCACTGGATTGCCTCTATGATAGTGATTTCTTTACTATTTAACGCTCCAAATAAACTATACGAACTTAAGCCAAGTTTCATGATACATGTCTCCTTTTCTAGGTTTTTATTTCACTCTAAGCACATGAACAAGAATAATATGTATTAAATTAAATTATCCCATTAAATTCGCATATGTACTAGTTTCAGGACTTCAGGCGCACCTTTTAAGACGCCTATGCACAGTTAGTACACCGTATTCAATAATTTAACATACATAGTTAATTAATTTAATTTAATCATTTAATAAAACAAATAGAAAAAAAGCAATTGCATCTATTCACACTATACTTGAAATTAATTAGAAAAGCGCTATTTCTTAGTAGGCATTTGTAATACACGTGAGAATTATGAATTATGAAGTTTCAACTCTCTATGATCTGCGTGACTTGCACCTGCTGATGCTCCGAGCGACTGACGCCCGGAGTATAATCCCTGTTCCATGTTAAAAAACTATGCTACCGCAGTTGTTGATATTAAGTTGATCTTCAATCAGAGTGGGTTCTTCATACCTCACTGATTGTTTAAAAAACTTAGGATAAAGAACACCACGTCCTGTGGCAAAGCCTACGTAACCTACAGGTAGGAATGAACTGCAATTCCTCCGCGTTAGCCCTAACATTCTGGCGGTTGACCCCCACTTATTCTTCTTGTGTCCTTAAAGACTTGAAGGGGGGTCTTACTGCCCGTTAATGCGGGATAAATACTGCATCACTTATGCCCACCACATACCAGTAGGCTGATCGATAATTAATACTGACTTCAAGTTCTTCACTGCGCGTAAAAAACCTTCATCAATCGACATTAATGGATCCTCATGTTCAATACTTACAACATGGTCATAACCATATGTGCGTAAAGCACTCATCATATCTGACCATTCCTGGATACTATGCCCACACCCTACAGAGCGGAATGTCCAAGCACGTGTTTGCACATTTCCGTAAGGCTGCATATCTGTTAGACCATACATATTCACATTTTCCTGATCAATAAATGTATCCTTTGCATGGAAATGATGAATTGCATTTTCTCTACCTAAAATCTTAATCGCTCCAACAGGATCTATCCCCTGCCACCATAAATGACTAGGATCCAAGTTTGCACCAATAGCAGGAGAGGTTAATTCCCTTAACTTTAACAGCGTGTGTGGTGTATGAACTAAAAATCCACCATGCAGTTCTAGGCCAATCTTAACATTACTTTCCGTTGCAAGTTGACCAATTTCTTTCCAGTAGGGTACAAGTTTTTCTTCCCATTGCCATGTTAGGATATCGCTATATTCCGTTGGCCATGGAGTTACTGGCCAATTTGGATATTTTGCCTCTTCATGGTCACCAGGTGTTCCAGAAAATGCATTAACTACTGGTACATTCAATAGACTTGCGAGTTTAATCGTCTTTCTCAGCGTTTCATCAGAAGTTCTTGCAAACTCTACTTCCGGTGTAATTGGGTTACCATGGCAACTAAATGCGCTAATTGTTAAACCACGTGAGTGGACTTGATCGAGATAGTTTTTTCTTTTTTCCTCACTTGCTAGTAGTTCGTCTAAATTACAGTGGGCATTCCCTGGATATCCCCCAGTACCAATCTCCACCGCTTGCAATCCTGCCGATTGGACATGATCCAGCATTTCTTCAAATGTCTTCTCTGAAAATAGTACGGTAAATACACCTAGTTTCATAATTAATATCCCTCCAATTTTATATTATTATTTTCAGTTCACTTTAAAGTGAACAATGGTGTAAACGATTACATTAATCTTAATAGTAATTCAATTACTTGTCAACATATGCCTTAGATTCTCAGCTCAAATACATAAAAAAATAGACTACTAATATCCTTTTACTAATTGGTTACTAGCAATCTATTTCCCTTCAAGCTCTTACCTATTTTCATACAGAGAATTGGTCATGAACCAAGCTTAAATTATTGGAATATGAATATCTACTTCTTTCCCTATTTCTGAAGATCGAAATATTCCATCAAGGATTGCTTGGTTGTATAGGATTTCTTCACCTGGAATAGGTGCAGGTTTACCTTCTTTAACTGCGACAACAAAGTCTCGTACTTTTGCATCGAATATATTAATACCATGATTTTGTATAGGAATCGCTGTTTCAGTATGCTGGCCATCGATATCATGGAACATATTAATTGATTCAAGGCCCCCATCCCATGCCCCGCTCCATGGACCACTACCTGATACTGTTAGCTTTAACCCGGCATCTTTCCCAAGGAATAATGTGGGTCCAAGCGTATCCATATGCATAGCCCATGAAATTTTAAAGTTTAAAATTATTCCGCCTTCCAAACGAATCATGGCAACACCAAAATCTTCTACCTCAAACTTATCTGCTTGCGGATGATATTTAGGATTTGTACCAAAATGATTTGACGTATATGCCGAGACTGTTAACGGCTTCGGATGACCTAATGCATTTAGTGCTAAATCAAGCGAATAGGTTCCAATATCAACCATTGCTCCCGCACCTGCCAAAGCTTTATTGATAAATGTTCCGTCTGGCATGCCGCGGCGACGGCCACCCCCTACTTCTACATAGTAGACATCTCCGAGTTGTCCCGATTTAACAATATTTGTTACTGTTTGCATATTAAGGTCATATCGTGGTTGAAAACCAACAGTAAGTATTTTCCCCGTTTGTTTTGCTACTTGAACCATTTCAATTCCTTGATCAAGTGTTACTGATAAGGGCTTTTCAACCAAGACGTTTTTTCCCGCTTGTAATGCATCGATACTAGTTATATGATGTGCGATATTAGGTGTACAAATACTTACACCATCAATATCCAATTCCAGCATCTGTTTATGGTCCTCAAACGCCTGTGCACCCTTTATCCCAAATTTATTAATAAACTCTTGCGCTTTGCCTGGAACAACATCGGTTACCGCTACAATCTGAACATCATCCATCGCTAGATATGCATTTGCATGGCTGCCCGCAATTCCACCACTACCAATAATTCCGATTTTAACTATCTTTGTCATCAGTTACTCCCCCAAATATACAACTAGATTCAAATCCTAAACGAAAATAATTTATAAATATCATCGTCGAATCTAGTTTACTTTACCTATATTTTATTGTCCAGCGGAAAATTCAGTTCTATTGTAATTTTTGCATTTATTTAAAACATTAATTATTACAATCCCACTCCCTTTATGCTATACTTTGCTTAATCTAATGTAATCGTTTACTTAAATAACAAATATGAAATGAGGTGATTCTATGCCGACCATTCAAGAAGTCGCCAAAAAAGCAGGTGTTTCTGTTGCCACCGTTTCAAGGGTAATCAATAACCCAGCTATCGTTACGGAAAAGACTAGACTGAAGGTAGAGCAAGTCATAACTAATTTGAATTATGAACCTAGTGTACTTGGTCGAAACTTACGAACATCTGAAAGCAGATTACTTCTCGCACTCATCCCAAGTATTTCGAACCCTTTTTATACCGAGATTATTAATGGTATTGAAGATATTGCAATTGAACAAGGGTATAATATCCTTCTATGTGCAACTGATTCCAATTCGAATAGAGAAGATATCTACTTTAATCTACTTAAGAGTAAGTTAGCAGATGGAATCATTTCAATGGATCCGACAGTGAATCGAACTAAATTACTTGAGCTTGCTAGTAAATATCCCGTAATCCAGTGTAGTGAATATGATGAAGATGGCAATATTTCATATGTAACGATTAATAATGAATTAGCTGCTTATCATGCAGTTAGACATTTAATTAAAATTGGTCATACTAAAATAGCTCTCATTAATTCACATAAGAAATACTTGTATGCACGTGAACGTCGACAGGGATTTGAGAAAGCTTTACAGGAATTTAATTTGCCGATTAATTCGGATTGGATTTACAATACCGATAGCTTAGGTTTCGAACAAGGACAGCAAGCAATGCGCCATCTTTTAACGCTTTCTGACAGACCAACAGCTGTTTTTGCTGTATCCGATATACTTGCTATTGGCGCACTTAAGGAAATCAATATAAACGGATTGCATGTCCCAAATGATATCGCCATCATTGGATTCGATAAAATCAGTTTCTCTAATATGACCCATCCAACATTAACAACGATTTCACAACCAGGATATAAAATGGGGTCTACATCTGCAACAATGCTAATTAATAAAATTAGAGGTAAAGAAGTAACTAGTGTGATTTTAGATCATGAATTAGTTATTCGTGAATCTACATAATTCGAGAATAATATAAAAACGGCTGTAAAAGTAGTAGTATACTTTCACAACCGTTTTTCGTATTTATGATTGTTCAATAACTCTTTTTAACTCTGTTGCGTTTTTAGCTGCACTAACTACCGGGTCACCTGTAAAGTCTTCCTGTTCAACAATAAACCAGTCAACTTGATGTTCTTTACCTGCTTTTATCAATTGAGGTATATCAAGCGTCCCAGTCCCTATTTCAGTCGATACAGGATTACCATCCACAAGCTTTAGATCTTTAATATGTAACGAAACACAACGATCCGCGTATTTTTCAATAATACCAACTGGACTGAACCCAGCATCTGCGGCCCAAAAACAATCTAGCTCCATTTTAACTAGCTGAGGATCAGTATTCTCATATAATAGTTCAAAACCAGATTTACCATTGAACAAATCGAATTCAAATGCATGATTATGATAGCCAAATGAAAAACCTGCTTTAGCTAATTTCTCCCCTACATTATTAAACAATTCAGCAGTCCGCTTATAATCATCTTCCGTAGTACGCATGCTTTCCGGCAAATATGGACAAATTAGTAAGCGATTATCTATCGTATCATGGTAACTTAGTAATTTGTCAAAGTCATCTTTAACTTCCTCTATTTGTATATGCGCTCCTGCGGCCTTAATTCCTACTTCGTCCATTTTCACCTTAACCTCAGTAGCGGTATGGTCAAAAAAGCCTGCAAATTGTGCACCTTCATAACCCATATTAGCAACCTTCTCAAGTACACCGAGAAAATCCTCTTTAGCCGCATCTTTTATAGAATATAATTGTAACCCTAACTTACCCATCACTATTTCCTCCTTTAATTCAAAATCTATTCATGGTGTTTATCTACAAAACGGTAGTATAGTTTAAAAGCCATCCCATAAGTACATTACTTTTTAGACTTGTTACCCTAACTGACCAAAGGAACATTTTCCCTATTAATAGGATATTATGGATGCAAATACATCAACATTAGCAATAACAAAAATGTATCTACCTTGAATTAGTAGTAAAACCTTAGTAATTTAGCCTATAACCCCATCACTTTCATTTTTCAAAATGAATCATTACCTTCATTTTAATATGTAGGTAATGATTCTATTCTAATAGAACTATAGTGGTTATAGATACACTTCTTTACCTATTTTTGCTGATTCATAAATTGCATTTAGCATTTTCATCACCTCAACACCATCAGCAATAGGTGCGATTGTTTCACTGCCTGTTTGACAGCATTCAACAAAATGATTAATTTCATTTGCAAATGTTTTTGCAAATTCAAAACCTGAATTATCAACTTGAGGTGTCACATTCAAAATTGTATTATTTTTCTCCAAAATAAGTGCTAATGCAGGCTCAAGTTCAGCCCCACCTTTATCACCATATAATTTAACAGTTGTTTCATCACCTTTTGCGTGAAGAGTAAAACTAACATCAACATAAAGGGATGCCCCATTTTCAAAACGAATTAAAGCATTTGTTAAATCTTCTACATCATTTAACGTTGGGTCATAGTCGGCAGCTTGATATGCCGAAAGGTGTTGAACATTGCTACGATTCCCCAACTTATGATATGAATTCCCACTTGCTGAAACAGGACGTGGTTTACCCATTAAATACCACATGATATCTATGACATGAACTCCTAGATCAATCAAAGGCCCACCACCAGATTTAGTTTGATCACTAAACCAACCACCTGGATTTCCTAGTCGTCTCAAATAAGACGCTTTTGCATAATATATTTCACCAAGTTCACCACTATCGATAAACTCCTTGATGATATTTGCATTATCTGCATGTCTTCTCACAAAACCTACTTGGGCCACTTTCCCCGACTTCTCAGCTGCAGCTTCTACAGCAAGTGCTTCCTTGACAGTCATACTTAATGGTTTTTCAACTAGGACGTGCTTTCCAGCATCAAGTGCTGCTACAGCAATTTCGGAGTGCGAGTTATTCCAAGTGCAAATACTAACTGCATCAATATCTGGATTATTTAACAATTCCTGATAATTAGTATATAACTGACTTACACCGTATAACTGTCCTTTTTCTATTAAGCGCTCTTCATGAATATCACAAAGTGCGACTAATTCTACATCCTTATTTTTCAAATAGGGTGTAATATGCATCTCCGAAATTGATCCCACACCAATAACGCCAACCTTTAACATTTCATCTACTCCCTTTTTTTATAAATTTTACTGTGCACTATCGTTCTATTTCAGTTGT
Source organism: Sporosarcina sp. E16_3 (assembly GCF_017347125.1). Taxonomy (NCBI): domain Bacteria; kingdom Bacillati; phylum Bacillota; class Bacilli; order Caryophanales; family Caryophanaceae; genus Sporosarcina; species Sporosarcina sp. E16_3. Next base: position 119,376 of record NZ_JADPRX010000002.1, read on the forward strand.
TATATACTACTATTAAATAGGCGGGCACATTAAATTAAATTGAGTATTCCGGCTAAAAATCGACATTTATCCACCTAAAAATTGAAGGGAGAGTTGACAGGCAAGATTTTATAAACTAGGTTTATAATTACTTTTGCTTATCAAACTCTCCAACTGCAACATACTATAATTTCGGTTCAATAAGAGAACCTATAAAAGAATATTCATTAAACTATCTTACAACTCAATCCGACGTCCCTCATTATGAGACTTCACTGCTGCCTCATTAATTAGTGTTAAATTGATGACATCTTCTTTTGTAATTGTTGGAGTTGCCCCTGTTTTAATTTCATTAACCCACTGCACCATTGGCGTAGGTAATGCAGGCAAAACTTCTGTCAACACTTCTGACTTCACATTTTCACTATTGATTTGAATTTTATCATCACTAATGAGTAATGTACCCTCAGTTCCATACACTTCAAGCTGGAAAGGACTGCCGTTAGAAACAAAACTTGTCTCAATAATACCAAGAGCACCTGACTCATAGTCTACTAATAATGCAGAATTATCGTCTACAGTAGTACTGCTTTCTTTATGGAGACGTGCGTAAACACCCACTGCTTTTCCTGCTAAGCGATTCGTTAAATAGATTGGGTGAGCTCCAAGATCGATCATCGCTCCTCCACCAGCTTGTTCCTTATCGTAAAAACGCGCTGGCAACCATCCATACTCTTGCCCTTCAGGTGCAACACCACCGCTATGAGCGAAACGGCAACGCACCATGGTTACTTTTCCAACCCAACCTTCGTTGATTGACTTTTCAGCATACAGGAAGTTATTATCTGTTAATCTTGGTAACGATACCATTAACTTGACCCCTGCATCTTCAATCGCTGCATAAATCTCTTCACTATCCTTAACCGTAAATGCTAATACTTTTTCAGTGAAAATATGTTTTTTATGTTTTGCTGCTGCAATGATAACTTCTTTGTGCATACTTGTCGGTGTATTCACGATGACTGCATCAATATTCGGATTAGATAAGACAGCCTCTAAGTTTTGTTCATATGGCACATTTAACTCTTTTGCCCATATTTCTCCTCGGTCGACTTCTTCATCCCAGACAAGTTCAATCGATAAGTTTTCATTTTCTTTAATATCACGTGCATAGTCATCTGCATGGACATGCCATCTACTTAATACAGCCACTTTAATCATATATATCACTCACTCTTTCATTTTTTATTTAGTGGCTATATTTTATCATAGCCTATATAACCATATATTCTTTTTTCATAATACTTAATTCAGATACATATTAATCAAAATAAACGGCTTTACCAGTTTTAGCAGACTCATAGATTGCTTCTAGTATTTGTGTTACAACAAGAGCTTGTTCTGGTTTAACAGTTGGTTCTGTGTCATTAATAATACTTTCAATCCATAAACGCGCTTCAAGATCAGCATCAGTTTCTGATGTTCCATCGTAAAATGCAACACCACCAGCGCCTAATTCTATTTTAGTTGTATATAGATTACCCATGTCTTCTCCGTTGATTCGCAGACCATTCTTCATATCTGCCCCACCCTTAGAGCCGCTTAGTGAACATTTAGCTTCATCAACATCTAGCGAGTTTAATGCCCAGCTAGATTCCAAGATAATTGTTGCACCGTTTTGCATTGTTATAAAACCAAATGCAGAGTCTTCAACTTTGAACTCTTTTGGATCCCAAGGACCCCATGCATTAGCTGCATTTTCATTTTTACCCAAAACGTGGTAAATATTGCCCATAACAGATTTCGGCTTATAGTTATCCATCATCCATAATGTTAAGTCAAGTGCATGTGTCCCGATATCAATAAGTGGACCGCCACCTTGCTTCTCTTCATCGAGGAAAACTCCCCAAGTTGGAACAGCACGTCTTCGAATCGCATGTGCTTTCGCAAAGTATATTTCTCCTAAGTCACCGCGACTTGCGACTTTTTGTAAATGCTGGCTATCTGACCTAAAACGATTGTTATAGCCAATTGTAAGCTTTTTACCAGTTCTCTCAGCTACTTCAAGCATTTGGCGAGCCTCTTCAGATGTTTTCGCCATCGGTTTTTCACATAGTACATGTTTCCCAGCTTCCATTGAAGCTATTGAAATTTCTGCATGAGATATATTTGGCGTTAAAACATGAATAACATCAATTGACGCATCTTTCAATAATTCCTTATAATCTTTATAAACCATAGCACTATCAGTTCCGTATTGCTTAGCTGTTTTTTCAGCCTTTTCTACCTCTATATCACAAAATGCAACAAGCTCTACATTTTTTAATTTACTTAGACTAGGTAGATGTTTACCGTGTGCAATTCCTCCACAACCAATAATACCTATTTTTAATTTTTTACTCATCTTTTATTTCCTCCTCAAGTTACAATCATTTTTTTAAAAATAAATTCTTCTGTTTAGTTAGGTGAATTAGTTCTAACTCCCGAAACGCAAATGTAATGGATTACATTTGGGCTTAAATTATCGTGATAAATTAGTCGACAATACCAAACGTTGATATTCCCCTAGATTCCCCATTAATAATTTCGTTTCAACTAACCTAAAAAGCCATTTTCTAATTCTAATGATAACGATTACAAATTGATTGAAATACAGATTGATTAAAAAAGTATTTTTTCAATACTAACTTATCTGCAATTTCATTTTACCTTAAATAAATTCATTGTCAACTAGAAATGTCGAGAGTATGACTGTTGTTTCTTTATCACTTAAAATAACTAAGCAAGTTAAAAACTTCCTGGTTTCAGCTATGTCTTTTTTTACAAATGTAGTGATGCTGCGCCTAGTAATCCAGCTTTATTTCCAAGGGAAGCCTTCACTATTTCTACGTTTCCAAAACTTTCTATAATTAATTCTTTTACTTTAGTTGTTACCAAAGCCACTAATCTATCTTGTTCCATCACGCCACCACCTATAATAATTGCAGGAGGATTAAAGATATGTGTTAGTGAAACTAGTCCATAAGCTACTTCAAGCACCCATTCATTAAGAACCTTTTCGAGTAGTACATCACCTTGTTCAAGGCCTTCAAATATCTGTCTTCCGTTCATATATTTATTATTGAGCTCTTTTGCTTTTTTCACAAGGGCCGTAGTAGATCCATACATCTCGTAACAACCTAGACATCCACAATTACACTTCCTACCTTCAGGATGCAAAATTAGATGCCCAAATTCTCCTGCTCCACCATTAAGACCTTTAAAAACAGTGGAATCAATTACAATAGCCCCACCTACACCCGTACCATACGTTAAACATAAGAAATCTTTGAATTTCTTACCAGCACCAAAATGTTTTTCCCCTAAAGCAGCCGAATTTACATCATTCTCCACTTTCACTGGGACTCCAAATCTATCTTCAATAATAGCTTTTACTTTCATCCCCGTATAATTCGGAAAGTTTTCATTCGCAAAAATGATAGATCCTTCTTCACTATTTACTTGACTTGCCGTACTAATACCAATGGCATCAAATCCTGAATAGGACCCTGCAATTTTCTGCATTAGATTTTCTATTAAATGAGGTCCGCCCTTTCCAGCTTCAGTATCAAATTCTCTAAACTCTGAAGTATTCCCTTTTTCATCCGCCAAGCACATCTTAATAGCTGTTCCACCAATATCTACTGCTACTATTTTCATATGATCCATCCTCACATTCCTTATTTTATTGCTTCTACAAACCTTTTTGTTATATTCATCAGTCTTGTTATGGCTGTTCCAATAAATGCGGAATCAGCCATTTCCCTCAAGATATACCAACCATGCATTGGTTCTTCAGGAGATTTCTTACAACAACCATGAGTTCATGTTTTATTTTCGAAAAAAGTTTTGCTATGGTTTTTATTTAAACAAATCAACTTACTTACCCAGTTATCTCAGGTGATTTTCAACAGGTACTTTTTCATTTTTCACTCAAAATAACCCTTAAATTCTTTTGCAAAGTTTTGTCCCATCATCTCATACCCTTCTGCATTCGGATGCAGGTGGTCCGGTAATAACCCTATATGCTCCTCGCTCAAAATCTCTAGCCCACACACATAAAATATATGATTATCGCCGTTTTCATTGAATATCTCAACAATTTCTTTTATTAGTTTTCTCATTTCAATGAGATTAAAACCAACTAGATTTGGAGTTTCTTCTCTAAATGCTCCATAAATAGGAGAATTCAAAACGATTGGAACAGTCGGATGCTTTTCTCTAATGATTTTTATAAATCCAATGATAACCGCTTGAAATGTCCGTTCGTTGTAACAGTTTGCTCCATATGTATTTATTCCCGCACAGAGGGAAATAAAGTCAACAGGAGTATCCCTAATCGTTCTTGCTATCATAGGGTCATATTGGCATTGTCCACTATATCCAAGGCAAATTAAGTCCAAACCCAACTCATCAGCGGTAATAGCTGGCCATGTTTTTGATGGGCTTTCCGCTGCGTGGCATTGCGTGATAGAACTCCCATAGGCAAGCCACTTTTTCTTTAGAGATGCACTGGTGTTCCAATGTGCGTTTTTAGTAATAGCAACTTTTTTTAACGCAACTTTTTGTTGTTGTGATAAATAAATTTCAACAAGTTTGTAGCTAGCAACAAGACCATCCACTTTAAAAGATGTTTCATTAGGGCTAACAATTACATTTTTAACTAATACCTTATCAATTACAATATCGAATTCCAATTCAGCTTCAGATGCCTTAAATTCTACTAGTAGTGTAGGTGAATTTGTTTCAAATGTAATTCGAACACCTGCAGGTACTTCAAGTATGCCGTTAAGGAGATTTGGTGTGTAAAAGTCTTTTTCCTCATGAAAAATTCTCCAAGGTATTATATATTCTCCACTCTTTTCAAGTGAAATTGCACCTAGCACTGTTTGGGAATTCAATACAATTGTGTTCAATTGTCCACCGCCTTTATTCCATCAGATTTGTATTCAATATTTTAATATTGCTTTATCAATCCTATTTTTTATTCCTTCAATTTTTCCTAAGTCATTTCCAGATACCGGCTCCAATGGGCCCCTAACACTACCTATGTTTAGGCCTCTTAGTTTATAAATCTCTTTAATAACGGAATACATTGAACCATTCAATGAGCATAATTCAATAATGATATCATTAATATCACGTTGGATCTTTCTAGCTTCCGTGAAATTACCTGTCGATACAAACTCTTCCGCTTTCAAGAACAGCTCTGGCATCACACCATATGTACCGCCAATCCCACTATCCGCACCAATTAACCTTCCAGATACAAATTGTTCATCTGGACCATTAAATACAATAAAATCATCATGAGTTGCCGCTTTGAATCTTTCGATATCCATGACTGGCATTGATGAATTTTTCACCCCAATTAACTTATTGTTCTTCAACAATTTCGAAAGTAAATTTATTGAAAGACTATAGCCTGTCGTTTGTGGTATGTTGTAAGTAATAAATGGCAAGTCTGTCGAATTCATAATTTCCGTCCAATACTTTTCAATTGCACTCTCGGGAAGTTGGAAGTAAATAGGCGGCACAGCAGACAACGCATCATATCCTAGTTCCGCCGCATATTTCGCTAATTCTACGCTTTCCTTTGTTGATGGTGCTCCGACATGGGCAATTAAAGTAAGTTTTCCCTTCAGATTGTTAGAAACGCATTTCAATGTGGCCTTTCTTTCCTTCAAACTTTGATAAATACACTCTCCTGAACTCCCGCCCACGTATAGACCTTGAACTCCTTTTTCATAGAGATGGTTAGCTAACTTCCTAATTCTCTCTGGTGATATTTCCCCTGTTTCATCATAACAAGCATAGAATGCAGGAATAATTCCTTTATACTTATCTAGTAACATATACTTTACGCCACCCAATAGTTTTTTTGAAACCATTTCCAGATTGATTATACCGTCAATTCTGTCTACTGTAAAATCTTTTAACGGTTTGGTTTATTATTAGCGACGAACTCCGCTGAAGAACCGCTATCTCACTAAAACAAGATATCGGTACCTTTGAGCATAGCCATTTATTTGCAGCACAAATACAACAGCAACTGCCATGATTCGATGACTTTGAGTTAGATAATACCTTTTTTCAAGATAATATTTCCATAAAGAGCTTGTTCACTAGTTGCAACTACTGCATAAGCATTTTTTGTACGCTCATAAAAATCAAATCGCTCGATATAACCAATTGGAACTGAATTCGTACACTGATCATTGATTATTTTTTCATATTCCCCCCATATAACAGGTTCTACTGGGTCTCCAGGTACTACAGCCATACATACAACTGGCTGTTCCACGTACGTATCAAGGGGGAGGAACTTTAATATCGCGGTTAGTAATTCTGGTATTCCATGCCCATCACATCGAATAAGACGTTCCGCATGGCTTGCAGACGGGAAATTCCCATCCCCCAATACTAGTTCATCACCATGTCCCATTTCCATTAATATCTTTATTAAGTCCGGAGAAATAATAGAAGGAATTCCTTTTAGCATAGCTGGTCAACTCGTTTCTTTAGTTTTCCGCTACAAATCGGTTTGTTAGCGTACCTAATTTCTCGACTTCTATAGTTACTTCATCACCTGGTTTAAGATACACTTGCTGCTCTTTTGGAAGACCTAGCACAACTCCTTCAGGTGTCCCTGTCAAAATAATATCGCCAGGTTCTAATGTCATATAATCAGAAATATAACTAACAATCTCAGCACAAGTAAAAATCATATCTGAAGTATTTGAGTTTTGTCTCAACTCTCCATTTACATACGTTTTTAGTGATAGATTGTTAGGGTTTCCAACCTCGTCCGCCGTTACAAGATAAGGACCGACCGGGCTGAATTTATCACATGTTTTCCCTAATAGCCATTGTGGTGTCCTCATTTGCAAATCACGTGCAGAAAGATCATTTACTGCACAATAACCAAATACATGATCAAGTGCGTCTTCTTTTTTTACATACTTTGCTTTTTTACCAATAACTATACCCAATTCCACTTCATAATCAAGTTCTTCAGTCACTCTTGGAATTGGAATTTCACTATTATGTCCCGTTAATGTATTATCAAATTTATTAAACAAAATCGGAACTACTGGATATGGTGCATTTGTTTCATCTGCATGTTTACGATAATTCAAACCCACACAAATAATTTTATGAGGTTTAGTCACAGCTGGTCCCCAAGTAATTTTTTCCGAGTTAATAAAGGTAGCTTTACCGTCTACTATCGAAGCATCAATAAAGGCTTGAAGCTTGGATACTTCTGCTGTCGAAGCTGAAATAACAGCCATAATCTCTGTCTGGATATCAACATTTCCTACCTTGTCTGCAGTAGCTGCAACATCGATTATCCCTTGCTCTATTTGCACACCTAATTTATATATCCCACGCTCTTCAAATGTTAATAGTTTCATACTAATAACTCCCTCTCTTATAATTCCCCTGACTATTAATCAACTATTATAAGTTGAACATAAGAATCTTAATCTCAACATATATAGTGCGCTTGAATTTTTCTAATCATGCATTTTTCCCAAACACGACCCCACCGTCAATATAAAGCGGTGATCCCATCATGAATTTCGACTCATCAGATGCTAAAAATAGTGCTGCATCCGCAACATCTTCCGGTTTTCCTAATTCACCACTTAACTGCCTTGTTTTTATACTATTAATCGCTTCTTGCGGATCACTATAAGCTGTTTTCAAATAATTTTCAACAAAAGGTGTAAAGATAGTTCCGGGAAGTAATGCGTTGACTCGAATATTATAAGGCGCGTAATCTACTTGCATGGCTTTCGTTAGAGAAAGAATCGCTCCCTTTGTTGCGGAGTACAATGCCCGCTTCGCTAACCCCATTTCAGCTGCGCAGGATGACATATTAATGATACAACCACTCTTGCGCTCCATCATATGAGGGACAATATATTTAGACGGTAAATATATCCCTTTCACATTCACACTCATGACCTTGTCCCAGACGTCAGGCTCTACTTCATCCAAGCGTCCAACATTGCTTATTCCAACATTATTAAATAAAATATCAATTTGCTTAAACTTCTGAATTATATATTCTGTCAAGGCTTGTACGGATTCAGGATTTGTCACATCCGCAAGAAAAAATGATGCATGGCCGCCATTATCTTTTATATCTGCAACCGTTTTTTCTCCATTTTCCTCGGATACATCATTAACAATTACATGAGCGCCTTCTTTTGCAAAGCGAAGCGCAGTAGCTCTTCCTATACCACTGCCCGCCCCAGTAATTAATGCGATTTTACCTTCTAGTCTCATATGCTTAACTCCCATTCTGCAGACATATGATCTTCCGGTTGTGCTGCTTTTACTGTTAGCCCGCCATCCACCATCAATAGATGACCGTTAACTTGCATTGCCTCATCGGATGCTAAAAAGACAACTGCATCAGCAACTTGCTTTTCAGTTCCCAGTCTCTTCATTGGATTTGCTTGAATTTCTTTTTCAAGAATCGCTTCATCTTGTAAATAATCATGGCACATGTCAGTAGCAACCGTACTTGGTCCTACTGCATTGACATTAATATTATACTTTCCAAGCTCAATCGCTAACGCTTTTGTCAAATGACTCGCAGCCGCTTTAGATGAAATATAATGTGGTATGACAGGACTAGTAACGAGTACGCTAGCAGTTGACGTGATATTGATAATCTTGCCATAGCGTTTTTCAATCATTTTTTTAGCTGCACGCTGAGTTGTTAAAAAGATAGATTTAACATTCGTTTCATATGTTCGATCCCAGTTCTCTTCAGACAGGCTCATAAATGGTTCGAATGGTGCTATTCCAGCATTATTAACAAGAATGTCAATGGATCCGAGCGTTTTTTCGATATCATCAATCATTGCATCTACTTCTTGCTTTATGCCGACATTGGCTTTTACAACCATTGCCTGTACCTGGTAAGTTTCTTCTATATAACTCTTTAATTTTTCTGCTTTTCCGAGTGAGCTCGGAGAAGTATAATTAATGGCAACATATGCCCCTTCTTCCGCGAGTCTATTGACAATAGCAGCACCGATTCCCCTGCTACCTCCAGTGACTAGTGCCACTCTTTTTTCAAGTCTATTCAACACAACTCCCCCTACTATTCCCTACATGATTTTTTTCGAAAAACTTACAAACTAATGCCGATTCTGCTAATACTAAATTCCTCGTGCCCTAAGACCTCAGCCTTTGTTTGCTCACCATTCGCTACCTCCATAACAAATTGGTAGATTTCTTCACCAGATTGTTCCAGTGTCTTCTTACCTGACAACACTTCGCTTGTATCAATATCCATATTATCAGCCATTCGTTTAGCCATTACTTCGTTACCTGTAATTTTTATGACTGGTACAATTGGATTGCCTGTAGGCGTTCCTCTTCCCGTTGTAAAACACACGATATGAACCCCGGCTGCAGCCATACCTGTTACACACTCAATATCATTTCCTGGAGAATCCATAAAATAATACCCTGTTCCAGGAATATCATCAGCAAAATCAATCACGCCTTGTAATGGAGCAGTACCGGCTTTACTAATACAGCCTAGTGATTTTTCTTCAATTGTGGATAATCCACCTTCAATATTACCCGGACTTGGATTACCACCACGCATATCCACGCCCATCCGTTCAATTTCATCTTCAAACTGCCCTACACAACGGTATAACTTGTCCTTAACATCTTGACTCACCGCTTTAGCCGCTACTAAATGTTCCGCCCCAATAATCTCTGTAGTTTCACCCATCACAATCGTTCCACCTTCATGTAGAAGGAGGTCCGCCGCTTTACCGAGTGCTGGATTACTACACAAGCCGGAAGTAAAATCAGAACCGCCGCACTTCACACCAACAATCAGTTCAGACATAGGAATATCCACAACAGGCGTTTGCTCAATAATTCCCATTAGCTTTTGTGCTTCTTCTATCCCTTTTTGAATCGTTTTAACAGAACCACCTTCTGTTTGAATATCAATCCAAATCACCGGTTTCCCTGTTGTCTCAATTTCTGCTTTTACATCTTTTGCATTAATTACTTCACAGCCCAGGCTGACAATAAGAACTGCTCCCACGTTGGGGTTTTTACCCATTCCAACCAATACTTTATGAGTTCTATCTTTATCTGATCCGACCTGGCTACAGCCATGTTGATGCGGAATAGCAACCGTTCCTGAAACTTGTTGTTGGATTCTTGAACACACTTGGTTTGCACATACTACTGTCGGAAGGATTAATAAATGATTCCGAACTCCGATTTTCCCGTTGTCTCTGCGATACCCTTTAAATGTTTGCATGTTCTGACTCCTGTCTTTTTTTATCTCCACGCCCTCTGATACCTTCAATATTATGAACATGAACATGTTCACCGATCGCTATCTCTTCAGTGGAAGCACCAATTACTTCTCCATATTTGAACACTTCTTCATGTGGTTGAATAACTGCAATCGCAACCTTATGTCCAAAGTTTACATCCTGATTTAAGGTTACTTGAAATGCCTGCCCTAGTTTTGAATACGTTAATGTTTCACCTTTTTTAAAATCCTTTAAGAGAGTCGCAACATTATCTTTCTCATCCATTACTATACTCGTTATTCCTTCTTCGTAAGTCTGTTCAACCATTATCTTTTCTCCTTTTTTATTGTCAAGTTCCCTTAACAATAGAGTAGTAGTTACCGATAACATAATGATAACAAAACATTGATTGATCTGTCAATTTCAAAAAAACGCATAAGTTTGAAAGACTGAAGTAATAGGACTGCAATTCCTCAAAAAAAGTGTGGCTAGACATGACGGAGTCACTTCTAGCCACACATAGCACTTGGTAAATGTGTCGTGATTATTTAGCCGAAAGCGAACCGAAAATGCTCCAGTGAAAATGAATTTTTCCAAACCTACATACCTGTATATTTTGCAATTAAATACTTAACAAACAGACGTGTAAATTCCCTCAAGTTTTAACGATAGAACCAGTACTTATACTTCTTCCCACAGCCTTCTTACATTATCCATTCCGATTTTCGAACCAAGCTTACACTCTTCCATACCTTCAAATTCAATAGTGAAATAGCCATCATATCCAGAGTCTTTTATAAGTTTCATGATTTCGCGAATATTGATATCACCTTGTCCTACAATTGCACCACGTAGATAGTTTTCATTCACGCTACGGAACCAGTCACCACCACCTGGATTTTCATAATAAGGTCGAATATAGAAGTCTTTAAAATGAATAGTAGCTGCATATGGAAGGTTCTTTCTAACGCCAACTAACGGATCTTCATCAATGCATAAGAAATTCCCTACATCTAACGTTGTTTTGAAGTTTTCCCGGTTAACTGCATGAATGACACTTTGAACTCGATCACTAGATTGAACATTGAAACCATGGTTTTCTATTGTCGTCGTGATTCCAAATTGCGCTGCGTAATCTGCTAATAATTGACTTCCTCTTACCATTTTTGAAAAATGCTCATTAAAATAGTGGATGTTCTTTTCTTCCGGCTTTAATGTGAACGCCGTGACATCATGGCGCATAATTTTAATGCCCATTCTATTTACAATATCAACATGCGCTTTTAAACGTTCAACTTCTTCTAAAAAGGTTTCTTCTGTTTCCTGAACAAAATCGGCTGGCAATGAGTATGCCGATAATTCAATTCCTACTAAAGCAGCTTTTTCTCTAATTTGATCTGCTAATTCTTCGTTACCTAAGACAGTGTAGCCATATGGCACTAGCTCCAGATGTTCTCCACCATTATCCTTGACCCATTGAATCACATCTAAGATTGTCATCTTCTCGTCCCTAAGCTCTCTAACCAAACTATAACTACTTATTCCCAATTTCATGTTTTCTTCCCCCCAATAATTTTGTGCTAACAGTTTTTCACAAAAAGTCACTCTACAAGCATCATGTAATGTCCTTCTATTTTATCGGCAACAACCGTTAAATAGCCATTCTCTAGACGGAAGTCTAGCTCTTTTAGTGCAGGGATTATTTTCACGGAATTCACGTTTTTATCCCCTATGAAAATTTCGAATTCAATATCATGAAGCGGAATAATATCTTCAATCGTATAAATATCGGCTGAACGTTTCTCAGTAATATAATGGAGAGCATGTACGACTGTCGCATTTGAATCTTCTTTTTCATTTAACGATGTCAATAATGTTGATGGACCATTATGAGAAATCAGCTTTTGATCCAGTAGATTTTCAAGGGCATCTTTCATCATCGATTTACACCATGCAGGGCTATTTTTTCTGTAAAGACCAAAGATAGGGTGCGAGAAGTAAATCACATGCTGATTTTTCGTCACTGCAGGATGGCCAAATTCTTTCGATGAAGGCGCATGTTGATGAGAACAGAAAGTCTCTCCTTCTCGGTTGAAGTAAGGTTGCACTGTTTGCATTAACACTTCTGATTCTAGCGCTTTAATTTCAGTTCCTTTGACATACATGACATATTCTTCTTTGTAAAGCTCTTTACCAATCACATCATTCGGCATCACGAAATCTCGATCGAAGTACGAATCGCCTACATATTCATTGCCGTATAGCTTGCTCACTTTAGCATCTTTGTCGATGAGTGATTCAAATGTGCCGATTACTTTTCCACCACGCTCCGTATACTCTTGGAGTTTTTGCTCCAATTGCGAAGAGAAATTGATGACATCTGGCAAAATGATGAGTCTATATTTATCAAAGTTCATTTGACTATCAACAATATCAAACTGAAAAGACAGTTCCTGTAACATTCTCACCGCACCAATTAAGGATGGATGGATACTTGGATTTTTTTCTCCAGGAATATAAAATTCTTCAGGTGTTAAGACACCGATTTCCGATACAGATTTTGTATCCATACAGTATTGTTCTACAGCCTTTACCTTCCCATAAACATGACCAATTAACTCATAGGCTGCTTTTGACAATTGGCCATTCGGATGAAGTTGATCGCCAATGGAGCAAGCCGCGCCCAGTGCAAGCATATTAAAGCACTCAAACTCTAGAGCTGCTTTGTTTTTCAAAGAATGGAAGTCTCCCCAGTATGTATGGAATTTCCCAGTCATACCGATGATGTCTTTGCCCAAGTTTCGAGAATATCTCATTGTTGCGGGGAAATGGTCATAGCCCCATCCACCACTTGGTAAAGATTCCAATTCTAAGTGCGTGAAACTTTCTAAGCTCTTTTTATTCGTCGGTCCAATGTGAGAACTATTATAGAAAATACGAGCATGTGGGACTCTTTCTTTAATAAACGGACTGATTTCCGCTCTGAATTCATCCAACATAATCGTTGAATATGTTATTCTCTCGCGTCTACTTGTCGTATCCAAGCCCTTTTCCTTCATTTCTTTAAAACAATTATCACAATGACAATCCACTTTAAATAAAATATCTAGGAACAGCCCTTCGATACGGTCACTCCCCACCACATCAATCAAATCTTCTAAATGCTCTTTAAGATAGTCTCGATAACCGCTATTTAAACAAATTGTATAATAAAAATGTGGAGCAGGTACGCCTTGACTATTAATAAATTCCCCATTTTCATCAATCGCTAACCACTCAGGATGATTGTTCATAATATAAGCATCCCATTGCACAGTTGTATAAATAGGAACCTTAATATCATTTTTGCGGCACACATCGATTTGTTCCAACAGCAGATTGTGATTGTCAAGATTAGGATGGATGAGATCAGGTCTACTTTTTGATGGATAATAGAGCCATCCGTGATGACATCTTGCAAAACAAGTAATTGAATCTACACTTGCTTCTTTTAAGATCCCCGCAAACTCCTCCGCTACAAAATCACTGCCTACATGTGGGATGTACTCACTCGTATGAAAATCTAAATGCACTTGTCTATAACGTAATTCACTCAATCTATAAACCTCCATTAATGTATCTTTTTACTTATTCTCAAACTTCTCATAGTAATACTAAAATCGTTATGACTAACGGTGGCTTTTTATGTGGAAACTCCATGAACATGAGTCAATACCAAATAATATCACCTCTATTAATTTACTAATGGCGTCAATAGATACCGGTAACACAATATTAACAACGTCACAACTATCTGTCAACTTGAGTCTTAAGAATATTTAGACGAGATGAATTTCATGCAAGTCAGTAGACTCGCCCTACGTTAGATTAGTTATCGTATGGAACCTCTTGTTCTATTTTGATAATCTAATAAGATCCTACTTCTTGAGAATTATAATGGAACGAACTATTCGAAAAGAACGGTCAAATTTAATTATGAAAAAGATAAATGAGCATTTACAATAAATTTATGTTATAACAATAATAGATTCTATTGCCGTTTTTACATCCCTTTGCACTGGTTGCTAATTATCTTTAGCTAAACATGCTAAGTTCTGGAGTGAATACGAAGTTGTCCCGAATGAATAGCTACTCTAAGAATAAAACTTAATACACCAACTAGATTGACAAAAAAAGGTGCGTATCCTTGAAATGCCAATAGTAATAAGGAGGAGAAAGATTGGTTACTATTTACGATATAGCTAAAGAAGCTAATGTATCCGCAATGACAGTTTCAAGAGTAATTAATAACGCTGTAAACGTTAGTGAAAATACAAGGCGAAAAGTCGAGTTAGTCATTGAAAAGTTGAATTATGTACCTAACAGTTCTGCTAGAAGTCTCGTTTCGAAAAAATCAAAAATATTATCGCTGATGGTTACAGATATTTCAAACCCCTTCTTTACAAGCGTTGCTCGGGGTGCTGAAGACAAAGCTATGCAGATGGGTTATCAGCTTATGCTTTGTAATAGCGATGAGAATGTCGATAAGGAGTCAAAATATATCGATATGCTTATTTCTACTAGAATAGACGGTGCGCTTATTGCACCTGCAAAAGATTCTTCTATAAAGAGCATTCTTAAACTCAGTAAATTTAATATTCCCGTTGTATTAATTGACCGTCACATTAAAGAACTAGAGTGTGATCAAGTCCTTAGTGATAATGAAACGACCACCCGGAAATTAATAGAACATTTAATCATACAAGGCCATGAGAAAATTGCAATCATCAATGGTCCTTTGGATATTGCAACTGCGCGTGAACGTCATAAAGCATATTGCGATACCCTCAGATCACATGGGCTTGAAATAAACAATAACCTAATTCAACAAAGTCACTTTTTTCAAGACAGCGATTTTTCTGATATAATAGATCAAATGTTTAAGTTACCAGTGAGCGAACAACCTACTGCTATTTTTTCCACTAGTAACTTTATCGGTATTAATACCGTTAAATCATTAAGAAAACACAATATTAAAGTTCCTGAAGATGTCGCCGTCGTTTGTTACGATGGAGTGCCCAATTATACGGAAAGCGAACCTTTTCTTACTGCTGCTGAACAACCCGCTTATAACTTTGGCTACATTGGAACTCAACTATTAATCGAACGGATTGAAAATACTGCTCCAGCAACACCTAGAAAAATCGTATTACCTTCAGAACTCCATATAAGAGCTTCATCGCTTCATAATCCTATAGATTAGTAGACCAAGATAAAATCCCTCTTGAACAATGAGGGATTTTACTTTTTGCTTCAGCATCGTTGATCAGATTATCACACTGGATGATAACTTCACCAATATGCACTTCTTTCTGGAAGTGGATATTGATCCTTTATCAATCGGTGAACGAGCGTATCTAGTTATTGTAGCTTTACTGCAGTATATTCCGGATCAAAGAAACAGTTGCAATGCCCACCCGAATCTTCGCGTAAATCAAATAATTCACCGTACGTCTACGTCTTCTGCTTTTATCGAAAAGTAGGCCTCCGTTTGTGGACAAAAATGCATTTTCCGACCCCTAGCGAACGATAGTCCCACTACTTCAAATGATCATTTAAATAAATTTCATTGTCATTCAATCAAACTCCAATATTCCATGCACCGTGAACATATGGATATCGTCTCGTAAAAATAGATGCTCGCGATTGTGTACATACTGGACTCCCGCAACATGCGTTGGTAAAAAAAGTCCCTTCCAGAGCTAAATTATCAAGTACAAGTGTTTGGACATTCTTATTCTCAATTCCTAACGCATCAGCTCGCATCTGATTTGTTGTTATTAGCCATATATATGTCTAATTTACCGTAATCTACTCTTCTCAATTATTATTGATCTAGGTTATATTTTCTAAAATATTTAATAAATCCAAAAATAAAAGGTAGTAACTTCTAAGAAGTCCTACCTTTTTCTTTATAAAGTTAAAACGTGCTCGCTGGAGTTGTAGAAGCACACCATCTTGATGCAAGAAGGTAGTCAATTAATACCTCTTTTGCCGCATCAGTATTGATATAATTAAGCGCTTCAACTGCGTGACCTCTTACGTACCTATCTTCATCTTTTAATGCTTCTGCGAGATGCGGGACCGCGACATCTGCCTCTGTTCCAAAGTGACAAAGCGCAAGACCAGCCGTAAACCTGGTTTGAATATCTTCATCCTTCAATGCTCGTATTAATCCGGCTAGCACTTCTTCTGTAGGCTCTTGAATCATACCAAGCGCATCTACAACTACATGGCGAACTTTTAATGAAGGATGATTGACTAACTCATTCAATTTTCGCACTACCGGCGAGGAAAGATATCGCAGTTCTCCAAGTGCAAATACTGCATTCACTATGGTAGATTCTTGATTGCTTTCTAATGCCTTTTCTAAAATGGGTATCGCTTTCTCCCCTGCTACAGAAAGTCCGTAGGCTGCTACACGTGAATCTTTAAGCTGTGTAGAATGTAAAGCTTTTTCTAATTCAGAAATACCATCATCCCCTGAAGCTGCTAATTGATAAGCTGCATTGATTGCTTCTGGCTCGTTATCTTCAATTAATAGTGCGGAAAGCTTGGCAACATCAGAATTTTTTCTTGTTTCAGCAATGGCACCGACTTTACCAGAAAGCCAGTCCCAAGTCTCATTCCACATTTCTTCATGCTGATAGAAGAGCTCATTTGCTGATGATGGCGTTTTCCACTCTTCGTTTTCATTATTCCAGCTTGGGGCAACAGGAGCTTCTGTCCTCATAAATTCAAACTTTAGCATGTAGCGTGGCTGTCCAAGTGTATTGGCTGTTGCTCTATGCCAAATATCGTAATGAATGAGTATAAATGTTCCCGCCTCACCGCTGGCAAGTACTTCCTCTTTCATTTCATCCTCTATAAAAATACGAGATGCATAATTCTGTGTTCCTGGCATGACACTTGTAGGTCCCAATTCCGGCGGAGTGTTTTGGGGAAAATACATTATCATTGCCCACCATGGATGGTGATTACGCATTCTGTTATACCCCCAATAACTATCCTTATGCCATCCACCAGGCTCTGGAGCTGCATTAAAATGTCCATGGCGATGAGTATGCATCAAATAATTTGGTCCGATAACACTTTGCAAGGCTCCATCTACAGCAGGATGATTGAAAACATTTCGTAATTTCGGTACTCTAGGCAATAAATTATTACCCGGATTCCCCTCTTCTTCATACACGTGATTCAACTCATCCATTAGTTTCGCATGGAAATCAGGTTCAAAATCGGTTTTCAATACTACATATCCTTTTGTAATAAACGCTTGCATTTGCTCATCTGTCAACAAAATCGGTGCTTGTTTCATCAACTAACAGCTCCTTTGGTTTATTATCCTTAATTCAACTATGATTATATCAATCTTCAATATACTGTCAATGTTTAATTTTTTAAATTACTTTGCAAATTCTAAAATAGTAAAGACACTGACAAAAACTATCTGATTAATTACTGCCGAGTGGCTTTTTCGACAATTTTAAACTACTGCCTTTTTTATTCTGTTCAACTCATTTTGAATAAACTACAATATCTTTCAACTATAAAAAATGATAGGTATAGGACATTTTTGGCCCTACCCTATCATTGCACTACAATCTATAAAACTTTTGCGCATTGCCACCGTATAATAACTTCTTATCTTTCATTGTCATCTCTTCAGGCAAATTACTCGTTATTATTTCTACCACCTCATCGTATTGAGCAGCCAGCAGGCAGACAGGCCAATCACTGCCAAACATAACACGTTCAGTTCCAAAACAGTTTATCAAATGATGAATATACGGTCTAAATTCGTCCGTTTCCCAAGAATGATGATCCGCCTCTGTCACTAGTCCTGAAATTTTGCACATCACCGATTCAAATTCAGAAAATTGCTCTATTAAGTCAGCCCATGGCGCCCATTGACGATTCTGAATTGCAGGTTTTGCACAATGATCAATTACTGCTCGTAATGAAGGAAATTCCTTTAATAATGTTACTATATGCGGGAGATGCTTGGGATAAATTAATATATCTATAGGAAAATCATGTTCAATTAAAATGCTAATATTTCGTTTCACTTCAGGTTGTAATATCCATTGATCATCCTTGAGGTTTTGCAGCATCGGCCTTATGCCGACGAATTTAGGGTGATTCCTAAACTCCGTAAATAGTTCTGGAAATTGCTTAGACGACATATCAATCCATCCAACTACTCCACCTATGAACTCATGTTGATCTGCTAGATCTAGCAGAAACTTAGTTTCTTCGACAAACGGTGCAGCTTGAATAGTAACTGTTTTATGAATGTCGTGTTTTTTTAAGTGCTCTTCTAAATCCGCAGGTGTAAAGTCTCTATAAATAGCCTTACTATCAGAAGTTGGCCAATCGTTTAGATTTTTGCTTAGTTTCCAAAAGTGCTGATGCGCATCTATTCTCATATAATTCTCCCTTAAAAAAGTAAGAAATAATTTTTCTTTTTTTAGTAATGTTCAAAAAAGACTATCAATCCAAACTAATTATTTAGCCGATTCGAATCCTCTTGCACCCGTTTCTTCGCCAGTCTTAGGGGATTCTGCTGCAAGTTTTATGCGCCAACGCTCAGTTTGTTAAGTGCATTCAATAATTCAACATAGTTTTATAGGAATAATGGAGTTTTCACCATTCCTTAATACTTCATTTGTTATTGTGAAAAACCCAGTAATTACTTTTCATTCCCTATTCATTGGAATTTTCAAATCCATCATCACCGGGAAATGATCACTTGGGAACTGGCCTTGCGGTTGATCATTGACGATTTGGATTACACCAGGCTTCACATCCCCACGATATAGAATCCAATCGATTCTATCTATTCCCCCAGTTGGATCATTAAAGTTATTAAACGTTCCTAACCCTTCGTTAATCCTGCCCGTTGCAGTATCCCATGCATCTATTAACTTGCCCTGTTCCATCAAAACTTTATAAGGTTCTGTATTCGCGCCCGTATTGAAGTCACCCGTTACCAGTACCAATAGTTCTGGATTAAAATTAGCTATTTTCTTTATGATTAGGTTAGCCGATTCTTTTCTTGCGTTTTCAGAAATATGATCTAAATGAGTATTCAAATGGTAATATTGCTGATTTGTTTCCATGTCCAGAAAACGAATCCAAGTTACCATACGCGTAACATCATTTCCCCATGAGGAGGAAGCTATGGTTTCAGGCATATCAGACAACCAAAAATGATCATATTCTAAGACCTTAAAGCGCTGTTTTTTGAAGTAGATTGCCGTATACTCACCTTTACTTCCGCCATTTCTACCTAAGCCAATTGCGTCATAGTCTGGAAGCATTTCATCCATATCTTGAATTTGTTCATAAACACATTCCTGTGTTCCGATAATATCAGGTGATTCACGCAAAAACAATTCAAGTATTAGCTTTTTACGCTCCGCCCATGAATTAGGTGATACATCACAATTATTACGCAAATTGTACGTCATTATACGAAGATTTTTTAGCGTATTCATATCATTGACTCCTTTTAATCATTATTTTAATTCCTAAATAAAATTTATCCCAAACAAGCATACTAACCTTCTTCAATGCATTCGAATAGACCAGTTTCTTATCCCCCCTTATAGTGTACGCAAACCATGCATATCCATTATTAAAGGTGTTCCATTGGATTCGACACAGTCAATAAAGTTTCAAAAAGGCATTGTGTTAGTATATCTATTTTTTATTTCACTCTACAAAAGTGGTAGTTCCTGCACGAATCCAATAATTCAGACTTACTTATGGAAAGAATACACGGAAAACTTCATTTGGTAAATAGGTTGGCCTCATTAGTTTTGTTAAACTAAAAAAATAGTAGATCACATTAAGAAGCATAATTATAGCCTTGCTAATAGGACTTAAAAGGCTTGTCATTCTGCTTTCTATTCAAGGTCATGCAACAGTAGATCTAATCATATATACACTTGTTTTCATTTAATTCAGGTTTATAATTCAATACATATGGCATTGAAACTGGGAAATTTCTAGAGAAAATCAGGTGTCTATTACCAATAAAAATACATATTTCTTTGGGATTTCCATATCATATGATTCTTTCAGATTTTTTTATTGTATATACAGTCACACATTCAAGTTACCAATATTCACCTTAATTTTAAAGTTTTCGCGATTCATCCGAGTTTTCGTATGTTGCTAACTTCACTTTCGCCTCTGCCACTTTTAACATGACTGTTTGTACTTGCATCAAAATCTCTTCTATCTATTCCTATTTACCTTACTTTGATTTAAATTCCATCAAATTGTATACCATTAAAAGTACTTTGCTAAATCACTAGCAATGATCTCATTTTTTTCAAATGTCTCGACATATATCTCATGATTGCGCTGATTAGTTTTTATGATAGCTTGAATTAGAATGTTCGTTTTGATTTCTTCAAATGAATTACCTTTTCCAAAACAACTTCTTGAGCATTTTGTACCAATATCGAGTGTAATTACCAATTCCCTCGATATACTAAATCTCCTTCCCTTTACAGAAAAAATCGTTTAGTATAGAAAAAGCTTTGGATTCTTCTCCAAAGCTTTTCTACTTAATGTAAGCAGTAATTATAAAATACTTATTACCCCTCGCAACTAAAACTAGTCAGTGTCTGCCCCCTCTTGCAATCAGGGCTCGGTATTTTCCCTCTTAAAACCAGTTTGTATGGAATGACCCTTCTTTATCCTTCCGTTCATACGTATGGGCACCAAAGTAGTCACGCTGTGCTTGAATTAGATTTGCAGGAAGATTTTCTGAACGATAGCTATCATAATAAGCAATTGCGCTTGAGAATGATGGCACGGGAATACCTTGTTTAACTGCAACTGATACGACTTCGCGTAAAGCCGATTGGTAACCTACTACAATTTCTTTAAAGTAGGTATCTAGCAATAAGTTTTCTAATTCAGGGTCTTGATCATAGGCATCTTTAATATTTTGCAGGAATTGAGCACGGATAATGCAACCTCCACGCCAAATCATCGCAATATCGCCATAGCGAAGATTCCAGCCACTTTCTAAAGATTGCGCACGCATTTGTGCAAAACCTTGAGCATAGGAACAAATTTTACTCATGTACAATGCTTTTCTAACGGCTTCAATGAGTTCCTCTTTATTACCTTCATAGCTGCCTACTTCTGGCCCAGCTAACACTTTACTTGCTCTGACACGTTCTTCTTTCATAGAAGAAATGCAACGTGCAAATACGGACTCAGTAATTAATGGTAGTGGAACGCCTAAATCTAAAGCATTTTTACTAGTCCACATTCCTGTCCCTTTTTGGCCTGCTTTATCTAAAATAACATCAACAAGTGGTAGACCTGTTTCTTCATCTTTCTTTGTAAAAATCTCGGCAGTAATGTCAATTAGGTAACTATCTAACTCACCCTTATTCCATTCTGAAAAGACTTCATGGAGTTCTTGTACATCCAGATCCAGGACATGCTTCAAGATGAAATAAGCCTCTGCGATTAATTGCATATCCCCATACTCAATCCCATTGTGCACCATTTTCACATAATGCCCTGCACCATCAGGGCCAATATATGAACTACAAGATTCACCATCAACTCGTGCAGCAATTGCATCAAAAATAGGTGCAACTAGATCATATGCTTCTTTTTGGCCACCTGGCATAATCGAAGGACCTTTTAGCGCACCTTCTTCTCCCCCAGAAACTCCTGTCCCAATGAAATGGATGCCTGTTAGCTCTAATTCTTTGTTACGGCGAATCGTATCTTCGTATAGAGTATTTCCCCCATCGATCAAGATATCGCCCTTTTCAAGATAAGGTTGTAAGGATGCAATTGTTGCATCAGTTGCTTGTCCCGCTTGAACCATTAGCATAATTTTTCGTGGTACTTCCAATGAGTTAACAAATCCTTCAATACTCTTGGCCCCGAAAAAGTTCTTACCTACTGCTTCATTTCCCAAAAACTCCTCTGTTTTTGCCGCTGTACGGTTGTAGACAGCAACAGAATACCCTCTACTTTCAATATTAAGCGCCAAGTTTTTCCCCATTACGGCTAAACCAATTACTCCAATTTGTTGTTCAGACATGTTTTTCTCCCTCTCTTTATCTAGTATTATTAACGATTTATATAAGGGTGATATATCCAAAATCTCAAAATAACGCTTTGAATTTCCAAAAAAGTATTTGTAACATTTTTTTCTAGTACCGCCATATTTATTGGTTTTATACTGTATAATTTCCCGCGTGTAGTAAATTCAAAAAACACTTACTACCTCTACCTTTGTTATCCTCCCATAAAACATGCATTAATCACTTTTGTCACCTTTATTTTGGCCTCATCAATGCCATTTGCAATATTTCTCTCTAATCACAGTAATCTCCACATAGCATAATACAAATAATCTAGTTAAATTCTTATCACGTAAAATTTCGCTCTACTTAAATTGACTATTATAATCGATAATCTGTAATTCTTTCACTGTTCCAATCAATATAAAAAGTCATTAGTAATAATAGTTTATATATTTATCATCCTCTCATTTTTCTCTACGCTTATTAAAGTATTTTTAGTCGCTTAGATTAGCTTGCCCCGAAAACAAACTGAATAATCAACTACCATATATGATAGATGTAAATGCTTTACTTTACAAGATTTCATAGTATTATTTTTGTTATTTTCCGAATTCCCATTCCTTTCAAAACTCGTTTAATAGACACCCTCTTCTCCAACTAATTGAACCATTTCATCAAACTTCAACATTTTAATAAAATACGTACGAGTGAGTTTGAACATTCTCCCAATATATAGTACAATTAACTTAATTAAATTAATTTATTAACAATGGGAGGTAGCAACCTTTGACAGAAACAAATTTACTAGATGAATTTCAATCAATCTTTAACATTGTCGAAAAACCACGCATGTTTTTTGCACCAGGACGAATTAATCTAATTGGTGAACATACGGATTATAATGGTGGTCATGTGTTCCCCGCCTCAATCTCATTTGGAACATACGCACTTACCCAAAAACGTGATGATCAGATGTTGAATTTTTACTCAATAAACTTCCCCCATATTGGAATTATTGAATGTGACCTTGCGGATTTAGCTTATAATGAAGCACATGATTGGGCGAATTTCCCTAAGGGTATGATTAAATATATGTGTGAAAATGGGCATAAAATATCATCTGGAATGGATATCTTATTTTATGGTGACATTCCTAACGGGGCCGGACTTTCCTCTTCTGCTTCTATTGAAATGGTCACTGGCGTTCTTTTAGAAGGACTATTTGATTTAAAAATTGATCGTGTCCAGATGATTCAACTTGGGCAAAAAGTAGAAAATGATTATATCGGCGTCAATAGTGGAATTATGGATCAATTTGCAATCGGTAAAGGAAAAAAAGGGCATGCCATCCTATTAAACTGCCAATCATTAGCTTATAACTATGCTCCTATTGAGCTTGCCGAACATGTGATTATCATTATCAATACCAATAAACAGCGAACACTTGCCGGTTCAAAATACAATGAACGTCGAGCGCAATGTGATCAAGCCTTGGAGAACTTGCAAACAGCCCTTCAAATAAAAAGTCTTGGTGATTTGACGAAAGAACAATTTGAACAACACAAACAACTTATTACTGATGAAACAAACCAAAAACGTGCAAGACATGCTGTCTATGAGAATCTACGGACAATCGAGGCCCTCCAGCAATTACAACAGGGTAATTTAAAGGCCTTTGGGCAATTGATGAATGAATCACATAAATCACTTCAACTGGATTACGAAGTAACAGGCATCGAACTTGATACGATTGTCCAAGCTGCATGGGATCAACCAGGGGTTGTGGGTGCCCGCATGACTGGTGCTGGTTTTGGTGGTTGTGCGATTGCAATTGTAGAAAAAGATCAAGTTGACAACTTTAAAAAGAATGTCAATCACAGCTATAATTCCAAGATAGGTTATGAAGCAACATTTTATACCGCCGCAATTGATGACGGAGCAAGAGAACTTACTGAAGGAGCGGTTTAAATGAGTGTTTTAGTTCTAGGGGGAGCTGGTTATATCGGCTCACATGCAGTTTATCAGTTAATTGATAAACAGACGAATGTCGTAGTCATTGATAATTTACAAACTGGACATAGAGAAGCAGTCCATCCCGGTGCAACATTTTACGAAGGAGATATTCGAGACATCGCGTTTATGCGTAATGTATTTACTAATGAATCCATTGATGCAGTAGTTCATTTTGCAGCGAATTCCCTTGTTGCTGAATCTATGGAAAAACCACTGGATTATTTCGACAATAACGTACATGGTACTCAAGTATTATTGCAAGTCATGACAGAGTTTAATGTCAAAAAAATTGTTTTTTCATCCACTGCCGCCACTTACGGTGAGCCTGAATCTGTCCCGATTACAGAGAAGATGCCTACCAATCCGACAAGTACTTACGGAGAAACCAAACTGACGATGGAAAAAATGATGAAATGGTGCGAACAAGCCTATGGCATTCACTATGTAGCTTTACGCTATTTCAATGTGGCGGGTGCTCGGGAATCTGGAGAAATCGGCGAGGACCATCTTCCTGAAACACATCTAGTACCAATCATTCTCCAAGCAGCGCTCGAGCAACGCTCACATATCACTATTTTCGGAGAAGATTATGATACGCCAGATGGCACATGTATTCGTGATTATGTTCATGTAGAAGATCTTATCAATGCACACCTATTAGCGCTAAATTATTTAAACAATGGTGGAAATAGCGATATATTCAATCTGGGAAGTAGTCAAGGATTTTCAGTAAAAGAAATGATTGATTCTGCACGCTCAGTTACTGGTAAAGAAATCCCCGAGAAATCAGGTGAACGCCGTGCCGGTGATCCAAGTATCCTAATCGCAAGCTCTGATAAAGCCGCCACTATTTTAGGTTGGATGCCAACACGGACTTCGATTGAGAAAATTATTCAAGATGCTTGGAAATGGCATGTCAACAACCCTGATGGTTATACGAAGGACGTGAAAGCTAAATGATTTACCAACATATTAAAGGGCTCATTCAAAAAGCTATCCACGCTAAGCTAATTGATGATGCTGACCAGATTTATGTGATGAACCAAGTCCTTGCACTGCTCCATCTCGATTCAATGCATGCGACAACTGAAGACGTAACAGATGATTCAATTCCAAATCTGCTCGACCAGATCATTGCCTATGCTGTGAATAATGACGTAATTGAGAATGTTTTTGATGACAAAGAAATACTTTCGGCATCGATTATGAATTGCTTTGTTGCAAGACCTTCTCACATCAATGAGCTTTTTCAAAAAAAATATAATAACTCTCCAAAAGAAGCAACAGACTATTTTTATGACTTAAGTAAAAACAGTAATTATATTCAGATGAACCGCATCAAGAAAAATATCCATTTTAAAGCTGCAACAATCTTTGGTGAAATGGATATTACCATTAACATGTCAAAACCAGAGAAAGACCCTGAACAAATTAAGCGAGAAAGCGAATTGAAATATGATGTTGATTATCCAAAGTGTCTATTATGTATCGAAAATGAAGGATACGCTGGCCGGACAGGTTATCCAGCTAGGGCAAATCATCGTATCATTCAAGTACCACTTGTAAATGAAAATTGGTATCTGCAATATTCACCTTATGTTTATTACAATGAACATAGTATATTACTTGCTGAAGAACATCGTGATATGAAAATTGGTAGGGACACTTTTAAGCGGTTACTTACTTTTATAGAGAAATTCCCACATTATTTTATTGGTTCGAATGCCGATTTACCAATTGTCGGTGGATCTATTTTGAGTCATGATCATTATCAAGCCGGGAGTTATGATTTCCCAATGGCAAAAGCAACAAATGCATTTTCGTTTGCCTTAGAAAACTTTCCAAACATTACCGCATCTGTCCTAGAATGGCCGTTAACAACCATTCGTTTACAGAGCGATGAGATTGAGCCATTGATTCAGGCAGCTGACCATGTCCTAACTAAATGGAAAAATTATAGTGATGAAGAAGTGGATATCAGACCATTTAGTAATGATACCCCACATAATACAATCACTCCGATTGCCAGAATGCGCGCTAACAAGTTTGAACTCGATCTTGTTTTACGCAACAATCGAACATCTGATGAACATCCACTAGGGATTTTCCACCCCCATTCGGATGTCCATCATATTAAAAAAGAAAATATTGGGCTTATTGAAGTAATGGGACTCGCAGTATTACCAGCTCGTCTGAAAGATGAATTAGCTGAAATCAAGAAGTTCTTACTAGGCCAAACAAGTACAGTAACCCCCTATCATCAACAATGGGCAGAGCAAATGAAGATTAACTATGGAGAATTATCCGACCTAGAGCAAATTGAATCCATTTTAGAAAAAGAACTAGGGATTAAATTCGCCAAAGTACTTGGAGATGCAGGCGTTTTTAAAGTACAAAGTGATTGTGAACGATTCATCAAGACATTAAATATGTAGGTGGCTAGTAAAATGAAAATAGATACCCAGGAAATTTTGAATAAATGGAAGCTGTATACATTAACAAATGATAACGGCATGACTGTAAGCTTCTTGAACTTCGGTGGCATCATCACTGACATAAGCGTTCCAAACCGGCATAACCAATTAGAAAACGTGGTCCTTGGCTATAAAGATTATCTCGATTATGAAAAAAATCCGAACTTCTTTGGCGCGATTATCGGACGTGTTGCTGGAAGAATTCAAGATGCTTCATATACTATCGAAAACCAAACATATACATTGGTTTCAAATGAAGGTGGCCATCATTTACATGGGGGAGATGGTGGATTTCATCAAGTAGTCTGGCAGGCTAGCCCTTTTCAAACTGCTGATACAGTTGGCGTAAAATTAAGCCATAAAAGTTTAGATGGTGAAGGTGGATATCCTGGTACTTTTGAGGTTGCTGTTACTTATACACTGACTAATAACAATGAGCTCATCCTAAATTATTCAGGGACATCCGATAAAACGACTGTGCTTACTATGACAAATCATTCCTATTTTAATTTAAATGGGAATTTAGCCGACACGATTCATAACCACCATGTCACTATGAAGAGCGATGAATATGTTGAACTTAATTCCGAACTAATTCCAACCGGTAAAAAGATCGATGTATCGAATACTCCATTTGATTTCCGAAATGGCCGAGAGCTTGTTGACGGTATTAACTCCCTTTCAGAACAAAATAGTGTTGCTAATCATGGATATGATCATTACTTTATTCTTAATCAAATTCAACAACACATCATCAGTGTAAAAGAAGATATAAGTGGTCGTGTGATGACGATTAAAACCAACCAACCAGGTCTCGTTATGTACACATCGAATACCCTTGAAGACGGCCTTGAGTTAGCAGAAGGAAAATCCAAACCTTATTTAGGTGTATGTTTTGAAACACAAGCTTCCCCTGCCTCCTTGCATCACGAGGGCTTTCCATCAGTTATCATAAAAGCTAATGAATTATATGAAAAGCAGACAGTGTTTTCATTTAGCATTGAGGGCTAGTTTCGCTTTATAAGGCAAGGACTACTTATTATTGACTATATATTGAACAAATAAAAATCTATATAACTTGGCTAAGGCCCTATCAAGGGGTAGCCGTTGCCCTAAGACTAGCGGTGAAGCTGTTCGACTTATGCCGGTAGGCATCCCCTAGCGCCGCAGCGAATTCAATGGAATTCTTTACTTCTACATATATAACTAAAAGGGGGTATTACTTTGAAATTTGGAATTATCGGAACAAATTGGATTACAGATCGACTTATTAAAGCAGCTAAAGAACATCCCGAGTTTAGCATAGGGGGAGTTTACTCAAGGACTGAGGATACAGGGAGAGCGTTCGCAGAGAAACATAATATCGAACATGTGTATACAGATATGATAGAAATGTTTCAAAGTGGTACTATTGAAGCTGTTTATATTGCATCGCCCAATGCGTTTCATGCAGAACAAAGTATTTTGGCAATGAAAAACGGCATTCATGTACTTTGCGAAAAACCAGCAGTCACTTCCTTAAATGAAATGGATCAAGTAATTAAAGCATCTGAAGAACATCAAGTAACCTATATGGAAGCAATGAAATCCACAGTTACACCTACATTTCTCAACTTGAAAGAGCACCTAGCTAAGATTGGCACACTCCGACGATTCGTATTTCATTATAACCAATACTCTTCGCGTTACGATAAATACAAGGAAGGCATTATTGAAAATGCTTTCAAACCTGAACTGGGGAATGGTGCTAAAACAGACTTAGGTGTATACTGTATAGCGCCTATTGTTCATCTAGTCGGCGAACCGAAATCCGTGCTCAAAAACACTTATTTACTATCCACTGGTGCAGATGGCCAAGGAAGTATGATCTTAAATTACGATGAATTTGAAGCTGTTATTATGTACTCCAAAATTTCAGATTCCTATTCCCAAAATGAAATACAGGGTGAGAATGGTGTTATCGAAATCGATAAAATTAGTGATCCGAAACAAATAATAATCAAATACAAAGACGGTCAAACTGAAGATATTTCTGTTAAGCATGAATTTGATTCTATGTACTATGAGGTCGAAGAGTTTATAAAATGCGTGAAAAACAAACAGATACAATCTACAATCAATACGCATGAAATTTCTCGCAGTGTGACAAAAGTTCTTACTTTATAAAAAAAGGTTGTGCAGCATGATTGTTGAATTCATACTGCACAACCTTTTTGGTTTAAAGCTCTTTAATAGTACTTCAGAACTGTATCGCTTTCCAGTTTCTGCAGATTCATAAATAGCATTCACGATTTTTTGAATGATGAGCCCTTGTTCAGGCGTACTCAATGAAATCTTGCCTTTCAAGCAGCATTCTACAAATTGATTTATTTCAAGCTGATGGCCATTTACTTCTGGTACATATGCAGGAGTACTATCGATTAATGCGTTGTATTTCTCCTGATAAATTTTCAAAGGGAAAATATCAGCTCCCCCTCTATTCCCCATCAAGGAAACCTGCATCGTCTCATCTTTTTCGACATTTGCAGCAAAAGCAGCTTCCAACGTTAAAGTGGCTCCATTTTTAAATGTCACCATACCAACAGCCATATCTTTTACTGTATAGTTTTCATAGTCCCAATCAACAATTAGCCCTACTCCTTTTTTGGGGGCCTATTTGTTGATGTGTTTTCCCTAACACAACGTCAGGTGCTGGATAGCCCATGAGATAGAGTGCGGTATCTAGCATATGAACGCCAATATCTATTAATGGGCCTTCGCCTTGTAATTCCTTATTCGTAAATACACCCCAACCTGGAATACCTCTTCTACGAATAGCGTGAACGCGCGCAGCGTAAATATCGCCCATTTCTCCCGCATCAATAAATGATTTTGCAATTTCCACTTCAGGTCGATAGCGATAATGAAAGCCATACGTTAAAATTTTTCCAGACTCGCTAGCTGTTTTCGCCATCATTTGTGCTTCTTCCATAGTCATTGCCGGTGGTTTTTCTCACAACACATGACAACCCGCCTCGAGCGCAGCAATCGTAGCTTGCGCATGAAATTTATTAGGTATGCAAACACTTGCCGCATCTAATTCTACGTTTTCAAGCATTTCTTTATAGGAAGAAAAGACATATGGAATTGTAAATTGTTCTGCAACTTGTTGTGCAAGTTCCACTATAACATCTGCTATTGCGACTATTTCTACCTCGTAGCCGCTGTTCAAATAATTAGGGATATGTACACCACTAGCAATTCCTCCAGCACCAATAATTCCAACTCTTAATACACTCATTCAAACCACTCTTTTCATTTTTGGATTACCTACAATTTGTTGTTGATCACCTGATACAGGTTTACTATATGAATACATGTTTTAATTTAACCGTTAAAAAAGTTGCGTTGTATGAATATCAACCTCATACAACGCAACTTTTCTATTTATTACACCCACCACATATCGGCAGGTTGATCTTTAATCATTACCGATTTCAAATTCTTCACTGCACGTGAGAACCCTTCATCAACCGACATTAACGGATCCTCATGTTCAATACTTACTACATAATCATAGCCATATGTGCGTAAAGCACTCATCATATCAGACCATTCTTGGATACTGTGTCCACAGCCGACGGATCTAAATGTCCACGCACGTGTTTGCACATCTCCGTATGGTTGCATATCTGTTAAGCCGTGCATGTTCACATTGTCCTGGTCAATAAATGTATCTTTGGCATGGAAATGATGAATGGCATTTTCTTTCCCTAAAATTTTAATAGCTGCGACTGGGTCAATCCCCTGCCACCAGAGATGACTTGGATCTAAATTGGCCCCGATAGCGGGTGAAGTTGCTTCTCTTAATTTCAACAGGGTATAGGGTGTATGTACTGAAAACCCACCATGAAGCTCAATCCCTATTTTCACACCGTGATCTTCCGCGAATTTCCCTTGTTCTTTCCAGTAAGGAATGAGTTTTTGTTCCCATTGCCAGTTATAGATATCCGAGTACTCTGTTGGCCATGGGGATATCGGCCAGTTTGAATGTGTTGAGCCCTCGTGAGATCCCGGTGTCCCCGAAAATGTGTTGACAACAGGTACATTCAATAACTGTGCTAGTTTAACAGTTTTCACGAATGTATTATGCGCATTTTGAGCAAGTTGTTTATTTGGGGAAACTGGATTGTCATGACAGCTGAATGCACTAATCGTTAATCCGCGTGATTGGATTTTATCTAGATAATCCTTCCGCTTATCCTTACTTGCAAGTAGCTCATCTACATTACAATGAGCATCTCCTGGATAGCCGCCTGTGCCAATTTCAACAGCATCTACACCCGCTTTTTTCACGTGATCCAGCATGTCTTCAAATGATTTTCCTGCAAATAAAACCGCAAATACGCCAAGTTTCATGAATCGTACCTCCAATGGTTGGTTAAATTTTTGTGATTTTTTTTGTTTTCATTGATTCCAAAGCAGCCAAGATTACCTGTAATGATTTCAAACCTTCCGCACCATTAATGAGTGGCTCAGTATCTTGCACAATTGAGTCAACAAAATGATCGATAATATGCGTGGTTGTTTGACCACCTTCGGCATTAGACTGAATTCCACCCAATTCATAGTTAACGACTTCACCGTTTTTATATTGCACAATTAACGCATACTTTGGATCATCTTCTAAACGCAATGTAGCAAGTTCCCCATAAATAATCGTGGAATTATCTTCTTTTGCCGTATATGCCCAACTAGCTGCAAGCGTTCCAATCACGCCGCTTTCAGACTTTAAAATACAAACAGCATTATCATCAACATCTGTATTCTCTTTTGCACTTGTTTCGATAAAACCAGCTACTTCGACAAATTCTTCTCCAAGTAAATAGCGGAGTAAATCAGCTTTATGTACGCCAAGATCCCCCATTGCTCCAATAAAAGCTTGCTCTTTATTGAAGAACCAACTGTCTTTGCCGTCAATACTCCACCCTTCAGGTCCGCCATGTCCAAATGCAGTTCTGAAACTATAGATTTTACCTACTTCACCTTTTGCAATTAAGTCTCGTGCCTTAGCGTGCGATGGTACAAAACGTTGATTATGAGCAATCATTAATTTTTTATTATTTTTTTTTGCAGCCTCAATCATTTCCTCTGCTTCCGCTCTCGATGTTGCCATAGGCTTTTCACATAGAACATGACAACCCGCTTGTAAAGCAGCGATTGAAACGGCTGCGTGTAAATAGTTTGGTAAACAAACACTCACGGCATCCGGTTTTTCCACTTCTAATAACTCTTCATAGCTCGTATACGCTTTTGCTCCATATTGTTGCGCAATCTCTTGTGCTCTTTCTTCTACAATGTCACAGACAGCGATAATTTCTACTCCTGAATGGTTATTAAATTCTCCTAAATGTCTATATCTAGCAATGCTACCGCATCCAATAACAGCAACTCGTAATTTCAACATACCTCACCCCTCCAGTTGTTTTCACTCGTTATGATTCGCAATTTTCTCCAATGGCTTAGCATTACCATAGATTGGTGTTGGTGTATTCGAATTTGCTGCCCATTTCACTGCATTGCGAATCACTTGTTGCACATCTTTATTGTAGTATGTAGGATATGTTTCATGCCCAGGCCGGAAATAGAATATCTTCCCTTTTCCACGTTTAAATGTTGCCCCGCTTCTGAAAATTTCTCCACCTTCAAACCAACTGACAAATACCAACTCATCAGGTGCTGGGATATCAAAGTGCTCCCCATACATTTCTTCTTTTTCAAGTTCGATGTACTCCCCGATGCCTTCTGTAATGGGATGGCTCGGATCAACAACCCATAATCGTTCTTTCTCATCTGCTTCACGCCATTTAAGATCACAAGTTGTTCCCATTAATGTCTTGAAAATCTTAG
Source organism: Sporosarcina sp. E16_3 (assembly GCF_017347125.1). Lineage (NCBI taxonomy): Bacteria > Bacillati > Bacillota > Bacilli > Caryophanales > Caryophanaceae > Sporosarcina > Sporosarcina sp. E16_3. The sequence continues at coordinate 152,193 of NZ_JADPRX010000002.1, forward strand.
AAAAATGAGCTGAATGTAAAACAATCAAGCCCATGCCTTCCAATACACGCTTCTTAACTCTTTCCACTATCTCATCTTGTACTTCATCATGCGCAAGATGCCCCCACCAAACAAGTACATCAGTATCATTCAAAACCTCTTGCGTTAAACCATGTTCTAGCTCGTCGAGCGTTGCTGTTTTTACATGGTGAGAGTCCTGTTGTAAAAAATCTGCAATTGCCCCGTGAATTCCTTTTGGATAAATATCCGAGACAACAGGATTTTTTTGTTCATGACGATTTTCATTCCATACGACAATGTTCATGAATAGTTCCTCCTTCAAAAAATCTGTTGCATGAATTCAAGCAACCGGTTGCATTTACGCTCGAAATTTCGCATTCTCCCTACTTACAGGGCTAAACACGAATTTCTTTCCACAATAACAGTTGGTATGATGACGCTTTTTCTAAACATTTGCGGATCTTTCACCAGTTCGATTAGGCAGTTCGCAGATTCATAGCCCAATTGAAATATTTGTGTATCTACAGTCGTTAAGGGCGGATTGGCTACTTTCGATATGACTGAATTATTAAAGACAATCATACTCATATCGTCTGGTACTTTGATGTTTTTTTCACTTAATGCAGTCAACACAATTAACGCATTTAAGTCATCTGAGACAACTAATGCAGTTGGCGGCTCAGCTAAGCTCATTAATTCAGTGACAATTTGTTTACCATGGTTAAGATTGAATTGTATATTCTTGATGAACCCCTCTGGAATATCCAAGTTCTTTCCTTTTACCGCTTGAATGAAACCATTTAATCTAGCTTCACTTACTTCAAACTGCTTATCTTCTCCAATAAATGCAATCTTTTCATGTCCAAGGTTTAGTAAAAAGTCTGTTGCTTCTTTCGCTGCTTGAACGTTGTCATTATCTACAAACATGATCTTACCGGATTCAATTAGAGGTTTTCCGATGACGACAAAAGGAATGCCAGATTCAATTAGATAAGGAACCACTTTATCATCTTTTTTTGAGTATAAGACAATCATGCCATCTACTCTTTTTCCACGCACCATTTTTACCGTATCAGTAAAAATTTCTTCCTCAGATTCCCCTGTAGTTAGACTGATACTGAAATCATGCTTACTGCACAAGGCACTGATTCCCCGAATGACTTCTGGAAAAAAGGAAGTAATTATAGATTCCTTCGCAGAATTTTTCATAATAATACCGATTGTCTTTGTTGACTGTAGGGCGAGCATTTGCGCATTAAAGTTCAGATGAAAGCCCATTTCTTCCATGACTTCTCGAACTCGTCGCTTCGTTTTCTCACTAATAAGAGGACTATCCGAAACGACACGTGATACGGTGGATGGAGCTACATTCGCCTTCGCCGCAACGTCTTTAATTGTTACAGACATAATCAACATCCTTTTACGCTTATTTAACGGCACCTTCGGATACCCCTTCAATAATTTGTTTCTGTGCAAAGAAGTATCCGATAATTACCGGAATAACTGCAATAGTTAATCCTGCTAATGCTAAATGCCATTGTTTTGTATACTGTCCGAAGAAAAGATACATTTTCAAAGGAATCGTCGCACTTGAATCTGCTAATATGAGTGATGGTAGTAAGAAATCATTCCAAATCCAAATGACATTTAATATACCTACTGTAACAGAGATAGGTTTTAGTAATGGGAAAATAATCTTCCAAAACACTTGGAATTTATTCGCGCCATCAATAATAGCCGCCTCATCCATAGAATTAGATATTCCAGTCATGGCACCATGATATAAAAAGATGGATAGACTAGAACCGAATCCTAAATACATGAAAATCAGACCTGGGCGATTCAGCATATCTGCTTTTCCGAAAAGCGAAACAAGTGGAATCATAACGGATTGAAACGGAATTAACATAGCAGCAACAAAAACCAACAAAATTATGCCACTAAGTTTACTTTTGTTTCGGGCAAGTGCATACCCTGCCATAGATGAAAAGATAATTATAACCCCTACACCCACAACGGTAATTAAAACGGAGTTGAAAAGGGATTTAAAAAAATCTAAATCATTAAACGCTTTAACAAAGTTATCTGTCGTGAGTTCCTTCGGTAAACCAAGTACACCCGAAAAAATTTCTCTTTTTGTTTTAAATGCATTAACAATCATTAAATAGAACGGTGATAGCCATAATAAAGCAAGCAAGAGTCCAAGTAGCTCTATCATATACAGTTTACGCTTACTCTTCTTCATTATAGATCCACCTCCCGCTTTTTATTGTAGTAAACTTGCGTTACTGCAACAAATGCTATTATCAGGAAAAAAATAACGGCTTGCGATTGCGCATAGGCCATTTTGTTTTCAGTAAAAGCTGTTTTCACAATATTCATTGCAGCCATTTGGGTAGAGTTGTAAGGTCCACCATTCGTCAATGATAAATTTTGGTCATAGATTTTAAATGAACCGGACAACGTTAAAAACATACTAACGGTAAATGCAGGTGCTACCAGTGGGAATGTGATGTTGCGAAAGCGTTGGTAACTTGATGCCCCATCAATTTTCGCTGCTTCAATTAAATCCTTCGGAATGTTTTCTAAGTATGCAATATAGATGATCATAATGTAGCCTGCCATTTGCCAAGATGTCAAAATGACTAATCCCCAAAAACCAGTTGCTGTCGTGGACAACCAACCCGTTAATGCCTCAATCCCTAGTAAATCTCCTAAGCTTCCAAAAACACTGATAAAAATAAACTGCCAAATGAATCCTAGGATAAGCCCGCCTATCAAGTTGGGCATGAAGAAAACCGTTCGCATAAAGTTACTCGATTTCATTTTCCGGGTCACAAGCATAGCTAGACCTAACCCTAAGAAGTTAAGAAGGATGACAGATGTCACTGCGAATTTAGTCGTAAACCAAATGGATGCTCTAAATTCTTCATCTTTAAATAATGTAATATAGTTTTTAAACCCTATGAATTCAGTAGCCACTAGTCCATTCCAATTTGTAAAGGAGTAAATGAACCCATAAATAAATGGAACAATAATGACTAGACATAAACTCACTAGTACTGGCATTATAAATAGCCAAAATGATAGATCACGGTTTCGCACTTCTAGCACCCCCAATATGAAGTACAGCTAACAAAAACGACGTAGACTTTTGTTAGCTGTATTGTTCTGTTGAATCCTGTTATTTGCGTTCTTCTTCCCATTTAGCGCGTGATTGAGAAATAACGTCATCCCACTCCATGGAACCGCTTAAATATTTTTGCATATTAACGCCAAGTACTTCTTGACTCCACGAAGTTGGAGATGCTAAAAATACCCATCCTTCAATTGTGTTCCCTTTAGAAGCATAGTCATAAATTTGTTGCGAAAGCGGATCTGCTATTTTTGTTGCATCATAGTTTTGATAGGCTGGGATGAATTTAAAGTCTTCTAGTACAGCATTCTTACCTGTTTCTGATGTGTACATCCAATTCAGGAAGTCTTTACTTGCTTGGACTTTTTCGGGATCACTCGCACTATTGACAGCCCAATAGGACGGGACGCCAGTTGGAATCTTGCCTTCATATCCTTCTAGAGGAACTGGTAGAATACCGATCCCATTTTCCGCTAGTTCTGGGTCCATATCGTAAACTGAATTATAGATCCAGTTGCCTTGTTGAATCATCGCTACACGTTCTAACGAGAATAATTGTTCCACTTGTTGAGAGTAGTCTAAGCTTAGGACAGGCTGAACGGAGTATTTATTCTCCAAGTCCAGATGCCTTTTCAATTCATTGCTTTTTTCAAATGGGATTGTCTTTGCATCAAAAGCTTCTAGAATATCATTATTAAATTCTGGTGCAAAAAAGATGTTTGCTAGATGGTTCCCAATTACCCATTTTTCTTTTGCTGCTAGTGCAAATACAGCGTCAATACCAAGCTTTTCCTTTTGGCTGTCTAACGTTTCAGCAGCGCTCTCTAAATCCTTGAAAGTTACAATCTCATCGGGATTGATGCCCGCTTCTTTAAAAATCCTCTTATTATAAATCAAGCCATACCCCTCTTGATTTATCGGTAATCCTAACACTTTATCACCGTCTGTTACGGTGTTTAAAGTTCCTTCATTAGCCGTTTTCGCAGCCTCTGTATCAGACACATCCGCTAAATACTCTCTATATTCTTCAACTGCAGACGGTCCACCGACATTAAAGATGTCTGGGGCTTCACCGGAAGAGAATGATGTTTTCAACAACCCGCCATAATCAGCTCCTCCACCAACCGTTTTAACATTGATTTTTACATTGGGATGTTCTTTTTCATACACTTTAACTAACGCTTCAAACTGTTCTTTAATTTCTACTTTAAATTGTAAAATGTCAATTGTTACCTGGCCACCAGATGCTACTTTTTTCCCTTCGTCGTCGGAAGCTGAGCACCCCACTAGTGCAAATATAGATACTAACAATACAGAAATTAAGCTGACAATACATTTCTTGCTTCTCATAGTATCTCTCCTTTTTGTTCTCCTCAGTGAAAGCGGTTGCACAGTTTCCTATTCAGTTTAATTCGGGTATTGATTCCTCCTCTCCCATATGTTTATGAAACCGGTTGCATTCATTGCGCATTTCCAGATTAACACGCACCCCAAAATTTAGCAATACAATATTCAGTTTGTTTCACTTTTTAGTTTTTTCAATACTATTGAGGTGATTTCTATAAAAAGCAGAAAAGGATAAAAACGTAATAAGAGAACCTGTTAAAAAGGGAAGGAAGACCCTGAAAACGTTTAGGCTTATATATAGGACAACACCACTGCTAATTGCCACCGCAATAAATAACACTGGACTACCTATCGTTAGGAGAAGTGTATTTTTTAGTGCAGTAAACAACTTCATATGATAATGAACAGTAACCGAAAAAAGATTGATTGAAAAGACATATAAGATAATACCCATTATTATAAAAAGAAACATCATTATACTATTATTATCATTGAAAAAGTAATAGACATCTGCCGCCCAAATCATCCAAGCTATTGTTAAAATAAGCCCAATTAATGCACTTCTTTTATAATTTTCTTTATAATACCCCCAATATGACTTGAAAAGATGACTACTGCCTTCATCTTTACTAATCCACCCTTTCACCATTCCAAACATTGCGGTCGTTGCAGGGAAGAATAAAATTGGCATTAATAGTATTATAGGAATCAATAAAAAGGGTAATGCTTCTTTCTGTTCAATAAATAATAGATTCAAAAGTAAAAAAATAATAGGTATATTAAAGAGTATCCAAAATAGATTAATCAAAGAAAACTTCATAATCCATTCACTAATAGCATATAAGCCACCCATAAAACCCAAGTTGTTATTCAAACTTGAACCACTCCTTACTTTCTATAGTGTATATTTTCATCTGTACAACTACCAAAAAAGAGAGTCAACCACTAAATGTGATTACTCTCATTCATAGATGTAACAAAAGGAGTTATCTTTCAAATTTTCGGTCTTCACGAACCTGTATAGTATATACTTTCATGAGTTTTTGCTAGGTAAATGCAATGACGCCGCGCCTAACAATCCTGCTTTATTACCAAGCGAGGCTTTTAATATCTCCACATTAGAAAAACTCTTCAACATTAATTCTTTTGCTTTGCGAGTAACCATTGCTATTAATCTATCTTGCTCCATCACGCCACCGCCTATAATAATCGCTGGAGGATTAAAGATATGCGTTAATGACACGAGGCCATATGCGACTTCAAGTACCCAGTCATTAAGTACCCGCTCAAGTGATACATCGCCTTGTTCCAGGCCTTCAAAAATCATTCGCCCATTGATGTATTTGTTATCAATCTCCAATGCTTTTTTCACTAAAGCCGTGGTCGATCCATACATCTCGTAACATCCCACACAGCCACAATTACACTTCTCGCCTCCAGGATGCAAAATCAGGTGACCAAATTCGCCTGCACCTCCATTAAGCCCTTTATAAACAGTCGAATCAATTACAATAGCGCCGCCTATACCTGTTCCATAAGTTAAGCATAAGAAATCGTTAATTTCTTTACCAGCTCCAAAATGTTTTTCCCCTAAAGCAGCCGCATTCACATCGTTTTCAACTTTCACAGGAACACCGAATTCAGCTTCAAAAATAGCCTTTATTTTCATACCTGTATAACCCGGAAAGTTTTCATTCGCGTAAATGATGGAGCCTTCTTCACTGTTTACTTGACTTGCTGTACTAATACCAATGGCATCAAATTCTATATAAGTCTCTATAACTTTCTTTATAATATTATCAACTAAGTATTGTCCACCCTTTTCAGCTTCAGAATCGAATTCTTTAAATGCAGTAGCATTTCCATTTTCATCAGCCATGCACATCTTAATAGATGTTCCCCCAATATCTATTGCTAGTATTTTCATATGCTCCATCCCTACTTTTCTTGTTTTTTATGCAATTAAACTAGTTGAACTTGTCTGCGAATTAACTGTAGCACAAGTTTTTGATTCTATCCACCCACATATGATCACTTATAATACGTGTTTCAGGTTGCAGGTTTAATCCGATATAATACAATGTGCTTTTTGAATGGGCTATCCCAGCGAAGGCGTTTCTTAGTAGTAGCCGAAGCGTTTTCATTGGAATGATCTACGCAAAAAATCCTGACTCAAGTGATAGCTAAAGCTTCATTTGAATCAGAATTTTTATTCGTACTATAAAAACACTATTTCTTTCTAGTCATTCTCCCTAACAAAAATGCCCCTGCCGACAGTCCAATGACCTTATTCGTTTTCTTATTAAACACCTGTTTCACAACTAGATTTAAATTCTGCGGCCTTTCAGCAAGACGTCTCATAAAATAGCCATACCAGTCACTACCAAAAGGAACATATGTACAGAAGTTATAGCCTTCATTCGCCAATTGAAGCTGCATATCCACTCTGAACCCGTATAACATTTGGAATTCGAACTTGTCATTTGAAATATTGTTCACTTTTACAAACTTTTTCACATGGTTAATAACTACATGGTCATGTGTCGCAATTGATGTGAATTTGCCGTTTAACAAATGCCATTCGATGAGCTTGATATAGTTTTCATCAATTTCTTTCTTATCTTGATACGCGTATTCTTCTGACTCTTTGTACGCGCCTTTCACGATACGTAAGCGGAAGTTTTCATACTTTTTAATGTCTTCTACAGCTCGGAAGAAATAAGCTTGGATCACTGTTCCTATATTAGAATACTCCTTAGATAGCGTTTCTAATATATCAAACGATGGTTGTAGACGGTTGTGATCCTCCATGTCAAAGTTGATGAAAATATCATAAGCGCTCGCTTTACTCACAATTTCCTTTAAATTATCCAAACAGAAATCATAGTCGATATCCAGGCCAAGTTGAGAAGGTTTTAATGAGATATGTGCATCCACTTTATGTGTATGGATTGCTTCAATTACCTCAAGAATTTGTCCTTTAGCTTCGATTGCTTCTTCTTTTTCAAAAACGAATTCGCCTAAATTATCGACCGTACAAGAAATCCCTTGCGCATTCAGTTCTTTTATACTTTCAATCGTTTCTGCGACATTCGTCCCCGGGACGACATGTTGTGCCCCTAATTTCAAACCATATTTTTTTGCTGCAGTATTTAGGAATTGATTTTGAGATAATCCAATAAATAAATCTTTTAATATAGCCATTCTTTATACCCCTCGCACTATTTTTAATGGTATTCACATGCAACATTTTATGGAGATTAATTACGTCCTGAGTTAAGGTTTTTTAGCAAAAATCCGCCGTTGAACTTGTTTGGTTCATAGGAGATTATAAATGCTTTAGGCGCTAATGAAAGGACCAGTTTTCTTAATTTCTGTTCGTAATTTCGTTTCGCTAACACTTTCATAACGAGTCGTTTACCGTCTTTACCATCTGCCACCCAAGATGTAACCCCATACCCTTGTTCACGGATTTTCATTGGTATTTCGATTTCAAGTGAATCAACGACCACGTCAAAGACAATATAACCAAGTGCCAAGCGCTCTTCAATCTTACTTCCGAGGAAGACGCCCATTCCCCAGCCTACACAATACGCTGCAATATTGATTGGGTTGTCTAAATTGTCTAGGACAATTGTTAAACCCATCAGGTAAACAAACACTTCGCCCATCGAAAGAATCGATGCCGCCGTACGGTATCCTTTTATAACAAGAATGACGCGTAACGTGAATAAAGAAACATAAACGATATTAATGGCGATGATGATAAATAGTATAGCTGTCATGGGATCCTCCTCAGGTCTTTACCTTATTCATTTTTAAAAGAAGTAACTATTCACTCGCTTTCAGATGCCCTGTACCTGATAGGGAAAACGAATCCAATTATCACCCATACATATTTATAACGGGACCCGTCTCCTATGAATAATCCCGTACAAACGCGTGATTGAAATCAACCTAATTTATCATACCTGAATAAATTATCATGATTACTAAAAGTGTGTTTCATACTTATAGAATGGAACATAGAAATACGTGTAAAAATAGTACTTTAAACGTTAGCCCACTAAAAACTCCTTGTGCCAGACGGTCTCCCATAAAAGAAAGACTGTCTGTACAAGGAGAACTATTGATTAAACAAAATCCCTTGGCACTGCTATTTTCCATGTTTTATTGAATACTTCAGTCTCGCCTTCATAAGCAATAAGCTCATTCGAGACATAGAATTGCTTATCATCTGCTGTCATGATGCTGGTGCTCTTAAGGCTCGTTTGCCATTCACCACGTCCTACAGTCAGTGTCCAATCACATTGAACTTTAGCAGACTGTGGATCCTCTTCTGTAACGGAATAAACGTTGCGATTTGTGCTGCCATATTCGATTCCGTTACTAGGAAGCATTCTTGCTCCTTCATCAGAAAAGTCATCTAGCGTCCAAACGTCTGTAATTGTATTATGGCGAATTTCTCTGGTCCGGTTTGCTTCACGCAGTATCACACGTTCCATAACAGCCGCGGTTTCTGGGTGTTCGAACGGTTGTAATTCCTGATCGATTTCTTTAGGTTGTCTAGTTGGCAACGTGAGATACGTCTTTTCATTGGCAAAGACGGTCAATGTCACTGGCTCTGGAGATGGCCAAGCATGTGGCCAATATGTTGGCGATACAGCTAATTGCCAACAATGTCCTGCAGGTAAATTATGGCCAATTGCATTCATACATAAGGTTACCGTATATTTTTTACCCGGCTCCAGGTGTTCAGGGTGCTCATGGCTGTTTCGGTGTGTCAAGTTCAACACGCCCCACGTCACGCGTGTCGAAGAACCGTCTGGTGCGACGTCATTCAGACGAACTGTGAGTAATGCATTCGGCTGGTCAGATGCTACTTCGACTGTAAACTCAGGAGAACCTAGAATTTCAATCGCCTCATTTACCGGGTCAGATGTGAAGACTACGGATAAGCCATTTTCAATTCGCTGATCTGCAGGAAGATCTCCTGGTTGTCCGAATGGACAGAACACACCGGAATAGAGTCCATGATGCTGAACACTTGAAACGGTTATTTCTTGTTCTGCAACCGGTTTATCTGAAAGCTGTTGTTTGTTCAAATAATAGGCTTTTTGTTCTTGCGTCTTAGGTGGCCACTCATTTTCAGCAACCCAATGACCTGGTCGAATCGCGTAATCCGTTTTAGGCGGTACACTATCTTGTACCCATGCACGTAGCATCGGTTCTTCCATGATGCCAGTGTCAACGCCTTTTAACCAATGATCCCACCAACGTACGCATTCTTGTAAAAAGCCGATTTGTGGACCAGGAACCGCGACTTCTGGATATTCATGCGCCCATGGGCCGATCAACCCTTTGCGTGGACCTTTCAATCCTTCAAGTAAACGAGGGATTGCATTGGTATAGCCATCAGCCCATCCCCCTACCGCATAGACAGGGATGTCGATATCATCATAGTTTTCACAGACGGAACCATGTTTCCAATACTCGTCGCGGCGCTGGTGTCTCATCCATTCTTCTACGAATGGTGGTGTTTTCTCTAAACGTTCCAACCAACTTTTTCTCCATGCATCCCCTACAACTGCGGGATCTGCGGGTCGTGCATTGTAGGCAAGCATCGTGGAACCCCACCAAAGCATGTCCGACGCAAGAAGTGCACCGCCTTTATAGTGAACATCATCAGCGTAACGATCATCTGTCGAACAAAGTGTAATGATTGTTTTCAGCGCGGGATGACGACGTGCCGCCATCTGCAGGCCGTTAAAGCCGCCCCACGATTTACCGATCATTCCCACTCCGCCTGTGAACCATGGCTGCTTCTCAATCCAAGATAGTACTTCAAGTCCATCGTCCTGCTCTTGCTTTAAATATTCATCATATAAAATCCCATCTGAATCGCCACAACCACGCATGTCCACACGAATGCTCGCATAGCCGTGACCCGCAAAGTACGGGTGACGAATCGAATCCCTTAGCGCCGTAAAATCATTTTTGCGATAAGGAAGGTATTCTAAAATAGCAGGTACTGCCTGTTGTTCTGCGTCTACAGGTAACCAGATGCGTGCCGAAAGACGTGTCCCGTCCGATAACGGAATCCAGACATGTTCGATTTCCTTAACCTCTCTCGGAAATTTTGTCTTAATTGACCGGTTCGATTCGCGTACATTGAAAACCATGTAATTACCTCCAAGTAATAATTTTAAAACCTAGTGTGCGAGTGAAGTATCGCTAATTTGAATCTGTTTTATTGTTTCGGGAAATCCTGCTTTAACCATTTGAAGAACGAAACGATTAACAATAAATAAATAACAAATATTGGTACGGATACAATGACGGCAGAAGTTTGAATGACACGTAATCCTCCTATATTTAGTAAGGTTACCGAAAGGACTGCAAGGATTGCACCCCATACCATACGATGCCATCTTGCAGGATCTTGTCCATTCTTTATTTCCTTCGTCGCAATTGCCGCAAGGATATAGGTCGCAGAATCGAGTGAGGTGGAAAGGAAAATAACCGCCAACACCACAAAGAATGGTAACACAATGTAGCTGAGTGGCAATGACTTCAAGATTTCAACAACTGCCGCTGGACCCCCGCTATCGTTTAGAATGTCTTTTACCGGAAGAAGGTCATTCAATTGTAGATTCATTGTGTATCCACCAAAGACCATAAAGTAAGTCCACCCACCGACTGACCCCCATACCAGCATATGTGTAATTAGTTGGCGAATCGTGCGTCCTTTGGAAATCCGTGCAACAAACAAGCCCATGAATGGAGCCGTGGCAGCAAACCAAGCCCAATAGAATACTGTCCAAGCTTGTGGGAATCCACCTTTGCTAATTGGATCTGTATAAAAACTCATTATCGCAAAATTTTGAATCATCATTCCGAAACTGTTGGTAAAATACGTTAAGATGAACAATGTCGGACCTGCAATGAAGATGAAAACCGCAAGAGCCAATGCAAGGAAGACATTTATGTCGCTCAATCGTTTAATTCCTTTATGCAGTCCCATATAAGCACTTGCAGAGTAGATGATTGTAATACTGATAACTATAATTGTATCGAGCATCAATGATTTATCTAGCCCAAAAATGCTAGCGACAACTGCAGAAACCATTGGAACACCCAGTCCCAATGATGTACCAAGACCTCCGACCAAACTCCAAATTACCAACACATCAATTAATTTTGCAATCTTGCCATCTGAATATTTACCGAGAACCCCACTAAGTGCAGTGCTCATTTTTAAAGAAGGACGTTTCTTTACAAAATACGAATAAGCAATGACAACTGTCGGGAAAGCATAAAGTGCCCATGCTGATGTTCCCCAATGGAATAAGCCATACGTCAATGCCCACTCTGCCGCTTCATTACTCTCGGCCTCAATTCCGAAAGGTGGTCCCATGAAATAATAAATCGGTTCCAACATCGACCAATACATAATACTTGTCCCCATGCCTGCAGTGAATAACATTGTCCCCCAGCTAAATGTGGAGAATTCGGGCTTTCCTTCACCCAACTTGATTTTCCCAAAACGGCTAAATGCTAACCAAATGAGTAATATAAATAATCCGATTGTTAAAAACTGGAATGCCCAGTCCATTTGATAGGTAATGGAAGTCATTAACTTATTCAAATACGGTTCCGCTGTTCCTTTGTTTAATACTAATAACACAGTTGCCGCAACTATAACGACGATTGATGTCCAGAATACAAATGGATCAATTCTAACTTTCCCCATACTTCCAATCCCCTTTTTTAGTTCTAATTGTTAAAAACCCCTGATTTGTAGCTATTTCTTCAAATTGGTAACGCTTTCAGTTTAAAAATAATGGTAGTTAAAATGGTAATCATTTGCTAGTCTATCTCTCATCCCTCAAATCATACCTCTTTGTTTACTGATAACTTCAATGAGTGCGGGTTTCCACCCCCCTCGTCGATCGTTAGTTCAACCTATCTAGCATTTAAGGGTCGTCACATTTCTACATAATCTCTTTGACACCCCCAATTTATGTTATATGGATAAAACTGTTTGTTCATGTGGGATAAACACATACTTATATCCATGAGTAGTTTTAAACCAGACTCATATAAATAATCATGATTATTTATTTATATTGATTATATTAACACATCCAAAAACATAGAACAATCTAAATAACAGCTTTTTTTTTAGTAGATAATGTATAATGGGCATACTCTTGTCAAAACTTTGCTAGTATATAGATTATAGGGGTGTTATTAGATGGGGAATAAGAAGATTCAAAGAAGCCGGATGTGGAAATACTTTGTTGATGCGACAGCGGAAATAATTGAAGAAGAAGGAATTGAAAATGTCACAATCCGAAAAGTAGCCGATCGGGCGGGCTATAACAGTGCAACGATTTACAATTATTTTACGGAGATTTCACATTTGATATTTTTCGCTTCCATGAAGTTCTTGAAAACGTATACGGATGATGTGGGGAGCGCTATCGAAAAAGGTAAAAATCCATTAGAAAAATACATACTCTCTTGGGAATGCTTTTGTAAGCACTCTTTTCAACAGCCGCAAATCTTTCATGCCGTATTTATCAAGGATTTAGGTAATCATCCTGAAAAACTCTTGGCAGATTACTACGAGATTTACCCAAGTGATCTGATTAATTTTCCAGAAGAACTAAAAGTCATTTTATTTGAACGGAGTGTCTCAAAAAGGGGTCGGTCCATTTTGGAAATTGCGTCAAATGAGGGTTTCATCGATAATGCTGACATTGATAAGGTCAACGAGATGACGATTCTAATTTGGCAAGGTATGCTCACTAACTTTTTAAATAACCGGACAACTCATGATGTCGAAAAGGCTTCGGAAATCACGATGGACTATATTACGGAGATTATTCTAAATTCAAGTAAGTAGTTGTGCTATTCATTCACATTCAAAGAAAAAAGAACCTACCATTTTTAGGACACTGGAAAGTTCCACCATTAGGGCTAGATTAAAGAATCATATGATACGCGCTTCGGCAACTTCAACATAGAAAATTTCACCAATACTTTTATTTTCTTCATCCCTACATAACTTTTTTCGCAAATAGTTTTAATCTGTTTGCAAAATAACTGTAGCCAAAGTTTTTAATTCTATCCACTTACATATGAACAATTTCAGAGTACGTATCTAGCACTTATGCAAATAGTTTGCTTAATTAAAAACGGGAGACCCCTCAAGTAAAGGAGTCTCCCGTTTTAACTTTGATTTCTTGGTATGTGCAGAAATGCATACCTATTATTGACTAGGCATAGGTACCGTAGCAAATTTAATTGGATTCTTAACTCCAATATATCTAAAAGCATCTTAAATGGTCATGACAAATACATATCCCGCCACTTTTTCCGTTCTTTTTCATTCAATTGTGCTTCTAGCATTTCATCCCAGTGTTCTGACAGCGTATTCCACACCCTTGCATAGAGTAAATCCTCTGCCTCGTTATAGAGATGAAATTCGATGCAAGGAATCAAATCGACTTCTATGTCTGAAGCAGATACAATTTCGGACACAACAATCTGAACGTTTCCTTCACCTGATTCAACGCCCATCGTTATAAGCGCATCTAGTAGAACCGAATCCTCAAGCGTTGCTATAGACCAATCATCAATTTCACTTTTAAATCGGTAAAGTTCATTCTCTTCATACGTAATATTCTTTATTTCTCCATTCAGAAAAGTTTGATGGCATGGACTGTAAAGCGCTTGTCTAGAGCCAATTTCTGGTTCATGGACAAAAATACCTGTTTTAAACTGCCGGACCCCAACGTCTGTCAAAGAGTAAAACCCTTCTCTTTTTTCGATTACACCTGTTCGAGTCATTTTATCAATTAATTCATTGATAAAGAGCTGTTCGACGAGAAGAATTTCACTCAACTCTTCAGCAGTTGCAATATCGGCTTTTCCAAAAGCAATCAACATCATTTTCATAAGAATATCCACTTTCGTTCGCATAACGGTTTGGTAGACAATCTCGACAGAATTAACAGGTAAACTCCATGTCAGAGAGCCCTTTATTTTTACATTAAAATCCTGTTGAAGTTCTTTTGTTAACCGTCCCTTTAAGTCATTCATACACAGGAATCCCCCTATTAATCATACTTTAACAGTTCCTTCAAGATTCCTAAATCCATTTTTCAGTTTGACGCTTTCTAAAAGACGTCCGTACATTTCCCTTGAACTTGGATGTTTTGTCCTTATCGTGAACATACCCGAACTTCCCACAATTATGAGCAACTCACGTGCCCGTGACAAAGCAACATTTAGACGCCTGTAGTCCTTCGCGAATCCGATGTCACCACCCTTATCCTGGTGATTCCGAACGAAACTTAAAATAATGACGTCCATTTCCATGCCTTGAAACTTGTCCACTGATCCCGTTCTGCAATGTAAATGATGTGGCAGTAGTTCTTGCTGGATCAACCGGTCTACCCTTTTTACCTGTTCACCATAAAAGCTTATTATACCAACACTTTTTTTGTCTTCCTGCTTCATTCTTCCAGCATTCTTCGCATTTTCAGTTGCCTTATCTAAATCCATCAAGAGGTTTTTAATCATCGTCAATTCAGCTTGGTTAAAGCGACTTGTTCCCCCTTTAACCTTCTCCTCGAAATACTTCGGTTCATTCGGCATATCAAACCAAAGAAGATGATCATTTCTTTTCACATAGCGGGATTCAATCAAGTGGTCACGAACAGAATCAGAGTCCGTTAAACCACACTGAAGACCGTAATTTCCTTCTTTGTAAAAAGGCGTAATTGTTTCCATAATACTTTCATGCATACGATACTGGATGGCAAGCATCGTTTTGTTTTGCTTTGGCAATGTTCTAAAAAGACGTTCAAATAATGATTCTTTCAACAGTTTTTCTAGTTCTTTCTTTTCTTCATTATTGTCACTTTCCTCAAGCAATTCCTCTAGTGTATCTTGCCCCATTAGTGGCGGTAATTGATGATGATCCCCAACTAAAATAATCTTTTTCCCTTTTAACATTGGCAGTAACAATTCGGGAGGGGTTGCTTTAGAAACCTCATCGATAATGACCACATCGAATGTCGGATACTCCTCCATGAAATCTCGTCTCGCAGACGCGACGCAAGTTGTCCCGATGACATTCGCATGCTGCACATACATTTTCCGAATTTCGTCAAGATCATAATCATTCGCTTCTGTGAGCAGTGTCCTCCACTCTTGTTGGAGTGAATGACTGATAGGTAAACGCTCTTTGTCGATTTTAAGTTTCTTCATACTTTCCAATAAAGCCGTGATAGAAGTTTGCAATTGGAGACGCTGTTCTTCGGGATTCTGGTCCAATAATTCAACCAGTGGCGCTAGTAGTCCTTCCTGTTCATGACGCTCTTCATTTACCAAATCAATTTTTTCGCTTATTGCTTGAAGCGTAGCTCTATTGTTCTCTAATTTTTGAGCATTTACGTTTACATCGCTGTTTTTATTTTCCAATTGATAGGTATATTGATTAAGCGTGGCCTTCTTATCTATATAATCGGCATATACCTGTTCTTTTTGCTGCAATTGTATTTTCACTTCACTGAGTGATACTGTTTCATCGACAGTTTCTATCTCTTTTTGAAGTTTTTCAGCTGTTCGCCGGAGGTCATTTAGGGTTATTTGGTGACTCTCTGCATTGCGCTGCATTGCGCTTCTTTCCTGTTCTATTTCTGTTATGAATCGATGTGTGTGATTGATTATTTCTGTTTTAATATCAGCAAACATTTTTTTGGCATCCAACCTGATTTGATTTTGTTTTTCCAAGTTTCCACGCTGTGTCTGCACATAATTCTTTCTTTCACGTAACATTTCCAAAGCGATGGCTATTTTATCGAGATTGTCATATTTTTGTGCCGAATAATTTCTCGTTGCAAGACTACTTTTAGTCGAAGGATTAATTAAAAACTTTCCAACACGATCAATCAGCCCATGAATATCTTTAACTGAACTATACTTTTGATTCACAGTTCTTTTAACTGCATTTGGAAGAAATCCATGCTCTTTCAACAAACGTTCTATCATCTCAATAGCGGCTAAAAGTCGGTTTTGTAATTCTTGCCAATCACTGTATTCATCGCTAGATGTGTCGGATTTAATTGAATCAATTACCTTATTTAGTTCGGTCATTTTCCAATTCATATTGAATGTCGGCACAATTCCGAAAAACTCTAACCGGTTTTTTAATAAATCAATTTTAGTTATTGAATCTAACTGTTTCACAAACCCATAAATAGTATCGATTTTATTACTTTTTAATACAAGTTCTTTGCCAATAATGGCAATAGCATTTTCTGTCTCGCCAATCATTTGTATTGTTTGACGAAAGCTTATGTAATTACGCATTTTCTCTAATTGAGGTTCTATTTTCTCCATTTTATCAATTGTCTCTGGACTTAAGTTTTGTACTTGTATAATTTGCTCAAGTCGATTGATTTCAACGATTAATGCATCGGCTAGTTGGTTTAATGCAGCCTCCTTTTCCACTAATTCTCCACGTTCTTTTTTATAAATTACTGCCTTTTTACTGAGCTTCATTATTTCACTAGCAAGGACGAGATGTTGCGCTTCTGCCTCTTCTTTTTGCTTTACTTTTTCATCTAATGACAGCAATTCAAGTTGAAGTTTTCCCAATCGTATTTTACAACTTTCTAATTCTTCATGAAGTTGCGCTTCTTTTACTGAATTTCCCCAAAGTTGAGTATTCACAGCATCTAACGTTACGTTTTTCCAGTTCAATGCAACATTTTCTTCAATAAACTTTTTTCCTTCTTCTTCAATGCTTTCTGTTCGACCATAACGTAAAATCCGAATATCTTGATGCGCTAACAATCTGCCGAGTGCATTGTCCACTGCTAGATTTGCTTGTGAGGCGACAAGTGTACGCAACCCTGCCTTGACATTTTGGTGACATATCTCTGAAATAACCGTCGTCTTTCCAGTCCCTGGTGGCCCCTGAATCACGTACAGATCATTTGATGTCATTGCTCCAGTTACAGCTTCTTGTTGGAACTCATTTAACTCGTTATGAAATACAAGTTTTTGCTTTTTTTTCGAAATGCGTACAACGGGCCGCTCCTCAAATAGAACCTTCTCTAAGTTCGCATTTGCTGCAAGGCCGTCTTGAAGATCCTTAAAACCTTTCCTTAGTCTTTTTACTTGGCTAAGTTCGGCAAAGTTACTGAACACGACTTCCTTAAAAGATTTAGGCTGCCATTCATTCCGCCTTGCCATCTCTTTATAATTTCGACTCAGTTCAATTTCAACAATGTTCTTAGACCTATTCGTATTTACAACACTACCAATATCATTTTGAAGCCCTTTCATCTTGACACTAAAACCCTTAATTGCATTCCATTCATTTCCTTTTAATCCACTGCAAACGAGACTTAGTTTACTGAAATCTTCATTAAAACTGGCCATTGAAAAAGCCGCAGTCAAATCTGCGACATCCGCATTGCTTTCTTGTATACGTAAATAACCTTCCCAGCTGGCAATTCTCTTCTTCACATACTCAGAGCGTTCTTGTGCAACCGGCAATTCCCGGATACTTGTATATAAATCGATAGGCATCGCAACGCCAGTGCTACGGCCTACAAGAAACTTTAACCGTACAGGAAGACGTCTATTCGTCTGTACAGGCTCCCTGCGTCCCCTTACGTGAAAACCAGTTGCTAGAAAACCATCATTTTGATAAACACATTCCATTACGGCTACTCTGTCGTCTAAACGTTTAGCTAAGACTTCATTCGAACCATTATCGAAGAACAATGAAAATGACATATTTCCTTGTTTATTAGTTGGACGTTTTTCAATATGTACATCGAAGGCAACCTGCATCGAAAAAAAGGCGTGCTCATCCTTGGACCATTTCATGAGTTCTTTGCGTGCGTTAGCCGTAATTTCAAGCCCACATCGCATTGCCGCATTTATGGTTGATTTATGTCCCATTAAGCATGCCTTCCTTCCGTAAATTTGGTCTATTCTTAAGTATGACACTATATTCAGGAAAAATGTATACAAACAATCAATTGGTTCAATTACTAATAAGAGTTGACAATTATCCTAATTTTAAGGAATCACATTTAAAGCCCTATATTCGGACAATCAAAAACTGATTGCTCCATATTCGGAGACAATCAGTCATAGGTTTTTCAATCTTATAATGAAAACATGGATATTGCACCTAAAAGCTCTTGAATGCGTTCAACCTTTATCTTAATCGTGATGGCACTATTTTCAATAATTTTGTAATAAATCTATAATTCCTTGCTAAGCTAGTATCTCCTAATACAATGCTTACTATTTCTCCATTAGTTGATTCGGGAATATTAGCTTCAGCTAGTAAATAATCATTCTGTAATAAATGCTCTACACTAA
This sequence comes from Sporosarcina sp. E16_3, assembly GCF_017347125.1. Taxonomy (NCBI): domain Bacteria; kingdom Bacillati; phylum Bacillota; class Bacilli; order Caryophanales; family Caryophanaceae; genus Sporosarcina; species Sporosarcina sp. E16_3. The sequence continues at coordinate 171,097 of NZ_JADPRX010000002.1, forward strand.
ACGAATTACTATTCTTATCGAATAACGATATTCGATAAGAATAGTAATTCGTTAGTCGATTTTCCAAATTCCAAAGCCAGTTTTCCATCATTGACTTTATAAGTTGAGGAAGCGATTTCTGTACTAGGCAGATTCACGAAGTTCTCAGCTATTTCTTTGTTGCCAAGGTTCAACAAGGCCGCGACAATTACAAACAATATTGCTGTGGCAATTAATACATTTTTCTCTGATAATTTCATAAGTCACTCCTAAATGATCTTTTATTTACAAAATAATATTTTACACTTTATTTTGTATAAGTAAAGCCTTTTTTATGGTACTATACTTAAATAGTATCAATAGGGTACTTTATTCCGCTTATTTCCGCGTTCTTTGGACTACTAGTTCTGATCTCACAAACGCAAATAATACACAGGAGATGTCCAAATGCAGCAAATTCATGCTAAACCCACTCATCTAAATAAGTTCATATTTCTTATTTCGTCGTCATTAAAGGGGTTTTCTCAAGTTATTCTAGTTGATAATGCTTTTTCAGGGTTTCTTATACTAATGGGTATCACGCTAAATTCCCCATTTCTTGGTCTAATGGCTTTTCTTTCTTCAATAGTTGGAACGCTTACCGCGCAGTATTGCGGTGGTGGTCGTTCGCTGATTCGTGCTGGAATCTACAGTTTCAATTCTGTACTAAGTGGTATGGCCGCAATTCTTTTTTTAACCGGAGGAAATCGCTGGCTGGTTGCACTGGTTGCCGCTGCAATTGCCGCTTTATCAATGGTGATTCTAACTAAATGGATTGCTAAATGGGGAATCCCTATACTAACGGTTCCATTCGTTTTTATTACGTGGATTGGGCTACTTGTTACTTACCGCTCCGATGTACTTCACATGGATCCAGGTTTTGTCATAAGCTCTCCCGCGCGTTGGAATTTGCAAACCGATGGGACACCGACTTTATTTGTTGGATTGATAAAAGGAATCGGCGAAGTGTTCATTATTGACTCTCTTTTGACAGGCTCGCTCATTCTTGTCGGACTTTTCTTGGCAGGATGGCGATTCGGAGTTTATGCAATTATTGGTACTTTTGTATCCTGGCTAGCTGCCTATTTTATGGGTGTAGATGCACAATCTTTGAATTTAGGTTTGTATAATTACAACGCCGTATTGACAATTATAGCCGTCAGTCTTGTATTTGATAATAAACCAGAAAAAACGCCGTTGACTGGGATAATAGCCGCCACTTTGACTGTTCCGGTTACCGCAGGATTAGAGTTCCTTCTCAATCCACTAGGGCTTCCTGCGCTAACGTTCCCTTTCATAGTATGTACTTGGTTATTTATTGCTGCCAGAAAGTTTTTCCCGAAAATCTAAAAAAGTGCGTCTGCAGAAGTACTCCTTATGCAGGCGCACTTTTTACTTTCTACAAACAGTTCTATGTGGGAATTAAAAGTGTAAATCATGTTATACTGGCATCACAATAAATAATTACTGCTTGTAAAGGATGAGATTTTTGTGATATATGATGTATTTTTATTTGATTTAGACGATACGTTGTTTGATTTTAGCGAGACGGAAAAACGTGCGTTCGCTTATACATTCGAGGCACATGGCTTTTCGAATGGGCTGAAGGACTACAGGGCTAGTTACAAAACAATCAGTAAGGTACTGTGGGATGATTTAGAACAAGGGCGTATTTCATTGAAGGAGTTGAAAACGGAAAGGTTTAAGCGATTGTTCATGCATCACAATCTCGATATGGATGCCGATGTATTTGGGCAAACTTATCTTGAAAACTTGGGTAAAGAAGTCCATCTCATTAACGGTGTGACCGAAATGCTTGCCAGCCTAAAGGGTTGCAAATTGGCAATATTGACTAACGGATTTAAAGATGTTCAGTTGGCCCGAATAGATGGATCCGTGTTAAAAAACTCATTCGAAGCTATCATTACATCTGAAGAGGCAGGTTACCAGAAACCCCAGACAGAGATATTCGAGTATACCTTCAATAAATTGCAACTAACAAGCAAGTCTCGTGTTCTAATGATAGGAGATTCACTTTCTTCAGATATTCAAGGCGGAAATAACTTCGGAATCGATACTTGCTGGTTCAATCCGCAACAAAAGAAAAACTCAACTACTGCAATTCCTACATATGAAATTCAGAACTGGAGTGAATTCAATTTCATTGGAGAATCTGGATGGACCAGAATTGTTGAAAAATCCCTTTAAGTAAAAATGCAAAATGCCCTGGCTCTTGTTTCAAGGCAGGGCATTTCACTTTATTTATTCCAATGAGTTAAGCACCGAAAGTCTATTTCGTGTTTTTCTTTTTAGCTGCTTCTTCCAGTTTGCTCTTTGGCTCTTCAGCAAATTCGGTATCTCCATAACCTTGAGGCGTTACACTTGTCGCTTTCTTCCCTTTATCGTTATTACTATTACTATTGGCCTCTTTGTTTTTCGGCATTATTTCTTTCACCTCCGTTTAGACATCACATCAATTTTTTAGTTCAAATTGTAGTATGTCCAAAAGGATTTGTTACACTCCCGTAACTTTTCAGCTATCTGCTCCAGACTCATTTATAGAATTTCAACCCAGCTATTTCTTCTTCCGTTAATTGTCGCCATTGACCAAGAGCTAACGCACCAAGCGGTAGTTCTTTGATCCTAACCCGTTGTAAACGAGTTACAGTAAATTGAAACCGTCTGCACATTCTTCTAATTTGCCTGTTCAACCCTTGTGACAAGGTAATTTTAAAACAATTGTCATCTATTTGAATAACTTTACACGGCTTCGTTAATACTTTCCCCTTTTTTCTAGGGTTATAAATTTCCACCCCACTAGCCATTTCCTCTATAAAAACCGCCGTAATTTTTTTATCCACCGTAACAATATAGTCTTTTTCATGATTATTTTCTTCCAGTAAAAGCTCATTGACAATGCTACCATCATTCGTCAACAGAATTAATCCTTCAGATTGCTTATCTAGCCGTCCTACAGGGAAAATCCGCTCCGGATAATTGACGAAATCGATAATATTCCCTTCAATATGGCTTGCTGCCGTACACGTTATACCCGGCGGTTTATTGAGCATAAGATATATTTCATTTTCTTTCGCTTCTATAAGAAGCCCATCCACTTCCACCCTGTCTCCTTCACTAATCACATGCCCTAGTGAAATAGTATTTCCATTCACAGTCACTTTTCCCTCTTTAATCAACGCATCGACCTTCCGTCTGGAACAAAGTCCCGATGAACTTATAAATTGATTCAACCTCACGCTTTTCCCTCCATTTATATCGCGAATAATCAGTTTCCTCTTGATTACATGCAATCGTACAAAATTAGCTATTGACCTATTTTAGCACAACCGATTCATCCGAATTAATTCACAAATAATAAGACTGACCGCAAGATTTGAAGAGGAACAATTCTTCCATAAAGTATAAATGCACAAAAAAATAATCAGCCATTTACATACATGGCTGATTTCACTATATTTCTAGAATCAGTTACTTTTCACTTTTGTGTACTTTTATATACTAAGAACAGACTTTGATGTTAAGCCTAGTATCATAAACGATCATCTGAATCTTGCTTAAAGTCATTCTCCCAAAAATCAGCATTTTTAATGCCAAGCTTCTTGGGATCAAAAACAGGATCTAGCCCCAATTTCTTCTGACTTTCATAATCTTTTAAGGCAAGCATCGCCGGTTTGGTCAATAGTAAGATTGCAATTACGTTCAGCCATACCATAATACCCAACCCTGCATCTCCAAGTGCCCAGGCCAAGTCCGCGGTTCTGATTGTTCCATAAAACGTCATTATTAAAATAACGATTTTTAAAATAAACATTGCCGTTTTAGTATTCTTTTTTCGGATTAAATATGCTATGTTCGTTTCTGCAATATAATAGTAAGCCATGATTGTTGTAAATGCGAAGAAAAAGAGTGCAATGGCTACAAAGCCTGCTCCAAAACCAGGAAGGGCACTGTCAACTGCTGCCTGTGTAAATCCTGGACCCTGTTCTACACCAGGGATGTTATTGACGATATATGTTCCATCCTCCGCTTGAGTGTTATACATCCCCGTAAACAAGATCATAAATGCTGTCGCTGAACAGACGAACAATGTGTCAATGTAGACGGAAAATGACTGAACTAAACCTTGTTTGACAGGATGGGATACTTCTGCCGCCGCGGCCGCATGAGCTCCAGTTCCCTGCCCTGCTTCGTTCGAAAATATTCCCCTCTTCACGCCCCACATAATCGCCATACCAATAATACCGCCAAAAGCCGAATCCATTGCAAATGCACTTTTAAAAATCAACGTAAAGACTTCAGGTAAGAGGGTGATATTCATTGCGATGATTACGAGTGCAACCAACATGTATCCTATCGCCATGAACGGAACGATAATTTGTGCAACGTTCGCAATACGCTTGACTCCGCCTAAAATGATGAAACCTAATATAGCTACAATTATCAGCCCTGTTCCCCATTGAGGAATACTAAATGCGTTATTCATCCCAACGGCAATCGAATTGGATTGGACACCTGGCATCAGGACCGCCATCGCAATTAGAGCTGCAATTGCAAATAGAGTTCCAAACCACTTCCAGCCTATCCCTTTCTCAATAAAATAAGCTGGACCACCTCGATATTGTCCATCTTGTTTCACTTTATAAATTTGTGCTAGTGTTGATTCAACAAATGCACTTGAGGCACCAATAAAAGCAATTGCCCACATCCAAAATACAGCACCTGGTCCTCCGTAATAAATTGCCGTTGCCACACCCGCGATATTCCCAGTCCCAACCCGCCCGGAAAGTGCAATAGATAACGCCTGAAAAGAAGAAATACCTGCTTTTGAGCTTTTCCCCTTAAACATCAATCTGACCATCTCTTTAATGTGTCTCACCTGCAAAAAGCGTGTCAATATAGAAAAAAACAAACCAACTGCAAGTAAAATATAGATGACTGGCGCACTCCATAAAATACCATTTAGACCATTTACAAAAGCCTCCACTAAATTCGCCTCCATCTTTTTAGAATCCTCAGACACATAACGTTTTTTGATTATATGATAGAAATTCAGTTTGTAGACGAGTTCTATTTGATTTTGAATGGGTAATTTTAGTTCACATGAAATAACTAGCCATTCACACATCCTTGCAAACACAGAAAAGGTACCACACATTCACTTACATGCCTGGTATTCTAATTAGTAAAAGGCAATTGTAGTGTCTGCATAGCCCGGTAGTTATTTTGAAAATGAAAGTAACTGTAACATGTATTCTCTGACCCACGGATTTCAATCTCCATGTCAATCCCTATGGTCGAGTTGCCACCCGCTTGAAGCCAACAACCAATGATCGTTTGGATGCTGGATTGACTTCTTTCATCCAAGAATAGCCCTGTGTTCCCTATCGCTTGAAAAGTGTTTCAAAAGGCTTCAATGTCACTTCCTCTCGCAACTAACTCCTTGCCTTGGTCTCCCCCAGTAAATGTTTCTTCAACAATCTCTACACCGTTCAATAAAAGAATCTACAGTATATTATTCAAGAATCTATATACTTTTACAACAAAATGAAATCGTTTCCGTCTGCTTGTAGTTATTTCATTGCCCAGCTATTTTTTCTACTCCGTATTACTCAATATTGGTTTTTCCCCATTTAAATATCTTCCAAATCAACAAAAGAAACAAGAAATAGCCAAAAAAAGAAAAGATAAAGTTCCATTGTTCCTCATGATGGAAGTATCCTAAATGCACTGCCTTTTTCTCGATGAATGGCACTAGAGCACTAAGAAACAATGTGAAAACAAGCCGACTCCAATTTGGCATTTTATCTACCAAATAAAGAAATAGCCCCATTCCTATCGGAAGTATGACGAGTGTAAATACAATATTAATCAGAAATACATCTGGAAAAGGGCGGATGGGGAACTCATAAAATTGTTTTGCCACAAAATACAAATCTAAATAAGTTCCCAACAATGAAGCAAATAATATAGATGGCAAATACAAGATTCTATTACGTGAAGATTGCCGTTTTGGCAATCGTAGCGAGCTCGATTTCCCAAGTGTTTCACAGTATTCACCCATCACCTTTCCATTAATCGGGGTTATTTCTTTTTGTAGATAATTGATAATCCGCCAATGCTCGAACCAATCCCCAGGTTCCGCAGATGGTTGACTAATATTACCCCACACATACTCAAGCCTCGGGCTATACAATCTGAGCGCGCCTTTCCTCAACTGGCAAGACTTTAGCCTTCTCATCAAAGCTAAACCTGGTACCCCACCGTGGACATCATTAAAAACATCCGGCCAATAGTCCTTTCGTGAACCAGTATGTGGATGGGTAGTTGCCCAGCGATAAACTTTCTTCAATAAGTCCTCCTCATGAAAGAGTAATCGATATAAATTCTTTCAAAGCAGTATTCGCTCGTGTACAGATCCAAATTGATGGAGCGTTAGCCCCGTAAGAGACGCCTTCTCTGCTGAATCGCCATTCTCAATGTACGGAAACAGTATTTCATTGAATGAAAAAAGATCTTGAAGCACAAACTCGAACGTCTGAAAAATTTTCTGCTTATAAAGTGAATTTTGCACGATTCTGCTTTCCAAATAGCTTTGTTCATCAATAATAAGCGCAATCGTAAGGATGTAGGAATCACTGTCCTCCCAAAAGTGATTCCAGATCACCTCCATAAATGTAGAGACGTTTAAGTAAGGTAGTAAATAAAACAAATTTCGACTTTGAAATAGACTTTCTTCATACAGTAAAAACTGAGGATATGCATCCTGGAAGATTAGCCAGTTCCCTCGTTCCAAAAAAGAGGAATATCCTTGTTTTGATTGTTCTTCCATTAGTCTAGAAAGGAACTCTCCTTTTAAGTTCGTCATATTCCATCCACCATTTCTCGAAACCATATGACCAAGGAATGCCCAGTGTATTTCAGGGCGAAAAATATAAAAGTCGAGGTAAGCTTTTGTTCTCGTTATATTTTTTTACATTCAACTGTTTCGTTTTTAGCCGAATCACTTGAAGAAGTTGCTGATCTCCCCAAGACAACTGTTGTTCTTCCACAATAGAAACAGTTTCATAATTCTTTAAATCTGCTTTAATTAAAAGTAAACTTTTGTAACTTGTTGTTTTCCCCCAATTTTTCTAAAAAAATTAAGCACTAGTCACTTCCCTATTAGAAATCATTATTCATATAGGATTATGAATAGGGATATATATATATATATGAAAGAATAACATTTAATAAGGAGATGGTGAGACTTTGACAGATCGTATAGAACAATTGATTAGCCAATTAGTCCAACAGCTAAAAATTGATCAAACACCCGATGGCTCATGGAATTACCCCTTTGAAACGGGTGTTTCAACCGATGCGTACATGATAATTTTGTTAAGGTCTCTGGAAATAAATGATGAAAACTTAATTCGTGGGTTAACCGAAAGAATTTTAAGTAAGCAAGAAGCAAATGGCGCATGGAAACTTTTTTTTGATGAAGGTGATGGGAACGTATCTGCTACCACTGAGGCCTATTACTCACTTTTGTATTCAGGCTATGTCAGCAAAGATGACTACAGATTGCTTGCGGCAAAAAAGTTTATTTTGGAAAATGGTGGTCTTGAGAAATCCCAAATGCTCACCAAAATCATTTTAGCAATAACTGGCCAATATCCATGGCCTCCGTCTTTCCCAATACCAATTGAAATTATCCTTTTACCTCTTCACTTCCCTATTAATTTCTATGATATTTCCGTATATGGAAGAGTTAATTTTGCTCCGATTATGATCTTGGCAAATAAGAAATATGTCAAAACGACAACTAGAAGCCCTAATCTATCTGATCTTACCCTTTCAGGGGCAACAGATGACTTTCTTGATATCCAAGAACTTCAAGATTTTTTTTCGTTGATTGAACATGATCTTAAAAGTTTGTTAAGATTTTCTCAAACTATCCATCCTTTAGCCGTCAATCAAACAAAACAATATATGCTCGATCGCATTGAGCCAGATGGAACTCTGTACAGTTATTTCAGTTCTACGTTTCTGATGATATTCGCCCTGCTTTCTCTTGGTCATGCCAACAACGATCCACTCATATTACAGGCTGTTAAAGGATTGAAAGCGATGAAATGCACGATTCATGGTCATCCCCATATGCAATTTACAACTGCAACGGTCTGGAATACGTCCTTAATTAGCTTTTCGCTTCAAAAAGCGGGGGTACCTTCCACTGATCCATTAATAAAGAAGGCAAACGAATACTTATTAGGACAACAACAGACTAAATATGGTGATTGGGCGATTCATAATCCTGGTGTCTTACCAGGGGGATGGGGTTTTTCGGCTATAAATACGAAGAATCCTGATATAGATGACTCTACGGCTTCGCTAAGAGGCATTTCACAACTTGTCGAGAATGATACCCGCACTCATAATGTTTGGGAAAAAGGCATTACTTGGGTGCTTTCGATGCAAAATAGGGATGGCGGATGGCCCGCATTTGAAAAAAATGTAGATAATGAATTAATAAATTTACTCCCAATTGAAGGCGGGAAGTTTTTATTGTTGGATCCAAGTACTGCCGATTTAACGGGAAGAACACTTGAATTTCTGGGGGGATACACCAACTTACCGAAAAATCATGATGTTCTTAAACGTGGCTTAAATTGGCTTGTTCATCATCAAGAAAAGGATGGTTCTTGGTATGGTCGATGGGGAATTTGTTATATTTACGGTACTTGGGCGGCAATTACCGGTTTCATGGCGTCAAGTGTAAGCCCGGAAAGCCCATTTATCCAAAAATCCGTGAAATGGTTGCTTGCCATTCAAAATCCTGACGGTGGATGGGGAGAATCTTGTAAGAGTGATCGCGCTTCTAAATATATCCCTCTAGGCTCCAGCAATTTAGCTCAAACAGCATGGGCACTTGATGCACTTATTGCGGTTTCAGATAAAGCAACACCAGAAATTAATGCAGGAATTTCTTATTTACTAGAGGCTCATAATAAAGACGATTGGACACTTTCATATCCGGTTGGGCAAGCAATGGGTGGCGGTTTCTACATTCATTACCATAGCTATAAATATATATTTCCTCTGCTTGCGCTAGCCCATTATAAAAGGAAGTATCAAGGAAAACTGTAAAACCGCATGCGCAAATTTCCGCTTCATCTAAAAAATTGTTGCTTGTCTATTTTTTCACTGAATATGTTTCATACCTCATCAATAAACTTTAAGTACTAACTAATTGAAGGGATGGAGAATTGAAGCGAGTACTAGTATTTGGTGCAACTATAATAACCGGCATTATCTTTGGGATCATCGCCACCTATATCATGAAGTGAGTGAAAAATGATTGTAAACGGAAACTCCTATGCCATTTTGATTACGCATAGACTTTTCAGTGATCACTTCATAAACTTAGCTTACTTTCATTGTACTTATTTTGTTTTTGCATAATATGAGTGGCATCCATTAACAAAAACGACCTCATCTATAAATAGATGAGGTCGTTTTTGTTAGATAGATAATTAGTCTTCTTCTATTTCTTTACGATTTTTCTTGAAGAGCTTGGATAATAGTTCATAAGCGATTGGTACGACAATCAATGTCAACAACGTTGAACTGATTAATCCACCGATTACGGTAATACCAAGACCTTTGGAGATCAAACCGCCACCGCCACCTGATCCAATTGCTAATGGAATTAATGCACCGATTGTAGCAATCGCAGTCATGAGGATTGGACGTAAACGCGTTACACCCGCTTCAAGTACCGCTTCACGCATGTTCAAACCCGCGCGTTCCATACGAATAATACGGTCTACAAGTACAATCGCGTTCGTGACAACGATACCGATTAACATTAATAGACCCATCATGACAGACACAGAGATTGTTTCACCCGCGATTAATAAACCAACAAATGAACCAATGACTGCAAATGGTAACGAGACGAGAATCGCAAATGGTGCGACACCCTCACGGAACGTTACAACCAGGATGAAGTAGACGATTGCGATTGCCGCAAGCATTGCCACAATTAGTTGTGTAAATGTTTCCGTCATATCTGCAGCTACCCCCGCAGTGCCCACCGTAACACCTTTAGGTAAATCTAATTTATCAATTGCTTTATCTACTTCTGATGTTGCTTTTGAAATATCCGTATCAATGATTGTGCCTGACACCGTTGCGAAATATTCGCCTTGGCTTCGAGCAAGTGCATTTAGCGTTGTCCCTTTCTCAACTGTTACAAGCTCAGAAAGTTTCATTGTCGTACCGAGTGCTGTCGGCACTTCTGTCGCTAAAAGATCATCGATTGATTTTGGTTGTACAGCTTCTTCTTGCTGTACAATCACTTCTAATGTATTTTTATCTTTTTCAACCGTTGTTAATACATCGTTTGTTCGCATCGGGTTCAGCATCATGACGATTTGCCCCGTTGTTAATCCATACTGCAGTAATTCATCTTGCTCTACTTTGAATTTGTATTCAACGTAAGCATCTTTTGCACTTGAAGAAACATCTTCTAAGCGCTTGTTTTCATTCATAACGCCTTCTACCATTTTTACAGCTTCATTTAGTTTATCTAAATTTTCACTGTAGAATGTGTAGCTAACTCCATCCGTAGACATTGACATTGAAGTGAAGTTTTGGCTCTTCCATTCGCCTGTTTGACCAATGTTGAACACATAATCTTCAATTTCCGTGCGAGCTTCCGCAAAGTTCTTCATATTCGGGTCAAAGATTAGGTACATCAAAGCGCCACCTGATCCTCCGCCCATCATCGCAGACATTGCATCCCCGGTCTCAGTAACAGATAATTGAACAATATCAATATCATCATGTTTTAATAGCTCTTGTTCTACAACTTCAATATTTTCTAACGTATCTTCCATTAGCTCGCCTGTTTCCGGCGTATACGTTAAGTACATCACTTTTTCTTCTTCACTACCCATAAAGCTAAATCCAATTAATGGCGTTAATGCCACACTACCCGCTAATAGTAAAACAGCGATAAGTGAAGTAATGACTTTATGGTTTAATGTCCAGCCCAGAACACCTTTGTACCATAAAGCTAATTTACCAACCTCTTTATGGCGGCTTTCTGTCTTCTCACTGTATAACTTCTTCTTAAATAAGAAGTGAGATAATGCAGGCACAATTGTAATCGCTACTAGTAACGAAGCAACAAGCGCAAACGTCATTGTTAATGCAAATGGCATGAATAGCTCACCGACCATACCACCCACGAAAATAAGTGGCGCAAATACTGCAACTGTCACTAATGTTGAAGACATGATTGGTTTGAACATTTCAATTGTCGCTTCACGTACAAGCGCCCGACCTGATAATTTTTCAGTTTTTAAATGTAGACGACGATAAATATTTTCAACTACGACAATCGAGTCATCGATTACACGTCCGATGGCAACCGTAATCGCACCAAGCGTCATGATATTTAACGTAATCTCCATCCAGTTCAATAACAGTAAAGCCATGAAAATCGAAACTGGAATAGAAATGATTGAAATAATTGTTGATTTAAAATCACGCAGGAAAAGAAGAATGATTAAAATGGCGATCATACCACCAAATAACGCCTTTTCAATCATCGTTGAAACCGATGCTTCAATTGGCGCACCTTGGTCAAGTGATACATCGATGACTAAACCGTCAATTGTTTTTTGTTCTTCTTTAATTAACTTCTTCACAGCGTTAACAACATCAACCGTGTTTGCTTGTTGCCCTTTGATAATTTGAATGGCAATGGCATTTTCACCGTTTGTACGTGAAACCGACTGTACTCTACCTACGAACTCAATTGTAGCAATATCGCTAAGCTTCACAAATGGTGTTGAGTTTGTTGCAGATGGCGTTACAGGAATAAGCATTCCCTTTAATTCATCAGCTGTCATGAACTTGCCATCTACTGAAACAGCTTGCTCGCCTTCTTCAAACTCGTAAAGACCCAGTGACACAGCTAGATCACTTGCTTGGATCATTTGCTTAACTGTATCTGGCGTAATGCCCAGTTCAGCCATTTTTTTATCGTTATACGTCAGTTGTACTTCTTCAATATGCTGACCTGTAATCGCTGCAGATGCAATGCCATTGATTTTCTCGATTTTAGGTAGTAGTATTTCCTCTACCGTTGACGTTAATTCAACAATATCCTCTGTCTGACTACTTACACTTAGTGCGACAACCGGCATCATGTTCATGCTAATTGCTGTAATCGTTGGGGCTTGTGCTCCTTCTGGTAAAGCCACTGTATCTAGTGCGGATGTTAATGCACGCTTCGCCTCATCCATGTCTATGCCATATTCGTATTCCACTTGAATACTTGACATATTAGAATAGGAATTTGAAAAAACGGCTTTCACATGTTCAAGATTGTCTACCGCTTTCTCTAATGGAATGGAAACATCTTTCATCACTTGCTCTGGAGTAGCTCCCGGATAGACGCCCATTACCATTAAGTAAGGAATTGAAATATCTGGCAGCGTCTCCGTTTTCATTTGTGTACTTGAATATATACCAGAAACAACAATGATAATTGTTAGCAACCATACTGCTAATTTATTCTTCAAGACAAAATTGACTAAACCTTTCATTCTTACACCATCCCCTAATTGACTTTACCAACTCAAATATTTATACTAATGACTAACGAGTCAGTTGTCAACGAAAAACCTTAGGAGCGATTAAATCATAATGATAAAAAAACAACTAATCATGGATAAGGCCTTAGAACTTTTTGCGGAACAGGGCTTCGAAGCTACCTCTGTACAACAGATAACAGCACATTGTGGTATTTCTAAAGGCGCCTTCTACCTATCATTCAAGTCAAAGGACGAATTGATTTTAGCATTGATTGATCATTTCATGACCCAATTTATAACCAACATTGACTATGAGGTCAAAAACACAAAAAATGATGGAGATTTGTTATACAAATTTTATTACACCATTTTCGATTCTTTTCATAAGCACTCTGACTTCGGCAAAATCCTTATTAAAGAACAAATGCAATCCTTTAACGAGGAATTCATCTTAAAAATTCTCGCCTATGATCAATTGATGGAAAAAGTAATCTTATCAATGGTAGAACGATTATACGGTGAAGAGATTGAACAGATAAAGTACGATTTAATTTACTGCATTAAAGGTTTTATGAAAACCTATTCAGAGTTATTTTTATTCCACAACCTGCCATTAGATTTAAATTTACTCGCCGAGTCACTAGTGGAGAAAACGAATTTACTTGCCAAACATATTACAATCCCTTTTATCTCAACTGAGTTGGTTCAACTGTTTAAACAACCGACGCAGAAGGAAGTAACGAAGGAGCAAATCCTAGTCATCATTGAACAGTGTATTGAAGAAATTGCGGAGTCTATTGAAAAGGAATCGTTAATCCTGCTGAAGCAACAGCTACTTGAACCGACTTTAAGTCCTGTTCTTGTAAAAGGGTTACTTGAAAACATTCGAACTCACCCTCATTGTAAATGGGTGGCTTATTTACTTCGTAATTATTTTGGGTTTTAGAGGTAAGGAAAAAAGTTCACAAGTACAGCATTCAAGGGGCCGTCATAATCACTTCCTCAGCCCTCCAACTGAAGTGGGATTGACAACACTGGGTTGCATTCCGAGGAGAAATGGTAGTTCTCTTTTAACTTTTGGTGCCTTGTTCTGATACGATTTCAAATCGTGTTAGTACCGGGTACCTTTTTGTATGTTAACATATAGAGTACGCTAAAAAACTTTTAAGATAAGGTGATGAAACAATGAAATCATTATGGGAAATATATATAAAAGTTCCGTTTGTCGTGAAAATAACTACCGGTTTTATCCTCGGTGCGATTGTAGGCATCGTTTTCGGAACAAACGTTGGTTTTCTTAGTCCACTTGGCACCTTGCTCTTAAATCTCTTAAGCTTGGTAGCCCTTCCAGTCATTTTCCTGACAGTTGTCTTAGCTGTGAACCAAATGAATGTTACACAGCTGGGTCGGATTGGCGGAAAACTGATCATTTATTATACAGCAACTACAGCGGCTGCTGTTTTGATTGGACTATCACTTGCGTTATGGTTTGCTCCTGGTAAAAACATGATTTTGCCTAATGTCACTGTCGACAAACCGGTAATGCCCCACTTTTCCGATGTTTTACTACAAATCGTGCCCAAGAATATTTTTGCCGCCTTCACTACTGGCGATTTGATGGCCATCTTATTTGTAGCGGTCATTATCGGGATGGCAATTTCAATGATGAAATTCTCTCCGGATAAACCAATGATGGAATATGGAGCGATGCTAGACAAGATGTTTACTGCACTTAACATCATGTTTTACAAAATTTTGAGTGGCGTCTTGTTATATGCACCCATCGGTATTTTCGCCATCAGTGCTACTGCATTCGGCAGTCAAGGCTTAGAGACCTTTAAAGCACTGCTAACATTTACAGCGATTTTCTATTTAGGACTACTTATTCTGTGGGTATTCGTCTATACGGCCTTTTTGAAGTTATCCGGTACACCCATCGTCAATTTTTTCAAACAGACAAAGGATGCATACACGACCGCCTTTTTCACATCCAGTAGTATTGCCTCTCTTCCAATCGCAATCAATGCGGCAAAGAAAGCCGGCATTTCAGACAAGACAGCAAATTTCGCACTTCCTTTAGGCGCCGTGTTCAACTCTGACGGTGGAGCGCTCCGGATGGGTGTGTCAATTGTCTTTGCTGCAAACATTACAAACCTGAATCTTTCCGTTTCAGATCTTTTCATGATCATCGTGATAGGTACACTCCTGTCTATTGGTACAGCAGGTGTTCCCGGGGCAGGTTTAATCACTTTATCAGCCGTCCTGACAATGTTTGGATTACCTCTTGAAATTGTTGCATTAATTGCTGGGGTGGACGCCATTATCGGTATGGGTGGAACTGCGACCAATGTCGTAGGAGATATTGTCGGTGCCGCCGTTGTTGATCGTACAGAACGTAAGAAAACTGCCTGAAGAACAACCGATTTGAACTTAGTGAGGCCCAGGAATGAACTACCAATTCCTGGGCCTTCCCATGTTTTCCACGCTGGATTCCATCTATATCCCGTCACCTTTTCCAGGTAGCTGGTTCTCGTACGTAAGCCTTAAATGGGGCAGTATATACATAAGGGACACTATTTTTGAAAAGAAAGTAAAAAAAGTTTATAGGCTCTATTATTAGCCCATAAACCTCTTTGAATCATTTTTGCCCTACAATGCTATTTTCCTGGGAAACACATAACACTTTCCAAGCCATTCAGCAGATTTCGTAAATAATTCATGCTCAAATGCGTAGCTTGAAAACGTATGGTCTGCCCCCTCAATATAATGCGTATTGACTCGTTCAAGAATTGGCCTTTGTTGCAATGATGCGAAATAACGGGCGGCATGTTCTTTTGGTATATCTTCATCCTGTTCTGCATGAATGATCAACGCCGCCTCTTGATACGAACGAATCGCTCCAAGGGGATGGTGATTTTTCAAATCTGTTAAAAATATTTGACTGACATAAAAACCACAATAATCAACTACCCCATTTGTTTCTGCAGTTATCATAGCACTAGTGCCTAGAATTTCAGCAATATCTTCATATGGCTTACCCACTGGCGACCATAAAATAAGTTTACGTATTCGGCGATCTTTTGCAGCTGTTAATGAAGCGACAGCACCACCAAGACTATGTCCAATTAAAATAATATTATTTGCATCTACTTCAGGTAACACCGATACATAATTTAGCACCTCCTGAACCTCACTCAGCTGCTTTGTTACCGTAACATCTGCATAATCCCCGTCACTTTCCCCGCAACCACTAAAATCAAAACGAAAAACTGCATATCCCTTCTTCGTGAAATACCGTGCTGCTTTCACAAATAACCGATGTTCACCCACTTTACTACCAACAAATCCATGCAATAAAACAATAAGCGGAACCTTTCTATGATGCGCTCCTTCTGGGAGATGAAGAGATCCCGAAAGGTATAATTGATTTGCATAAATTGAAATCGCTTTACTTGTCATAGTAAACATCCTTTCAAGGATACTCTCGACACAGACTATCCTTACCTGTTTACTTGGTATTATACGTATTAAATTTGTATTAGTCAATAAATAGGTGTGGAGTAGTAAAGCTTTTGAGGGTGTATCATTTATAAATACCTTAATATTATTTGATCTAAAAATGACGCAGAAGTTTTTATGTCCGCTGTGAAATTTTACCTTTAAGTAAAAAAGGCAAGTTAATACATAAGGAAGATATATGAAAGGACTTTTACAGGAAGACTGTCGCCACAAATAAAAGCGGAGACTAGAGGATATACCGATAAAGGAAGCGGTTGCCCTTGAATGGGAAGAGCGCTACGACCGAATTCTTGAGAGCGGTGAAAAGAATGGGCGACGGATCCTGCACCCGATGCCCCGAAAACGAGGAAAAATAAAAAAAAGCCCCTAATCTAGCTGCACGCTTACAGCTCCATAAAACCGCTCTATTGCGGTTTATTTGGGACACAAGCGCCCCTTTCGATAGCAGTTAGGCAGATCGGGACATCCAAATGATAAAAGTGAAACACATAGTATCAGGCCACTTCCGTAAAAATGAAGGGGCTAAACAATTTGACCAAATCCGCAGATCTATTCCCACGCTTCGTAAACAAAATCGTGATATTCTTTCCTCGCTCGTCTCTGTTGTCCGTGGAGAATTCTCATTGCAATAGGATCTATGTAGGTTTAACAAGTGATTCTATCTACTCTCCAGCGAAGGCATCTCCAAGCGACAAGTGTTGTTGATAGAATTTTTCACGTCAACATAGATACCTAAGTAGTTACGGAAAATAATTAATATGGGAGTAGAGTAAAAAAGGCATAAGGTTCTAATCGATTCGGAATTCAATCGGAACCTGATGCTTTTTAATTACTCCATCACCTTGTTAATCAATAATTTCTCAATTTCGTTCGTTGGACCAACTTTGCATTTTTCAGCATCAAGATGCTTTGCCCATTCTCTTGTGTCATCTGCAGTAACTCGCAGGGGACGAATTGAAAGCCCGGCCTTTGTAGCATTAGATGTATCTACAATGAAAAATCCTTGTGGATATTGTTCAGAAATCGGAATCCAGAATGGAAAACGATACTTTGGATCCATCACTACTTTTGCCACGATAGCGTCGGGAATGGCGATTATCTCAGTTCCTTGTTCAGAAGTTAATTCATCGATGAACGTTTCGAATGAAACTGGTTGAGAAGCCGCATTAAACGTCCCTGATTTCTTCTCCTCAATCATTTCTACAATCCATTTAGCTAAATCACGAACATCAATCCACTGTACTTTCCGGTCGCCTCCCGGTATGGCAATAGGTCCTTCCTCAACAGTACGCATTGCCCAATATGTGAATCTATCTGTTGGATCATCCGGACCTACGATAATGCAAGGTCTAACAATGAGAGCTTTACTGCCAAATCCGTCATTCACTTCTTTTTCACACATTACCTTTAAAGGACCGTACGTTTCGCCTGTCACTTCATCTGTAGTGATAGTATGTGTAAATGTCGAGCTATTCTCATTTACATCGCCTTTTGAGTGATCATCATACACTGAAATCGTTGAAATAAATGTATAATGGTCGATCTTTTCTTTCAGTGCTTCAATAACCGGTTTTACATCATTCGGCGTATAGCCGCTCGTATCAATGACAGCGTCCCAATGTTCTAGAGCCGCCTGATCCATATGTGCCCGACGATCCCCAATAATATGACGACACTCAGGAAATAAATCCGGATTTGTTTTTCCACGATTGAATAGTACTACCTCATGTCCGTTTAGTAGTGACTGTTCTACGATATGACGACCGACAAACGATGTTCCGCCAATAACTAATAATTTCATGTGATAACCCCCAATGTATTCTTGATAATATTCTCATCTTATAATTACTTGTTCTCTATTTACGGTCATAGTTCCTTCATTAGACAAAAAACATCAATTTCATAATTCAAAGCATCTTAGTGCTTCAATCAAAAAAGCTGTCTTCCCTAAACTTGATCATTTTCTAATCTTGCTACAAGTCGTTTGTTTCAACTCACAAAAAAACGCTTGGATAGTTACTACCTAAGCGTTGTTGAATATATAAGTTGAACAAATGAACACATATATAAATAAAGCGAAGGCGCTATTTAGTGTCAGTAACTGAACACCAATAGCGGCGCGATAAGACTGGTAGTGATTTTCTGCCGGGATTTTCGCGGTAGGCGTCCACGAAGAGCCGTAGCTAATTCAATGTTTTTTTATTACAACATATATAGATTGGCCAAAAACTCCTATATTTAATATTTGACACAGTTACTACTATGCTAAATACGCTTCCCGGACTTCTTCATTCGTAATTAAGTCATGGCCGTTTCCTTGAAGTTTTATTTTCCCAGTTTGAATAACATAACCTCTATGCGCAATTTGTAGAGCTTGATAAGCATTTTGTTCCACAAGTAAAATGGTTATGCCTTCTTGATTTAATTCTTTTATGATTTCAAAAATTTGTTCCACAATGATTGGAGCCAGTCCCATTGAAGGTTCATCTAGCATTAATAAATCCGGTTTCATCATGAGTGCTCGCCCGATGGCAAGCATCTGTTGTTCTCCACCGCTCATCGTCCCACCCTTTTGCTCGATACGGTCTTTCAATTTAGGAAAAAAGTGAAAGACTTTTTCCATTCTTTCATCAATCACATTTTTATTCTTTACTGAGAATGCGCCCATTAGTAAATTTTCTTTTACCGACAATTTCGAAAAGATCCTTCGACCTTCGGGAACATGAGCAATTCCTAGTAAAGTCGTTTCATGGGCAGGCTTGTTTGAAATTTCAGTCCCATTATATAAAATGTTGCCAGTCTTTACTTTCACCAATCCGCTTATGGACTTTAGTGTCGTTGATTTCCCAGCACCATTGCTACCTATAAGTGTTACAATTTCTCCCTTTTCCACTGATACGTCTATACCCTTTAAGGCGTGTATTCCACCATAATAGGATTCAACATTTACTAATTGAAGCATATATTGTCCCCCTATCCCGTTTGAATAGCTCCCGATCCTAGGTATGCTTCTATAACCTTTGGATTATTTCTGATGTTTTCAGGCTTACCTTCCGCAATTTTTTCGCCGTGATCCAATACAACGATATGTTCAGAGATTTCCATGACGAGCTTCATATCGTGCTCAATTAAGATAACAGTTAGATTGAATTCATGTTTCATGCTCTGTATGAGCTGTGTTAGGTTTTTTGTTTCTTTTGGATTCATGCCTGCCGCAGGTTCGTCTAATAATAAAACCTTAGGATTTGCAGCAAGAGCCCTTGCGATTTCCAGTCTTCTTTGTGCTCCATAGCTTAGATTGCATGCTTTTTCATTTAAAGAATCAGCTAGTCCTACATATTCCAATAAGTTGTATGCATTCATCTCTGAAGCCTTCTCTTCCTTACGAATGGCAGGAAGATTTAACAAGATTCCCAGTAGACCTGCCTTTAAATTGTTATGCATTCCAACAAGAACATTTTCAAGTACTGACATTTCACTAAACAAGCGGATATTTTGAAATGTTCGAGAAATGCCTTTTTTCGATACGTCATGCGGCTGTAATCCGTTTATCTTTTCATTTTCAAGAAGTATTATGCCTGACGTTGGCTGATACACACCCGTAATCATATTAAAAAATGTTGTTTTACCAGCACCATTCGGTCCAATAACTGCTGTAATTGAATTTTTCTCCACTGTCATTGATACATCTTGGTTTGCTGTTAAACCACCAAACTTTTTAGTTAAATTTCGAACTTCTAAAATAGACAATTACTGTACCTCCTTCTGCTACAGCTACTCATTTTCCGATTGTTCCTGCGGGGTTACTAACTTAGCTTTCCTGTTTGCTCCTTGTAAGTCCTTTTCAACAAATATACGGTTTTTTGCCGGCAATAGTCCTTTTGGTCTATATAAAGCAAACAGGATCAATAGCGCCCCAAATATAAACCGTTGCATTTTAGCTGGTGATAATGCGTATGGAATTGAGATTATTCCTGACAAGCTTAGTTGGTTCAACCAATTTGTCATTTCCGTCAATACCTGGAGATTCAGAATCGTCATAACAGCCGCCCCAAGAATAACGCCAGGGACACTTCCCATCCCCCCGAGAACTACCATTACTAATATCGTAATTGACTCAAGTAGTGTAAAGCTTGTAGGATCTACAAAAGCTTGTTTAGCAGCAAAGACGACCCCCATCATCCCCGAGAAGGTAGCACCAATTGCAAACGCCATTAGTTTTGTGCGAACTAAAGGGACACCCATAGCTTGAGCAGCTATTTCATTTTCCCTAACAGCTTTCCACGAACGGCCTATTTTGGAGTGTTCAAAACGGCGAACTGTAAAAATCGTGAAAAATAAAAGCACAAGTACAATGTAATAAAATTGGCTAGGATAAAGGAAATCGATTCCAAACAATCTAGGTGGCGTGACAGAAGAAATTCCCATTGCACCGTTTGTAATATTTATGGGGCGATCTAGATTATTAAATATTATTCTAATAATCTCTCCAAAACCTAACGTTACAATAGCTAGATAATCTCCCTTAACCCGAAGAACAGGTATTCCAAGTAGTATTCCAAACAATGCAGCTACCAAGCCTCCAATGATTATAAATAGCCAAAAGCTTTCTCCTGATAAAGGGAAAGTTCCAAATGGCATAAAATTAGATGCTTGCGCTGTAGCAAAAATACCATATGTGTATGCTCCAACTGCGAAAAATGCGACAAAGCCCAAATCGAGAAGGCCAGCCATTCCAACTACAATATTCAACCCTAAAGCCATAGCAATATAGATGCCCACAAGTGTGGAGACTTCCATATAAGATTGATAAGCATCTCCATTACTAGCAGTGAACGGAAGTAAAAACACTAGCACAAATCCCGCTATCAACCACTTTGTCAGATTAGTAAACTTTGTAAAATATAGTAGTAATAATGAAGTCAATAGAAGTAGAAACGCGGTAACTGACTTCTGTGCCGTATATAAACTTAGTGAAGTAACCCCGATGTAAATTAGAAGAAAGATTCCATGCGCAAGTTTGTTTTGTTCATATTTTTTCCATAGAGTTTTCAATCTTCTCACCTACACTTTCTCAGTGACCGGTTTGCCTAATAAGCCCTCCGGTTTAAAAAGTAACACGATGATCAATATCGCAAATGCAAACACATCTTTGTATTCGGCACCAAATACGCCACCAGTTAAAAGTGTTAAATTTGCGGAGGCAAACATTTCTAGCACCCCAAGTAGTAAACCGCCAATCATTGCGCCACGGATATTTCCTATGCCGCCTAATACTGCCGCGGTAAATGCCTTCAACCCGAGAATAAACCCAATATAAGGGTCAATGGTTCCGTATTGTACAGCAAACAATACCCCCGTAGCGCCACCAAGTGCAGATCCTACAAAAAAGGTAATTGAAATAACTTTATTCACATTTACAGTCATTAAAGAAGCGGTTTCTCGATCTTGTGCTACAGCCCGCATCGCCATTCCCCATCTTGTCCTATTCACAAATATATCTAGAGCAACCATCATAACAACCGCCGTAACCAGCACAATAATAAATGATGTTTTTATTGATGCATCGTTAAAAATGGAACTTATGGATGATGTTTTAATCAAAACTTGTTCTGTAAAAAGACTAGGTCCCGTTACAATGTAGTTTCCTTTCGTTAATTCTGCGATAAATCTAACAATATCTTGCAATAAAAATGAAATGCCGATAGCTGTAATAAGCGGGATCAATCTAGGTGCATTACGTAATGGTCTATATGCCAATCTTTCAATACCCATCCCCAAAAAACCTGTTAGGAAAGCAGTTACTATGAGTACAATAATTAGCATAACAATGGCAGGAAGCGCAGAACCCCATCCAGTTCCTGTCATAAAGATTAGTAAAGCTGTCCCAATAAAAGCACCTGTCATAAAGATCTCACCGTGTGCAAAGTTAATTAATTCCAGTATTCCATAAACCATTGTGTACCCTAAAGCAATTACAGCATACACAGTTCCTAAGGCAAGACCATCAATCAAGACTTGCGGTATTGTTTGTATTACTTCGTTCAGCATAAGTTACCTCCTTGTCTAAGGTGTATAGAAGAAAAGGGTACTCTCACTAAGAAAAGCGCAAGGCGCCCGCTAGACGCGACAGGCATAAGTCGATCCGGCGACGTGGCGCTCTTTGCCACATAGCTGGATTGCTTATGACCCGAGCGGCTGGCGCCTGGAGCTAGACAGTCAAAATGAATCATACCCATCAGCCTACTTATTTTTCAACTTCACCTTCTAATTGCGGTGGATAACTAGCTTCTTTGTAGTTGAAAATAAACACTTTTGCATACTCATTGTCGCCAATGTCATCAAAGCTTACTGTTGTCAATACACCTTGATAATCTTTTATTCCACGAACAGCATCTCTTACTTGTTCGCGTGTCGGCAATTTATTATTATTTGCTGTAATTGCGTTCTCGATACCTTTCAATACCACACCCATTGTGTCATAGCCGTAAACTGAGTATGCTTCTGCATCTCGATTGTTTATTGATTTATACCTTTCCATAAACTCTTTTCCAGCTTCTGATTCAGCGGGATCTCCTGCTAGAGTAGTAATGTACGTATTTTTAATTGCATCTCCAGCAATTTCAACGAGTGTAGAAGAATCTAATCCATCTCCACCCATTATCGGGATATTAATACCTTTTTCGCGTGCTTGTTTTATTAAAAGCCCGCCTTCTGCGTAGATTCCCCCGAAGTATACTAGATCTGGTTTCTTGGAAAGGATTTGGTTTAGAACTCCATTAAAATCTTTCTCTCCAAGCGTGATCCCTTCAAACCCAAGAATTTCAGCTCCTGCTTCTTCAGCACCTTTTTCAAAGGCTTTCGCAAGCCCAGTACCGTATGCTGTTTTATCTTGAACGATAAAGATTTTCTTTGCTTTTAATGTGTTAACCGCATAATTAGCTCCTGCTGGACCTTGAGAATCATCTCGAGCAACGATACGATTTACTGTTTTTAATCCTCTATCCGTAACTTCTGTTGCTGAGTTGGCTGGTGAAACCATTGCAATACTGTATTTTTCATATACTTCTGAAGACGGGATAGCTACGCCTGAGTTGAAGTGACCGACAACTGCGAATATAGATTTATCTGCACCTATTAATTGAGCATTGGCCACTCCTTTTTTGGGATCGGCTTGGTCATCATAAGGTACAAGCTGTAACTCAAATCCTAATTCTTTAAACTTGTCCTTTTGGTCGTCTAATGCAAGCTGTGCACCTAGCTTAATTACTTCTCCAATTGCAGCACTACCTCCTGATAATGGCGTCTGAGTAGCGATTTTAATAATCGGTAAACCTTTTTCTCCACCCGTTTTGGCCTTACCACCGCAGCCCGCTAACATGCCTGCCACCAAACCTCCTGCTAACAATAAAGCTAAAGATTTTTTAAACTTCATGTTGTCCCCCCTTTTCCCTAACTGAAGTACAAGCCTCTGTATATATATATTAATCAGAAACAAGAATTAGGACAGATTATTCATTTTTATTTTCTGGGAATTTCGTTCCAATCTAGCAAACAAGTGAGTAATTCACACTTGAATGTTTATTTCAGATTAATTCGTATGTAAGTCTGTGATTTCGAAAATAAATAACCATAAGAAAACAGCTGGAAGAAAAGGAATCCCTTTTCTTTCAGCTGTTTTTTGCTTTTATAATCTGGCACTTGTGCGACATTCGGTTAGTTTTAACGAGGTTTTCTTCATAGACAAATAATTTAAATTCTTCTAACTACCACATCTATTTGGGTCAATCATTTGCTTTATTTCCTTCTGGATAAGAACCCCGACTTTTAGTTCCCCTTCGTCTCAAGGTTTCCTGTTATTCTGCGTTTCATTTATGGAATTTAAGATTGATTTCTACGATTTCAGCACGGCTACCGATTCTAAGTGGGGGTCCCCATGTACCAAAACCGGAAGTTACGATTGAATGAAGCTGCTCTTTTTTTAAATAGCCATAATGATTTTCAAAGATCAATCGAGTAATTAGATTAGCAGGGAATAGTTGCCCTCTATGCGTATGCCCCGATAACAGCAAATCAATGCCACTGTCACTTGCCTCGTCAAATTCAACGGGCTGATGGTCCATCATAATCAGTGGTTTGTTCTGGTCTAAACCGGCAACTAACGCGGTTGTTGTCCTCCTACTCTTTGCCGCCAGGTCTTTTCGACCAACTATGTAAAAATCATTGGCTACGAGTGCTGCTTCGTCTGCTAGTACTTGGATGCCGATTTTATCCATTTCAACGACTAATTGATCAACATCGTTGCCATAATAATCATGATTCCCCGGTACCGCGTAAACGCCAAGTGGTGCATGAAGTTCCCCCAATGTTTTCCCCATCCCTTTATCCAGGTATGGAGCGATGTAGTCATCGATAATATCACCAGGAATTAAGATTAGATCGGGGCGTAATGCCTCTACCTCTGCAACTAAACGTTCAAGATGCTTTTCACCCACAATTCCCCCGAGATGAAGATCGGAAAAAACGACAACTTTCAACTCTTTTTCTGTTGCTGGTTTATCAATAGTCACCTCATACGTTGTGACAACGGGACTCCAAGCATTGTACGAACCATAGATAAGGAGAATAACAAAGAATAAGATTGTCCCTAATCCGATTTGAAAAATCCATTTCTTTTTCAATAGATAGACAGCGAGATTAATCAAGGGCAATACTAATAAACTATATCCAAATAGCACGAGCCAAAATCCGCCGATGAATTGGATAGGTAACCATGACCAAAACCGTCCGATGAAAAAGGATAAACTAAGTAGGACCATTAGTATGATATAGGTTTTCTTGTAGGCAGCAAATTGCGTCGTTTTTAGCCATACCCAACCATTGTATCCGATATAAAAACATAACAGTAAATAGATCACTAAGGCGAGCAATATTAGTAACGTAGTTGTGAATGGCATCTGTTGTTTCCCTCACTTTATTACATTATTTACCGAACAAAGATAGAGTGAATTGGTAACCGTCAAAATTGTTCCATTTCCCCGTCCTGCTTTGTACAGTTATTTTATAACCATGCAGATCAATGTAGAAAATTTTGGTACTTTAACGTGGTTCCTAGACTACGATTCGTTCGTAGTTGTTTATCCAATCGAAACTTTGATTACTGAATAGGATAATTATCAGAATCAAGTGAAGCGAGGTTCAGTGAACGTTCACTCTGTTTCGAAAAGTGGAGTTTTCACATTCATTTTTGACAATACCTATTCGAATTACCAACCCAAACCCTTTTATAGTTCCATTCTATCATACCTACTTTCTTCATTTTATTATTATGACCTGGTCAACTTAACCTATAAGAATTGCTCATTCCCAATAGAGTCAACTACATTGGTATATGAAAGGAATACATATATGAAATAAAGGTCCATTTCACTTGTTAAAAAAATACGAAATTTGAAATATAGTTTCTCCATACTTAATCCCACTGTGAAAATAAACACACTCAAAAACGAGAATAAGTGCTCCTATAACTAGAGTCGTCCTTCTATACATCTCCATGGTGTAGCGCAGCGAATTTTGATACTTTCATTCTCGTTGAAATATAAAGAAACTTTATGCTGTTCTTTAGTAAGTTATAAATACTAATCGCCCACCTCCCCCTGGAAACTGTATATGACTCCAAGATATCCCGTTATATTTACGAACACGTAATGAATTTGTAATCAAACTGCTGTTGTACTTACATACTTAGTTCTCTACTATTATATATATAGTCATTGACACTTCAATGATTCATAGAAAAGGTGGCTGAAATATATAATGAGAAAAATTGCGTGTTCACTACTTTTAGCAGGTTCTTTAGCATTTGGTATGGCAATTAGTGATGTAGAAGCAAGCACACATAAAGTCCAAACTGGAGAATCGCTATGGGACATTTCAAAATTAAACCAGGTGTCCATTACCAATCTTAAAAAATGGAATAACTTAAAATCAGACTTACTCTATCCAAATCAAGTCTTACAAACGTCAGCTAAGAATAGCAATTTAGCGTCTAGCAACGCTACAAAAAAGATCGGTACTTTTAAGGCGAAAACCAATGTCAATGTGCGTTCCGCTGCTGGTACAACTAATAAGATCGTTGCTAAGGTAAAAAAAGGGGCTACGTTAACAGTTTCACAGCAAAAAAAGCTGGGGAACGATGTCTGGTTTCATGTAAAAGTCAACAAAACATCGGGTTGGATACTAAGTTCTCTTTTGACAAGTACAAACAACTCAACTTCTAAGCCATCTACTGCTTCTAAAAACGTTGTTGATCAGGCAATGAAGCTAAGGTTTATACCCTACATATTTGGTGGAACGACAAAAAACGGCTTTGACTGTAGCGGTTTTGTTCAATACGCTTTTAAACAATCAGGAAAAGACGTCTCACGCACCACGCTTGGTCAATTTGCACAATCGAAGAAAGTAACCTCCCCTAAGCCAGGTGATTTGGTCTTTTTCCAAAATACATATCGTAAAGGCATTTCGCACGTTGGCATTTACATTGGCAATAATAAGTTCGTCCATGCTGGAGGCAAGCAATCACAAGTAACAAGTCTAAACAACAGCTATTGGAAATCAAAATTACATAGTTTTAAACGATTGTAAGCAGAATCCCTTCATCTAGTTAATTGATGAAGGGATTCTTTTTTGGTAATTTAAGAGGGGCTACTCGACTGGCAAACGAATACCTGTATACAAATAAAAACACCACAACTTTAAGGGCTGTGGCAGTTCTAAAAACTAATTTAAGGTGCCTTGTCACCTTAGTGCAAGATACCATTCACTAGTATATGTATAATTAATAACACGTCTGTTGTTTAACTAAAAATAACCAAGTAAACTTGATCAAACCCTAGACGCTGCGTGTAGGGATGCTTCTCAACTGGATAAAAGCCTCCAAAGATGCAATTTTGGAGGCTTTTACTTTTTCTATGTTTTTTTCTTTTATTAATAGTAAAGAAGTGTCACTTTCTATAAGACATCACATAATTAATTTGTATCTTCGTGCACGCACATGTCTTACTTAAATTCCTCAGGTCCGACATTCATTTCAAAAGCCCCATTTTTATACATAAGGGGAGATCTTTCAGTACCGGATTCCGAGTAAGTTTCTACATGACTTACTTTCATTTCATGCGTATCTGTGAAATCAATTTTGGCGATTGCTACCCAATAAGCATACTTATTCTCCTCGAACAAAGGGGATGTGATTTTTTGTCCCATTTGATTATCGACAACTGCTTTCGCTTTCATCGCTTTGAAACTGCCAACCCCGTTGGAGACCGCGCTGTACGCTGCAAATAAAACATAATTAAGCTGTGATGGATTATGAACAGTAATCGTCTCTTTCCCAGAGTTTTTCGCGTCTCCATCCAACGTGATGAACGGTAGGCTAGTAGAGCTTCCAAGATTTTTATAATAGACTTTGCCTTCAGTTCCGTCTTTCGTAACGTAAAAACAATATAAATCCAAATCCTTATTGCTTTTCCATTCCAGCGTCGCGACTACTTTAGTCGTTTTCTTGATTGATATCGTTTCTTTTTTCCTCAGGGTAACGATTAAAGGTTTCACTACTTCTTTTTTCTCAACAGGCGCGGGCACGGGGGCTATCGGTTCGTTAATTACATCCAATCCAAAGTTTTCACATAAAGAGGGAAGTCCGCCATTGAACCCACTCCCCACTGGATTCAGCTTCCACTCACCGTTATGCCTATAGATTTCACCAACAACGATGGCAGTCTCTTGCTGTAGTTCTTCCCCGAAAGTAAATGAAAACAAGATTCGCCCACTCAATCGATCCTTCACAATTAAGCGGGCGGAAGAAACTGTACTGAAACTTTGTCCTTTGCTCTCTCCCTCATGAATAGTCAAGGTAAGTGCGATTTTTTGGATAGTATTCGGAACCTTATCCAAGGATAAGTGGATTTCATTTTGCCCGTTTGTAGAGCTAAAATGCTTTACAGATTTATCTATACTATATGGTTGTCCATAAAAAATAAAGCTCTCATCGTTTTTACAGAGTCCACCTTCATCCAATAAAAATGCCGCTCCGTCAATCTCCATTTCTTTGTTTATCGTCGTCCATTCTAAGACAGTAACAATATCCGTAATTGCCGTATTTTTTGTAATATCAACTTTTTGACCTCGTAAAATATTCATGATTCGACTCCTTATGGTTTTATAGTTGTGATTTTCTTTTTTCAGGCTCTACCACATAATTTAAATACAGATGTAACTCATTTTACCGGTCTTCTCCTCGATTTAATAGAACTAACTATTTCCAATCTTAAAACGGATTGTGTGAGTGTCCATATCCCTATTCATCTAAGAGGTTAACTTGCAATTCCCCTCTTACCGTCCCATCCATTCCCCAGTTATGCTATCATTAACAGGGTTCAAAAAAGAGGTTCGAAAACTCCCTCTCTAAAAAACTAAGGAGATGTTTATATTGAAAAATGAAAAAGCGGTTGTCGTCTTTAGCGGTGGCCAAGACAGTACGACATGCCTATTTTGGGCATTGAAAAATTTTGGTGAAGTGGCAACGGTGACGTTTGACTATGGCCAACGACATTCAGAGGAAATCGAGTGTGCTCGGCAAATTGCAGACGAGCTAGGCGTATCGTTCAAAGTACTGGATATGAATTTGATCAACCAGCTGTCAGCGAATGCTTTGACACGGGCTGATATTGAAGTGAAGGAAGTAGTAGGCGAATTGCCGTCGACTTTCGTTCCTGGTAGGAATCATTTGTTTCTTTCATTTGCTGCAGTTTATGCAGATGCGATTGGTTCTCGTCACTTAATCACAGGTGTGAGTGAAACGGATTTCAGTGGTTATCCTGATTGTCGTGACAATTTTATAAAGTCGTTGAATGTAACTTTGAATTTAGCGATGGACGGACGGTTTGTCATCCATACGCCATTGATGTGGCTCGATAAAGCCGATGTGTGGGCATTGTCTGACGAACTTGGTGCGTTTGAATTTGTGCAGGACAAGACACTTACTTGCTACAACGGAATCCCGAGTACGGGTTGTGGGGAATGCCCTGCCTGTGTGCTACGGAATGATGGACTCGCTACTTATTTATCCAAAAAGTCTGTTGGTGTTTCTAAATGATGCAGCAGTTTTATCCGCAAGTTCAGCATTCTTATCGTTTTGAATTAAACAAAGACATGCATTTTTCTGCGGCACATTTCATTCCAAGCGAAGATGCTGGAAAATGCCAAGTGATGCATGGACATACCTATTACTTAAATATAACAATTGGAGGAAATGAACTTGATCCAATCGGTTTTCTGATTGATTTCAAAGAGCTCAAAAACCTCATTCATGATAAATACGATCACTCTCTGCTAAATGATCATCCTGAATTTAACAGCAATTTCCCGACGACGGAGAAATTGGCGGAACAGATTTGCAAATCAATCCAGGAAGTTCTTCTGACGAGAAGCAATAAGCCAGTATGTCTCCAAGTTATTGTCCGAGAAACGCCGACCTCATACGTGATATATCGCCCTTAGTTATTCTCTTATCCTAGAAATCACTTTATAATAAAGGTAAAGGATAGATTAATGGGGGGTTGCTTCATGAAGGTCTATGTACTAACTAATGAAGTGAACGGTAAACAATATGTAGGAATTACAGTTCAAAAATTACAGGATAGGTTTAATCAACATTGCAGGTACTCGGGAATGGTTATTAATAAAGCCATCCAGAAATACGGTAGGGAAAAATTCACGATTGAGGAATTAGAAGAATGTTCATCGCTAAAGGAACTCCGAGAAAGAGAGACCTACTACATTGAAAATCTTTGTACCGCGACTCCTAATGGCTATAACCTATCTTTTGGTGGTGAAGGTCTTGCTGATGAAGCCAGAGAAAAAATATCTAAAGCTTTGAAGGGGAAGCCCAAAACTAAAGAACACGCCGAAAATATATCTAAAGGACGTACTGGTCTTAAAGTTTCTTCTAAAACTAAGAAAAAATTAAGAGAAATAAATCTTGGCAAGAAATATTCAGATGAAACGAAGAAGAAACAATCTGAAAGTCAAAAAAGATATTTCAAAGAAAATCCAGGACGGATAGAGCAATCTCGAAAAGGCGGGCTTATGCGTAAAGGGGCCAAGGTAAGTGACCTTACTCGAAAAAAGATAAGTAAAACCCTTAAAGGAAGACCAAATATACACACTAGATTAACACACTTAACTATAGAGGATAGGGATTCCATTTTAAATGAAATCGCTGCAGGGGAGAAAATGAAAAACTTATCTGAAAGATACAAAGTATCCTATGACACAATCAAAGAAATAAAATACGGACGACATTGGCTGTGCAGAGAGGCATGATTATTTGAGTAAAATAAAAATACCGATTATGGAAGTATTCGGCCCAACTATTCAAGGGGAAGGCGCCATTATGGGACTTAAAACGATGTTTGTCCGAACAGCTGGATGTGATTATTCTTGTTCTTGGTGCGATTCCAGTTTTACGTGGGATGGTTCTGGAAAAAGCACTCCGAAACAGCCGCTAGAAATCATAGATGAACTTAAAGCAATAGGTGGACAATCATTTTCACATGTCACAATTTCAGGAGGGAACCCTGCCCTTCACAAAGGAATCGGGGAACTTGTTGACCTATGCCATGAACAAGGATGGAAGGTCGCCGTTGAAACGCAAGCTTCCTTTTGGCAGGATTGGTTGTTGAGAATCGATGACATTACCCTTTCTCCAAAACCACCGAGTTCTGGAATGACAACTGATTTCAACAAACTGGATACGTTCATGGAGAAACTGATTGATACGACTGCTAGTTTGAAAATCGTCATTTTCGATGAAGAAGATTTCAAGTTTGCAGAAGAGGTTCATCTTCGTTACCCGGCGTTTCCTTTCTTCCTACAAACAGGAAATGCTGATACGACGACAACTGATGATGCACAACTCGTTTCAACATTACTAAAACGATATGAATGGCTAATCGATTTGACTGTCAACTCCCCTATCATGAATGATGTTAAAGTGTTGCCGCAGTTGCATACACTTATATGGGGGAATAAACGGGGCGTATAAAATAACTACCTTATAGTAGCAGATAAGATCCATCAATATAGCCCACTCCGTGTCAAGTTGACATAGAGTGGGCTATTTCCATCTGAATTCTTCCCAATTTATAGTGGTGACTGGAACCTTTTTTGTTCCCAAAATTGCCGAGGCGGTATGGAGTGTAATCATTAACTCAATCACTATATATATTCTGAACCACTTAATTAGGATTAACTATATATTCGGCACTACTTATTTAGAATTAACTAGGTGGTATACCTCACCTGTATAACGAACAAATTTAGCGAAGGAGCGACACTAATGAAAGGCAGCCTAATATCGCCGCGTCCTGCGGCAAAGGCTGCACACCCGCATCCTGCGGGCGCCGAAGCAATAAGACCTAGGAGGGATGCAGTTCAATCCCTCCCTCGTGATCTTCTGACGGGCTTATTGCGTAAGGCCATCACCAAGCGACTAAGCGGTGTTGGAAATACACGCTATTTGTAAAATCCCGACTATATAGCAACAACATTTTGAAAATGGCTTATATTAAAATGCTTTACAAATTTGCGATATATTAAAATTATATGGTAAAATAGAATTGAACTAATCAGAGAAGACCGTTAACAAATATATTCATTACAAAAAACGTACTCGTTCTGAAAATCATATAGTTTAAGGGGTCGTTTAAAGATGATAACGGAGAATAAAGAACAAACTATATTTGGTCACGTTGGCAATAAAATCAAAACCGATAGAGAGATTAATATAATCAGTAAATATGAAGAACCATTGATAGTAATTTTAGATAATGTTTTAAGTAACGAAGAATGCGATGAACTAATCAGATTGTCAAAGGACAAAATGCAACGTTCAAAAATTGGGACGACACGCGAGGTAGATGAACTAAGAACAAGTAGTAGTATGTTTTTTCAAGAAAATGAAAACGATATTGTTGCTAGTGTTGAAAAAAGAGTCTCTTCTATTATGAATATCCCCATTGAACACGGAGAAGGCCTTCAAATCCTTAAATATACCCCAGGTCAAGAGTATAAAGCTCATTATGATTTTTTTTCATCAACTAGTAAAGTAGCAAACAATAATAGAATTAGTACGCTAATTATGTACTTAAATGATGTAGAACAGGGTGGGGAAACTTTTTTCCCTAAGCTAAATCTTTCAGTAACGCCACAAAAAGGTATGGCAGTTTACTTCGAATATTTCTATAATGACGAAGATTTAAATCAGTTAACTTTACATGGTGGAGCACCCGTTATAGCCGGAGAAAAGTGGGTCGCAACGCAATGGATGAGAAAACAAAAATTAAGATGAAATTGAATTGAATTTGTAACATAACATGAAAAACGCTCAATATGAGTGTTTTTTTTTTGTGAAATTCGATCAGATTTGTTGAAATAGAAAGGAATAGACTAGTTCACCCGTCTAATTCTATAACTACAATTTACGATGTTCCATCTCAATAATTGCGGGTATACTTAGCCTAAAGGAGTCTAAATGAAACGGAGGTCAATGAGATGAAAAGGAAAATCAGTAACCCAGAATACCGTGTCCTTGAGAAGGAATTGCTCTTTTTGGAACAATCAGGACAATTGGAAACCAATCAGGCGCGCAAACTGCTGGCGGAGTACGTGCCTTCTGAGCGACTTAGTTTTGTACGGGTCTTGCTAATTATAGGGGCGGTTTTGATTGGGGTTGGCATTTTGAGCTTCATCGCAGGAAATTGGCACCAAATCCCGAAACTTGCGAAGTTCTTACTATTATTCTTCGGAACAGCTGGTTTTTATGCAGGTGGTTTTAAGTTGGAGGATCATTACCCAAAGACTTCGCGAAGTCTTTATTATATTGGTGTATTTGCATTTGGCGCTGGGATTTTCCTGATTGGTCAAATGTTTAATTTGGGTGAAGTGGTTTATGCAGATTTCTTCATGTGGGGTCTCGGCATTTTACCACTTGCCTATTACTTGAAAGACAAACTCATTTTTGCGTCTGCCAGCTTATTTTTCATCATTTACGGTTTCAACGTGTTGAATGGAACTGTTGAAGTACCCTATCTGCTGTTGCTAATTATACCGCTACTGTTTTGGATGAATGAAAAACGGATGGGTCATTCCAGGGGTTTATTTATCGCCAATTCCGTTTTAACCTTGCTATTTTTATTTAATTTATTTATTTATTTTGACGTCCATGAAGTACTAATTTTATGCACTTTCTTTGCACTTGGCTTGTTCCTTGCCTTCTTTTCATTTGGTCGATACCAGTTGCCATCTGAATGGCTTGGCTCTGCAGTTTATGGAATCACGGGTCTATACCTGACTTTTCCAAGTACATGGATAGATTTCGTTTCGGAAGATAATACAGGAATAGCAGCGATTATTTTCACACTCATTTTCGCAGTTAAACTGTTGTTCTTCTTGAAGATTGGCAGTTTGCCAGCGGTTCTCATTGTGTGCACGTTGATTTTCCGTTTCTACGCCGATTTTTCATATAATTTCATGCCAAAATCGTTATTCTTTATCATTGGTGGTTTGATTCTAATCGGCTTTGGTTTTTGGTTCGAGAAAACTCGGAGAGGAACGGTGATTTCAGATGAACATGATGAAAAATAAGCGTATCGGATTCATCATTGCATTAACGCTCCCCCTTCTCCTATTAATCGGCCTGACTATCAAACCAATTTGGACATTGACCTACGGAGATGATGTAGTATTGCTGACAGTGCCAGTGGATCCAAGAGACTTACTGTATGGGGATTATGTCACGCTCCGCTATGAGATTGAGGAGGTACCGAAAAATGAAGTTTCTTCCGCTATTTTGAAAAAAATCGACAAGTTGGCGAATTCCAATTGGCTAACTGTTTATGGAAAACTTGTTCAGCAAGGCGATATCTATGTGTTAGACAGTTTATCTGATAAAAAACCTAGAGGTAGTGTCTATTTAACCGGAAAACTAAGCAGTTATGATTTTCAAGATGTTGATGGTGTTTACGTCTATTCCGTGGATTTCGGCTTGGAACGCTACTTTGTACCGGAAAACACTGGAAAAGAACTTGAAGATTTATCTGCGAAAGGACAATTAGTTGCTCATTTGAAAGTGAAAAATGGCTACGGGATTTTGAAGAAGATAACCGCGGTTAAATAAGGATATGCATCTCCCGGAAATCAACACTAAAAGAAACAGCCCACGAATCCATTTAGTTTCCCAAAATAGCCCTCTCCGTGTCAAACTGACATAGAGCGGGCTATTTCTTTTTGAACTTTGCCCTGAATTGTGGCAAATTTATAGTGGCGACTGTCCCCCCCCCGTAAACAGTTAGAATTATTAGCGTTTGGAAATAAACGCGATAATAAAATTCACCTTATTGACACATAATATAGTTTGATGTTAAATTAATATAGTTGTAAGAATTATCGTGGAAAAAGGTAATGACATTTCAATATACGAAACGATTAAAGTAGAAATTAAAAGGATGGTTTATTTAAATGACTAACAAGAAGAAAATTCACTTCGGCTGGTGGGTACTCATCGGCATTTCGCTCATGCTGGCATTTACACGAGGTGGTATTAATAGTTCAGGTGCATTATTTTTAACTCCAGTTTCTGAGGACTTAGATATTGGTATGGGTAGTTTGACATTATACTTTAGTGTTTCTTCAATTGTAACAATGCTATTTTTACCGATTGCCGGTAAGATGATGGCGAAATATGATATTAGGTTACTACTGATAGCCGGTGTAATTTTACAAGCTGGCTCTTTCGCCATGTTTGGCCTCATGACTTCAGTGTGGGGATGGTATTTATTCGCTATTCCAATGGCAATGGGTTCAGTTTTCGTTGCTACAATGGCTGGCCCTGTATTGATCAATAACTGGTTTAAAAAACATAACGGATTAGCAATGGGTGTCATGATGGCATTTGTCGGAATAGGCGGTGCTGTTATCTCACCAATCGTTGGTAACCTGATTGCCAATAATGGTTGGAGATCGTCTTACATTACGCTTGGGCTTGTCGTAATCGCCATCGTTATTCCAATTATAATCTTATTAATTAGAATGGCTCCTCAACAAAAAGGGCTGCTTCCAATTGGTATGGATGAAGTTAAAGAAGGTGCAAACGAAGCACCGGTTGAGCCAAATAAAGGTGTGTTAGCTGCTGTAGCAAGAAAGTCTTCTACATTTTATGCATTAGTCATCTTTTTCTTCTTCATCACCTCGATTGCCAGCTTTGGCCAACATATTCCACCATTTGCAATGGGCCTTGGCTACACGGTTCAATTCGCGGGTAATGCTTTGGGGATTTGGATGTTTGGTTTGCTAGTTGGAGCTATCCTTTTCGGTTTCTTAAGCGACAAGATTGGCGCGAGAAATACGGCTATTTTCTCAATGATTACGGGTTTGATTTCAATCGGGCTTCTGCTTACAGTCGCAGATAACTCGACAATTTTCATGATTGCAATCGGGTTTTTCGGAATTGTGTCTGCATCGGTAGGTACACTTGGACCAATTCTTACAACTGCCCTTTTCGGCAATAAAGAATTTAGTCAAATTTATTCAACAGCTGCAATAGGACTAGCTGTTGCGGGTATTGTAGCATTACCTGGATATGGATATGGATTTGTATTTGATTTAACGGGATCTTATACATTAGTCCTTTATACAATTCTCGCAATGCTTGTTATCAATATTCTCTTTATCATCTTGGCGTTTAAAGGTAAAAAGAAACTTCAAAAAGCAGGATTGTGGAATTAATCTCATCTAAACTATTTGAATTAATAATAGAGCCTTCTAGGATATTTTCCGGAAGGCTCTTATTTGTAATTGACATGGTCAAAATTCACTATTTTTGATAATCTAGCACAATCCCTGCAAATGTTTTCGCAATCATTTCCATTGCCGGTTCATGAAAATCAAATTTTTCATGGTGATGCGGGAACACTTTTTTAGGATCCTCCATTTTTGCACCCACGAAGAAGTAAGCACCAGGAACATGTTGCAGGTAATAAGAAAAATCCTCGACTGGCATTATTGGTTGCGTTTCCACAACAGCGTCACTACCAAATACATCCGCCGCTGCTTTTCGGACGACGTCCATTTGCGCGCCATGATTCCAAAGTGCATCGTATCCTCTTTCAATCTGTACATCCACCTCACAACCGAGTCCGCGACCTATAGAACGGGCAAGGTCCGCCAGACGAACACTCGCGAGAGTACGTAACTCTTCATCAAAGACACGAATCGTTCCTTCCATTACCGCTTTTTCTGGAATGACATTATCCGCATCCCCAGCATGAAACTTCCCAATAGAAATGACGAGCTCTTTCAATGGATCTGTATTGCGACTCACAATGGATTGAAGTGCAACCATGATGTGGCTTGCTGCTAAAATCGGATCTGCTCCCTTGTGAGGCTCCGCTCCATGTGCCCCTGAGCCATTTACAGTAATGTTGATTGTATCTTCGCCAGCTTGTAAATAACCGTCACGCACATAAACATGGCCTGAATCCATAGTGGATTGAAGATGTGCACCGTAAATCGCATCGACACCATCTAAACAACCATCAGCAATCATCGCTCTCGACCCACCCGGCGGCAATTCTTCTCCGAACTGATGGATGAGGACGATGTTTCCTTGAACTTGATCTTTCACGGCATTTATCGCTTTTGCAAAACCTAGTAATGCAGCAGTATGGCCATCGTGTCCACAGGCATGCATAACTCCTGGAACAGTTGACTGGTATGAAGCATTCTTTGCATCATGAATAGGTAATGCATCGAAATCGGCTCGAAAAGCGATTGTTTTCCCCGGCTTTCCTCCGCGTATTATTCCTACCACACCCCTCCCACCAACTCCGCTCCGCACTTCGATTCCTAAGTCAACCAAGTAGTTGGCGATAAAGGCTGGTGTTGCAATTTCCTTGTGTGACAATTCAGGATGCATATGCAAATGACGACGCACGTAAATCATTTCTTCCATAAATTCCTCTATTTTATTGAATAGCATTTCTTTCAACATCGACTAATCCCCTTTCCTTCGATTCATTTCTGAATAATAAACGAGTTACTTGACCTGTATTTAATCATATAGCAGTGGAAAAAGGAAATTGGAAGTATCTATACCTCCTTTTGTATAATTATACTTGTAATCGCATTTGAATGCATGTTATAATTTTCGACATCGCGAATACAAGCAACGCTATAATTGTTAGTAAATTAAGTTTCTATTGCTAATTTTCCGATAGTAAAGTATATTTTATTTACAAACAAATAATTATTCACTAATGAATACCGTTACTTTTAGGAAAGGTGGTCGTATGACAGGTTTTTTCTTACATCCAAATTCAAAAGAAGAAATTATTGATTCGTATGATGAAGATATCATCGTCACCAATCACGCAGGTATTATCGTAAAAGCTTCACAAATTAGTGGACGCTACTACGGGATACGTGCCGAGGACCTCCTTGGAAAATCTGTATATGATCTAGAAAAAAGGGGTATTTTCTCTCCTGCTATTACTCCGCTCGTCCTTCTACAAAAAAAGAAGGTTGTAGTTATACAAGCGACCCCTTCCGGACGAAAAGCACTCATTACAGGTATGCCATTCTTTAATGAGTCAGGTGAAGTTGAATTTGTCCTTAGCTATTCCTATGAAGTAGCCGAACTTCTCGTCATCCAGGAATATATGAAAGAACTTGAAAACGAGATGTCCCTCGCAAAAGAGGAGCTTACGCTACTGCGAAAAGAAAATCTTACAATCGATGGATTGGCGATTGAAAACAGGACGACACGAATTGCTTATGAAACCGCTAGGAATGCGGCGGCACTCGACGTTTCTGTCATCCTTTACGGAGAACAAGGAACCGGGAAAACGACAATGGCAAAGTTCATTCATAACGAAAGTAAGCGAAACAATGGACCTTTCATTGAAGTTGACTGCGAAACAATGCCGGAAGCGATGTTTGAACGGGAATTATTCGGTGGAGCGTTCGAGCAAAAGGAAACGGGCCTATTAACGTTAGCCCATGAAGGTACCCTCTATTTAAAGGGGATTGATAACCTATCGGTTCATCTTCAAGGAAAAATTGCAAATGTATTGAAAGAACGTAGATATACACCTATTCACGCAACTACAGTATTACCACTTGATGTGAGGCTGATTAGCTCCTCCGAGAATGCATTGACGGAAGCAGTTGCTGATAAAACATTCCATCAAGATTTGTATTATATGCTCCATATCGTTCCAATTCATTTAAAACCACTTCGTGATCGAAAAGAAGATTTGATTGCTTTGATTTCAATTTATTTAAATCAGTTTTCAACTACCCATACGACTACTAAGAAGCTTTCAGATGATGTGTTTAATCAGCTGTTGCTCCTTGAGTGGAACGGGAACCATAGCGAACTCAAAAATGTTATGGAACGGTTGGTTGTACAAAGTACTTCCCCTGTTATTACAGCAAAAGACTTACCACCAGAATACCGTAAAAATACAGATGATGACCTATCTATCATCCATCTTGAAGGCCGAACACTACCAAGCATTTTGGATGATGTGGAAATGAAAGTGTTAAGGGATGCGCAGGAGCGTTATCGTACAACAACTGAAATTGCTAAGTTCCTTGGAATAAGTCAACCATCAGTGGTTCGCAAGTTAAAAAAATATACTGATATCGAGTAGGAGGATTTATTGTGCAGCAAAAAGTAGAAGAACAACAAGACTGGCTTCATATGGTCGACAACATTGGAAATTTTCTCGCACCGAGTATGGCAAAAGATCATCCGAACTTACCAGTGGTAAAAGCAGAAGGATGTTATTATTACGGCGCTGATGGCAAGAGGTACCTGGATTTCACTTCTGGCATTGCTGTCGAGAACGTAGGACATCGGCACCCTAAAGTCGTCCAGGCAATCAAAGACAGTGCAGACCACCTGATTCATGGCCCATCAGGCGTTATCATCTACGAATCTATTTTAAGATTGGCTGCTGAATTACAAACGATTTTACCGCCAAAACTGGATAACTTC
Organism: Sporosarcina sp. E16_3; assembly: GCF_017347125.1. Lineage (NCBI taxonomy): Bacteria > Bacillati > Bacillota > Bacilli > Caryophanales > Caryophanaceae > Sporosarcina > Sporosarcina sp. E16_3. The sequence continues at coordinate 210,361 of NZ_JADPRX010000002.1, forward strand.
TTTTTTGCGAATAGCGGCACTGAAGCAATTGAAGGTGCATTAAAACTTGCTAAATATACGTCACGAAGACCTTATATCGTTTCTTTCACTGGCTGTTTCCACGGTCGTTCAATGGGCGCACTAAGTGTGACAACATCGAAGAGTAAATATCGGAAACATTTGCAGCCCACTTGGCTTTCCTATCAGTTGCCATACGCACTGCCTGAGTACCTTCCTGAAGGAGCAGATCCAGACGTCTTCTTCCCTGAAAAACTTGAGCAAGACGTAAAAAAACTATTCAACCACCAAGTAGATCCGGAAGAAGTAGCTTGTATGATTATCGAACCAGTTCTAGGTGAAGGTGGATACATCATCCCACCAAAAGCTTGGCTGAAAAAGGTGCGTGAAATTTGCGACCGCCATGGCATTCTACTTATTTTCGATGAAGTCCAAACAGGATTCGGTCGCACGGGCAATTGGTTCGCTGCACAGACATTCGATGTCAAACCGGATATCATGGCGGTCGCAAAAGGGATTGCTGCAGGTCTTCCGCTTAGCGCTACAGTCGCTTCGAAAGAACTAATGGACCAATGGCCTCTAGGTACACACGGCACCACATTTGGTGGTAACCCTATTGCTTGCTCTGCTGCCCTCGCTTCCCTCGAAGTGATGAAAGAAGAAAAGCTATTGGAAAACGCAACTGAAATGGGCGCCTATGCAATGGAGCGCTTACTTGAAATGAAACTACACCATCCAGTCATTAAAGACGTTAGAGGTGTTGGTTTGATGATTGGTATCGAGCTTGGCAATCCCGAAACGGGTGAACCTGATGGCGAAGCAGTAATGGCCATCCTTGATAGTTGCCTTCACAAAGGTGTGCTGTTCTACTTATGCGGCAACTCTGGAGAAGTTATCCGGATGATTCCTCCGTTAACGATTACAAAAGAGCAGATTGATGATGGTTTGACTGTATTGGATGAAGCTTTAACAGAATTTGAAAATAAAACAAATTAGAAATGGAGTGATTTATTATGAAAAAGTGGTCAGGGATTGCACTTCTACTCGTTCTAGTGATGAGTGTACTAGTTGCATGTGGAACGAAGGACGAAGCAACTGGTGAGAAAACAGGTACAGCAGATACAGCGGATACGAAGATACTTAAAATGGGAACGTCTGCGGATTACCCCCCATTCGAATATGTTGATACAGCAGTAAGTGATGAAATCATCGGTTTTGATATTGATTTGGCAAAAATGGTTGCCAAAGAACTAGGTTACACTTTAGAAATTGAAGACATGGATTTCAACGGTTTAATTCCCGCACTACAGGCAAAAAGCATTGATTTGGTCGTTGCAGGAATGGATGGCAACAATGAAGAACGTAAAAAAGTAATTGATTTTTCGGCTGCTTATTTTACAGCTACAAATCTAGTTATTACAATGAAAGATAGTAATATTAATAGCGCAGAAGATCTTAAAGGCAAAAAAGTTGGTGCTCAAACAGCATCTGTTCAAGAAAAAGGTGCGAAATCACTTGAAGAACAATATGGTTACTCTGTTGAAAGCCGAGACCGCGTTCCGGATCTTTTCCAAGAAATTAAATCGGGGCATCTTGATGCAATCGTCATTGCAGATGTAGTGGCAAATGGCTATATCGAGTCGAATAAAGATTTAGCAAGTTTTGAACTTCCTGAAGAGCATAAATTAGGTTTATCAATGGCTTTTCAAAAAGGCAGTGCATTGACAGCTGAATTTGACCGTGTTCTCAAAGAATTACAAGATAATGGTGAAGTAGAGAAATTAGTTTTGAAATGGTTCAGCAACTAATTCATTCGAGAGAGAGGATGTAGAACCATGAATTTAGACTTTACCCAAATTGTCACCTCGATTCCTTATATTTTACAAGGAATCGGGGTCACACTTAAAATTGTTGGCGTTGCAGCACTTATTGGTTTTACTATCGGAATTTTGTTAGCACTATGTAAAATCGGACGATTTAAAGGATTGAAATGGTTTGCCGATATCTATACGTCCATTTTCCGTGGAACTCCATTAATTCTCCAATTGCTGTTAATTTACTACGGTACCCCTCAATTATTCGATATTAAAGTCACAGCGTATACTGCAGCTGTCTTAGCATTTGGTTTTAATTCGGGTGCATATATCTCAGAAATTATTAGAGCTGGTATTCTAGCTGTAGATAAAGGGCAGCTAGAAGCTTCAATGGCTCTTGGTATCCCCTATAAGAAAATGATGAAGGACATAGTTTTGCCCCAGGCTTTGAAAAATATTTTGCCTGCGTTAATGAATGAATTTATTACCTTAACAAAGGAATCGGCGATTGTAACTGTCATTGGCGTAACGGATATTATGAGGAGAGCATATATCGTGGGCGGTAATACATATCGCTATTTTGAATCCCTAATCTTCGCGGGTGTTATCTATTATCTGATGGTCATTGTATTAACACTGATTGGTAAAGCGGTTGAAAGGAGGATGAGGCGAAGTGATTAAAATCCAAGATCTTCGTAAAAGTTACGGCAAAGTTGAAGTGTTAAAAGGGATTTCAACCACTATTCAAAAAGGTGAAATCATTGCGATTATCGGACCTTCTGGTTCTGGGAAATCAACATTTCTGCGTTGCATCAATCTACTTGAAACACCAACAAGTGGACATATATGGGTCAATGAAGCTGAAGTAACAAACCCAAAAGTCAATATTATGAAGGTGAGAGAGCAAGTTGGGATGGTATTTCAACAATTTAATCTCTTTCCTCATATGACGGTTCTTGAGAATATTACCTATGCGCCGATAATGGTAAAAGGGACTTCCAAGAAAGACGCTGAATTACATGGACGTGAGTTGCTAAAAAAAGTGGGACTTTCCGAAAAAGAAGGTGAGCATCCAGTTCGTTTATCGGGCGGACAAAAACAGCGTGTAGCCATTGCAAGAGCGTTGGCAATGTCGCCTGAAATGATGCTTTTCGATGAACCAACTTCTGCCCTTGACCCTGAAATGGTTAAGGAAGTACTAGAAGTTATTAAATCGTTAGCGCTTACAGGTATGACGATGGCGATCGTAACCCATGAAATGGGATTTGCCAGAGAAGTCGCAGATCGCGTGTTGTTTTTGGACGATGGGCAATTAGTTGAAGACGCGCCCCCTGCCGAGTTCTTTTCTTCACCAAAAAGTAAACGTGCACAGGACTTTTTAGAAAAGATTTTGTGATTAGTTTAATATAAAAAACCAACAACTCGGTCGAATAAATCCGCTTGAGTTGTTGGATTCCTTTAGGTTATTTGTGTTTATTTATGCAAAAAAATCCAGTTTGATACGATTTTCACTTAATAGTTGCTAACAACCTTACTGTCATACAGGGATTAAACTGTGTCTCCTTTCATAATTGTTCCAAAATCATGGTCAGACATTACTTCCACTAATGTAACAGCCCACTAGTTAAATTAGTACTTATAAAAATCAGAAAGCTAAATAGAGTTCCTAAGGGTTTAGGTGATATTTATAGAAAAACTAACTTTTGAAGTTTTGAAAATAAGAGTGAAGAATCGAATCATGAAATAATATACTGGAGAGGGACTTTTTTACAACATCTTTTCTATAACAGCATTTGCCGTACTCGCTTTATTATTACTTGATTCTTTATTAGTTCTTTTAAAGTACTCAGTATAAAGAAGGTCCAATAAGTACAATTGTGATATTTTCGCTGATAAACTGCCCCCTTGCAATGGTCCTTCATTCGCTCCACAAAGTAAGGTAATATCTGAGTAACTCGTTAGAGGTGATTTTGCAAATCTTGTTATCGAAATAATATTTGCTCCTCTTTCCTTAGCAACCTTTGCGACTTCAATTGTATCTTTAGTCGAACCTGAATAAGAAATGAGGACAGCGACTTCATTCTTTGTCATTAAAGAGGCAGACATTATTTGTAGATGAGAGTCTATCGAGCATTCCGTTTTATTAGTTATCCTCATAAACTTATTTTTCGCATCCAACGCAGTCATCAACGAAGCACCTACACCAAAAAAGTGAATTCTATCTCCTTTAATGATCATATCAACTGCTTCGGATACATCATTTATATTAATTAGGTTATGTGTTTCGGTGAGTGCATTTACCGTCGTCGCTAAAATCTTGGAAGATAGTTCATCAATCGTATCTTGCATTGTAATTTTACTAGAGAGTTGAGGCATTTCATATTCTAAGGTATTATTATTAGCTAAAGCAATTTTAAATTCCTGATACCCTCTAAGTTTCAGTGTTTTGCAAAATCTAAATATACTAGATTCACCTACATCACAAATATCAGCCAAGTCAGTAATAGACATGTAAATTACGCTTTTTGTGTTTTCAAGGATATAGTCAGCTACTTTTTTCTCTGTATTAGTAAAGCTGTGGTATCTTGAATGAATTAATGCAAGGATATCTATTTTTGGCATTGTATACTACCTCCAGTCTTTCCTAAAAAAATGCAAAGGTAATGCATCTTGTAATCCTGCGTAGTTTAAAAGTGAGGCCCTCATGTTGCTATTTTCGAAAAACTCCTCACTATTTTTTCTTTTACTTTACTTTTTACCAATGACACTAATCTTTCTTGATCCACCACGCCAGCACCTAAAATAATGGCAAGATGATTAAAGTTATAAGTTAGTGAAACTAGGTCATAATCTACTTCAAGTACTCGGTCATTGAGCACCATCTCAAGTTTTTAATCAGAGATGCAAAGATTATGAGATGTTTCACTATTATCTATCTACTGTTAACGATCATTGGCTCCATCCTTATACAACTTGTTTTATGGCTTCAACAAACCTTTTTGTAATATCCATGGGTCTTGTTATTGCAGTCCCAACAACTGCAGAGCAGACTCCTAGTTTGAACACATGCTTAAGTTCTTCTGGTGTCCAAATCCCACCTTCAGCGATAATTGGGATAGGAAAATCCTTCACAAGCCTTTCAATCAACGTAATATCTGGTAAGCTTGTACCTTGAGTATAGTCGGTATAACCACTTAGTGTCGTACCTAAGCAATCAAATCCTAATTCATATGCTTCTTTCGCTTCTTCATAAGTTGAGCAATCGGCCATGAATAACTGATCACTATATTTCTCACGAATAGTCGGGAATACTTCGCTTATGATTTTACCATCAGGTCTAACCCTATTGGTTGCATCTATTGCAATAATATCGACGCCTTCATGATATAATTGATCTATTTCTTTTAATGTCGGTGTGATGAATACTTCAGATCCCTCATAGACACTTTTAATAATACCGATTATTGGCAATTCTACAGTTTTTTTTATCTCTCTAATATCTTCAATGCTATTAGCTCTGATTCCTTTAGCTCCACCTTTCATCGCTGAATATGCCATTCTGCTCATAATAAACGGACTATGCATTGGTTCTTCAGGGAGTGCCTGACAAGAAACAATAAGTTCCCCCTTAATTGATTGAAAAACTTCCTCTGTATTTTTCATATGAATACAACTCCGTATTTTATATTATTTTTTATAGAGGCTACCGTAGCTCCTCCTACCATCTTTTAAGCAAAACTCAGACTAAATTCATGCATTAATGTTGCAATTCTTACCATCAGTGCTTGACTATTATTATCTTGATCAACAACAAATTACCACCAAAAAACACCTTTCATTAAAGTACTTTCTAGAAGAATAACTACGATATGTCAAATATTACTATAAATTATTTCTACTATACCAAGAATTTGAATGATTTAGGACAATAAGGCTAGAAGTAAAGATAAGAAATTATGTTTCTACCTTTAAACTTGAGCTTCGAAAATGCATAAGCAACAAGACCACTAACCACAAAAAGACTAGAAGTAAGCCCGGGAAAACTGCAACAATCTACCACGGGACTTGCAGACTCGATATAGTTAGATTGAGCAAACGGAAATTGAATACTTCCTATTATACTAATTTCTTACTTCAACTCTTTACTTTTCCTCCTAAACTAGCCCTGATCTTAAATGTTAGAAAAACTATACATTTACTGAGCCACTTTCCGTTCAATACTTGTGAAAGCTGTATTCGCTATAAACATTAGGACGTAGGAAAGAAAACTAAAACCAATAAATGGTAGCATCGCAGGTAGTAGTAACATTATATACCAAAACGCTATAAGAGACAGTACCATTAGTAATATGTGTAGTGGGTGTGATACTGCAATAATCCCAGCATGTTTTATCACTTCAGGAAGACTGATATTAAAGTGAACATAAACTGGAATAATAAATAAGCTTGTCATTAAATAAACAAGACCAAACATGGATGTAACTGCTACTAAAACAATAGAAATAGAGCTGAAAAGTTGTATGTAATAATAAATACTAAAACCTAATAGAATCATTCCATATCCTAATATATTTGATTTGATAAATACTTTTTTATATGTTCTCATAAAGGTTTTAAGAACGGGGAAATCATCTTGTTTAATAATCCATTTTCTAATGATTGCAAACATCGAAAAGGTTGCCGGGAAAATACCGCCAATAACTAGCCCAATTAAACAAAACAAAATCCAAATTAATTGAATATGCAAAAGTTTAGTGAGCCATTCTGCGAACCTCATTAACTTACTACTAGGTTTAAACAATTTCTACACCCCATTTAAATTTTATACACTAACTGCCTTTTCAACTTAAGATTAAAGCATCCTTCGTAAGACTCTATCTGCGAATTCGCCATTTTTGTATGTCTTCTGTAATATATTTTGCAGCACAAAACATAGCATCATTAAATTGAAAATCTACATGAGTACCCACTGTCCACAATAAAAAATTAGTCTAACCCTTTAGCTTCTTCAGCAGGTTCAATCCTCTCAATCCATGTTTCTTTTCATCTTCTACCATCTTATAAAAATCATTGTACAGCTTTGATCCGTATGATTTTTCTTTGTTAAATAAAATGTAGGAAAGGCTTCATAAACTGTGTCATCTTTGATAAATTAATAAATTTCTATATACAAGATGGGCACTCTATTTAAGTTTTGATATGATGTGATTTTTCCTGAAAAATCCTATCAATCCAGCTACGTAGAAAGTATAGTCACTATATCATTTATAATTACGGTAGCTGGAATGATAGAAGGAATAGTAGAACATATAATTACTACCAGATTTAAACCACCAATTATGACTTAAGCCAATCTAGCGTGAATTTGACAAAGTTAACAGTAATTTCTTCGTTGGTTGGCTCAGTCTCATATAGAAGAGCAATTTCCCCGTTATGCAACACAGTAAGACAAGAATATATAAATGAACCAGATTCAATTTGCTTGGAATAAGCCCATGATTCACCCCCGTCTTCACTCAATCTAACCGTACCATTTTGGCGATGCTTACTATCAGCTGGATTAGTAAACAACAATCTTGTTTTTCCATCTCCTAAATCAGGATATTTAATAATTGATGATTGGCATGTTGGGTCTAGGAGATCCTGGTCATACTTCAAATCATTCCAGTTTATTCCTCCATCCTTACTAACAGCAATAGCCGTTCTCTGCTTCCCAGAGTGATTTCTCATATATAGGTGAAGGTATCCATTTGGCAGTTCAATTACTTGAGACTCCGTTAAATCTGAACTTTCTTCAGATAGAGTTTCCGCACTTAATACCTTGTCATTAAATACCCTGCCATCGTTCGGCGAACTAGATCTATGCCATGTACTCCCCTGGTCATCACTATATATAACAGCGGATGACATTTTTCCGTGTTTATTTGAAAAATATATTGGGAAAATAAGCCTTCCTTTATTTTCATCTTGTTTTAATTGTAATCCTCTTCCAGGTCCAGTGCCGATAAAGCACATCCAAGAATCTTTTACTTCATGGTTTAATTCTATTGGTTTTGACCATGTAAGGCCGTCATCTTCACTCTTGATTATTTGAAGAAACGATGTTCTGGCCTCTAATAACTTCTCATTTGAATCTACACCCTTTTTCTTGAAAATGTTTCCACTTCGGACTCCACCTATCCATACATTACCTTCTTCATCTACCGTAAATAAAGTTTTATTTTCGAATTGATCATAAACCTCTCCGTTTTCTTGTAAAGTAAACTGACCATCATAATTATCATATAGAAATCTTCTGCCGCGATGATCAAAACCAGTTCCTTCCTCACTTGACCAAAGTCCGATACCTCCTGGAGTATGTGAAAACAACATCCAGATGGTACCAGTGATTTCATCCTGAAGTAGTGAAGTGTCGATGGCCGCAGACCCGTCCAAGCCTTCGCCTGGATAGGCCACTAACTTTTGAACCGGTCCCCACGTTTCACCATTATCTGTACTTCTCCGAATAGTAGTATCAATTTTATTAGGATTGTCTCGTGAGTTTACAATTCTTGCGTCAATACCAGCAATAATTGTTCCCTTTAAAGTCGTAATCATAGAAGGTATACGATAGGCTTCAGATCCCCCCAATCCCGTATAAAATAATGGCAAAGGCTTTGTAATGTTATTACTAATATTTGCTATACCCACAAAAAACTCCTCCTAATTTTTAATTCTAAAAAAGTGAACAGCATGTTTTTTATCAAACACTCTAGCTTTAGCTAGTAGCTACACACTGTCACATTACTCAATTACATCCTACTTTTCTAATAGGTCTGATACTTTTGGCGCTTTCTCTAATTCTTCTAGTACTTGTTTTCCTCCATTTTTCAACCAATTTTCAACATATGAATCCCACTCTTTATCCACGTCTAGTTCGCCAACAATAGCCTTCATTCTAAATTCTTCGACAATCGTATTTAATTGTCCACTATATCTTTTTGTAAGCTCTTGCCCTTTCGTTTCATTAAACAAGTCATATCTATATGGGCGTATGGCCATTTTTTCCACTACCTCAGGTTTTGCGAAGAATTGCTCCATTAACTTCAATGTTTTCTCTGAAGTTAACCATTGCAACCTTTTCCCTGAATAGGTTCTAAAGTTATAGGCGTTAAAGCCCATATTACCTTCTGTAGACGGGTATTCCTCCTTTACTAGTAATGATGACTCTTCAGGAGTTCCTCCCCACTCTGAATGTTCGCCAACTTCACCGTATATAGTCCATCTTGAATCATCATCGTGATTGATGTAATCGAATATCTGCAATATTCTAGCCAACTCTTCATCTGTAACATCCTTAGAGATTTGAAATGCATCTCCCAGAAGAGTAACTGGCATCCAAGCACCCTGACCTTGTTGACCATCTGGGCCTATCTCTGGCGCCGTAACAAGTACTTTCACATTTGGATCTGCTGCAACAAGATTCTGAGGGGCCCTAGTTTTTGTCCACTCTTCCATAGCTACATATGAACGTTGAGCAGTAAAATAACCAGTCCTCCCTTGTTTATACTTTTCCCAGCTCGTTTCTACATCAATTGTAGTCCATTCCGGATCAATAACACCCATTTCTTGCCACTTCGCCAACAATTTTAATCCTTCTTTATATTTGTTGGATATCTCTGCACTTATTAATTCGCCATCTTCCATCAAGTTGTAACCAGACGCAACACCGTGTGCCCCCATCAACGTATTCATCCAGTGAAGCTGATTATTGTAGGGTAACATACCATAAGTATCATTTATCCCATTTCCATCTGGATCATCGTAAGTAAATGCATGAAGTATTTTTTCGACCTCTTCTAATGTGTAGGCTTTATCGGTAAAGAAGATTCGCTCTAATCCTCCCTCTGTTCCAACAGGATTAATTTCTCCTGGAGGTGCAATCCCAAGATTCTCCAACCAATCTAGTCGGAATGTAGGTGCCCATAATATACCGGCTGCATGACCTTGATATCCCGTTAAGTTGAGATACTCATTCTCTTTCTCAGGTGCTAAATTCATTTCCCAACCCGGAGCATTTTCATCTATCATTTTCGAGTACAGTGGTGCATATTTTTCAATCATTGCTCTCGGTATTGTTCTTGTTACACCGCCTTCATATAACTGCCTCGAAGTTTGAGTGCCGGCCGTAAAGGAGAATGTATCTGGAACATCACCTGATGCAACCATTAATGAAACTTCATCTTTACTCCATGTATTGTTTTTAGTGTTTACAATTTTTACGTTAAACATTTTCTCAAGCTTTTTTTGGACCCAATTATCTTCCTCAATTTTCCCTTGAGTAAAGGAACCTGAAAGTTTTAATGTAAGTTCTTTCGAAAAATCACCTAACTCAGGTAAATCTTCCATTACAACATCATCTTTATCAGTATTAGTGTTGCAACCAGCAATACCCATAATAATAAACAAGCCCATTACTAGTTGTATACTTAACAATTTCATGTATCTATTCATTTAGCAACATCCTCCTCTTATATCTATTAATATTTCAGCCTTTTAGAGATCCAATCATAATTCCACGGATAAAGTACTTTTGTGCGAACGGATATACTAGAATTATCGGTCCAATTGATACCATTACAGTTGCCGCTCGAACATTACTTAAAAGTAGATTTGAATTTGTTGCTCCTGCACCAGATACCTGTGTTTCTTGTGATAGATTCATATTGACCAGCATATCCCTTACTACCATTTGCAGTACCGTCTTTGTATCATCTTGAATATAGATCAAAGCATGAAACCACTCATTCCAATGCCCTATCGCTGCCCAAAGTGCGATTGTGACAATAACTGGCTTGGATAAAGGCATAATAATTTTCATTAATATCGTAAGATGATTAGCCCCGTCCATTACTGCAGATTCCTCAATACCTTTGTCAATTGTCATGAAATAATTACGCATAATTATTACATAAAACACGTTAAGAGCTGATGGCAAAATCAATGCCAAACGATTATCAAGTAAACCAAGGTTTTTGATTAGTAAATAGTCTGGAATCATTCCTCCCGAAAAAAACATTGCTATCAAAAATAGGATCGTAATTGTATTTCGATAAGGGAGGTTCCTTTTTGACAGTGGATATGCAGCCAAAACAGTAAATATAACAATTAATATAGTACCTGTCACAGTTCGGAAAATCGTATTAAGATAAGCTACACCTATTTGCTCATATGAAAATATATACACATAAGCATCAGTGATCCATCTTTCTGGCCAAATGTTTAACCCAAGACTTGATGCTTGATTAGCATCAGTAAAAGATAACACTATCGTTTGCCAGAAAGGATAAAGGACAGCTATAGAGAATAAAACAATAAATGTCATATTCACTACGTTAAACCACGATATTTTTTTCCGATCTCTTAGTTTCATGATTCAGATCCCCTTTCTACCAAATTCCATGTTCACTTCTTCTTCTAATAATTGCATTTGCACTTAATATAAGCGCGATTCCAACTACATTTTTAAACAATCCTACCGCAGTTGCATAATCAAATTGGAATTGCTCTAATCCAGCTCGATAAACGTAGGTATCTATAATGTCTGCTACCTCATAAACTAATGGGTTGTATAAGTTTAAGATTTGATCAAAACCAGCATTCAAGATGCTACCTAGTCTTAAGATAAATAAAATAATAATCATCGGCATAATTGACGGGATAGTGACATAAATCATTTTATGAAATCGATTTGCTCCATCTATTTCCGCTGCCTCATATAAAGCAGGATCAATTGATGCCATTGACGCTAAGTAAATAATAGATGCATACCCTATTTCCTTCCATATATCCGAAATGATTAACATAGGAATAAAAGCGGTTTTACTAGCTAGGAAATGAACGCTGTCTCCACCAAATAAGCCAATAAAAAAGTTAATAATTCCTCTTTCAGGGGAAAGTACCTCAACAATCATTGTTGAAAGAATTACCCACGACATAAAGTGCGGTAAATAGGAGATTGACTGTGTTATTTTTTTAAACTTATTGTGAGTAACCTCATTTAACAACAAAGCAAAAATAATTGGGGCAGGAAATGAAATGATTATCTTTAGTACACTAATAATAACCGTATTTTTTAGTGCTCTTATAAACAAATAATCATCAAATAATCTTTTAAAATGCTCAAAGTTATTCCATGGACTGTGCCATATACCCAAACCTGGTGAAAAGTCTTTGAATGCAATTAATATTCCGTACATTGGTACATAGCTAAATAAAAACAACATAGCCATAGGGGCCAATAACATAAGATAGAACGCTTTCATTTTTTTGACTTCTAGCCATCTATTACTTTTTTTTCGCTTTAGATTAACGTTATTTTTTTCTAAAACTTCCACGATATGCCCTCCCCCAGAAAAGATTAAGTTCCCTGCCATTATAGAGCTACTAATAGTAGTATTTTCTTTTCCCCTATTCCCTTAAGCTACCCCAGTGCCATGTTTTGTCCATATAGCCCATTCCGTTTGACTAATTTCAAATTAGCTAAATTTTGCAATCGTTTCATCAATTACATTTTTAATATCCTCTACTTTCTCCAAATCATTTCCTGTAACTGGCTCTAATGGACCCCTTACATTTCCAATATTTACTCCTCGTAGTTTAAATATTTCTTTAATCACATCGTACATCGAACCATTAAGTGAACATAACGAAATAATAATGTCATTTATGTCTCTTTGAATTCTTCTTGCTTCTGAAAAATCACCTGATGAAACAAATTCTTCTGCTTTTAAGAATAGCTCTGGCATTACTCCGTATGTTCCGCCTATCCCACTATCAGCACCAATTAATCTACCCGATACATATTGCTCATCTGGTCCATTAAATACGATAAAATCTTTATTAGCTGTCGCTTTAAACCTCTCAATGTCCAATACTGGCATGGAAGAATTTTTAACTCCAATTAACTTGTCGTTTTCCAATAATTTCTTAAGTAAGTTAGTTGAAAGATTATATCCAGTTGTTTGAGGTATATTGTAAATAATAAATGGTAGCTCTGTCGAGTCCATGATTTCTGACCAATACTTTTCAATTGCGCTTTCTGGAAGTTGAAAGTAAATTGGCGGTATTGCAGATAACGCGTCATAGCCTAATTCCTCTGCGTATTTCGCTAATGCAATGCTTTCTTTTGTTGATGGTGCACCAACATGAGCAATTAAAGTAAGCTTCCCTTTTAAGTTTTCGGCAACATGTTTCAATGTTGCCTTTCTTTCCTCAAGGTTTTGATAAATGCACTCACCAGAACTCCCGCCTACATAGACACCCTTTACCCCTTTTGCATAAAGATGGTTCGATAATTCCTTAATTCCCTCCTTCGAAATTTCTCCTGATTCATCATAGCAAGCATAGAATGCAGGAATGATCCCCTTATATTTATCTAATACCATTTCTATCCCTCCCCAATTAAGCCTAATATGTAAATGCTTTAACAATTAGACTATATAATAGATTCTGATAATTGTAAATAGTTTTCACCAAAATAGTTATTTCCGGAAGAAATATCCACTACTTCTGTCTATTTATACGATATGAAATAAAGTACTATTTATCTCGGATATACATCAAACAAACCTTTTCAATTGCTATTTCATCTTGTATTGAGGTCATCACTATAGGTGCTTCATCGGGATTAGTTTACATGGCCACCGCAATATCTCATGTATTATTCCGCTATATACCGGAAGTGCATTTGCATATATGGCTTGATTGGCCTCATTTTAGATTATTAAGATAACTTTAATCTTCAATCAGAGGGGGTTCTTCATCCCACGCTTATTCTTCTTGTGTCCCTAAAGACTTGAAGTGGGGGTCATACTGCCCGTTAATTCAAGATTTGTAGATATATGAATCAAAGATCGAACATCAAAATACATTTTGGCTTCACGCTAGTTATTCCAACACTTTCCACTTTCAGTGAGTTAAACCCGCCCGGGTCGCTGGCTTTTGTGGAGTTATTTTAGTAGTGTAAGCAAAATAAGTTCTGAGTTTTACAAGTAAACCGTTCAATGTCTTTCTTATCGAACCAACTGGTATGCATCCTGATTGAAAACAATTGTGACATCAACTGTTAAGAGGTATATACGATTTTTATTCAATGATAGTACACAATTTCACCCTAGAACAATGAATAAACGGTGTCTCCTGTTGCAATGATTCCGAATCCAGGTCCTATATTCTCTTATACAAACACATCATCTGGAACTTCGGTAAGTGGAATCATTTTATAAATATGAAGATCTTTTGCCACATAAAAATAGACATCTAAATTACTATCCTTTTCCAATACAAAAAATGCCACTTAATCAATATTAGTGGCATGTTTTATATGCTATTCAATTTTTTCAAGTGGGTTATTTGATAATGTAAATATCACTGAGGACTCTTTTTCGGCGTTACCAGAGCGTATCTTTCCCATTTCCTACTCTTCCATCGGAAATACATAATAATAGCACGTGTCCATTCATCTACAGTTATCGCTAGCCATACGCCGACGAGACCGAGATTTAATTCGAATACTAAAAAATAGCCTAATGGCAAACTCAAGGCTACCATTGAAAAAGAACCAATGATGACCGGATATGTTGCATCTCCCGTTGCACGCAAGGAGGAGAATGGTGATATGAACATACTGATTTGCCGCCTCTACACCTGACACCGCATCATCTGACTATGTACTCAACATGAATGTATCCGCAATGCCGATCAACATAAAGAGAAAAACTTCTAAAAAAACCGGTTACGATAGATGATATAAATCCGTTTTTTTGACAACTGGGCTTTTTTCAGTTGCAGTTGCTGCCATTATAACGTCTTCTATTATATATCTAACTATAAACAATACTTATCTCACCATTCATTTTAAACTCAAACTATATAAATCATTTGTATAACGCTTTTATTATTCATATAGAGACTGCAACAATGTCATCGCAACTAGAAAAGGGAAAATTTAACAACACCTCACTTTATTGAGTGGGATGTTTTTACCTTCGTCACTGTAAAAGGTGCACCGATAAGGCTTTGATCGCTCTCAGTATGATTGGCGGTCCTTCATTACTCCCTGTACCAGCTTCGAAATCCTCACTTTAAATCCTTTAAATAAACACCATATGTTTTCCATGGATTAAAGTCTAGTTTTTTATAAAAGTCCACTAAAATTGTCCAATCAATAATGATTGTTTCAATACTTCGTTGTTGTAAATAAACCATTGCTGCTTGTACAATCGCTAATCCGTACCCTTGCTTTTGTTCATTTGCATCAATTCCTAGTGGACCAATACCACCGACTTCTTGTTCAAAAAGGGGGCTCCAATAAACATTTTGTGCAATGAATGGCGAGTGGCTATCATTTATTCTGCAAAACCCTATGATTTGGCCCTTCTTTTTGACGATAACAAATTCTCGCCCATTCCCATTCATTTCAAAGTATTTCATCGTTTCATAGACCCATCTTCCTGGAAAACATCTTTCTAGAAATGAAATTAGGTCTGCCTCTTCCTCCTTTTTAAGAATTGAAAAGGCAACTGAATTATCAGCAGGTAAGTCATATTTTTTATCCAGACGGTTAATCAAGTCATATGTGTCTACTCTTTTAATGTAGCCATGTTTTTCTGCCCACTTTTGTGCATCCGTATAATGATCTGGTATACCTGAGAAATAGTGATAAGGGTCGCCACCCAATTGCATCTCCTCAACACCATTTCCCTTTAAATCTGCTTCTGCACGTTCTAGTAGCGTTGTACCAATACCTTTTCCACGGTGGGCACTGTCTACTAATAACACTTGGATCCAGCCCCTTTTAGGATCCATTTTCACATCTATTTCTTCTTGCCATCGTTTAGCGACTACAAATCCAATCACATGGTCCTGATCATCTACTGCAATATAAGAACTGCCATAGCTTATGTTCACGTCATCGAAACTATTCTGTACAAACAAGTCTTCACGCATCGGAAAATCAACGGCTAATTCTTTATTCCATAACTCTACTAGTTCCTTTAATCTATCGCGCTTCCAAGCAATGATTTTCATCTAAACCCCTCCACTACTATAATGGTTATTACTTTCCGAACGTTTCTTCCATTCGTTTAATCGGATCATCCACCATATCGTCACCCCATTCGACAACTTGATCCGCCTTTAGAAGTTCCTGTTTTAATTCTTTATAATCTACATCTTGGACAGCTATTTCATGTTTAAAGGCAAGTGCTGCCGCCGTTCCTGCTGTCTGCCCTAGAATCATAAATATCGGCTCCATTCGAATTGAACCATATGCAATATGTGAACTTGATAAACAAACGGGAACAAGTAAATTTGTACATTCGTCAGGCTTTGGCCGAATGGAACGATACGAAATCTCATAAGGAGCAATTGGTACCTGTACATCTCCCTCATTCACACATCTGCCATCAATTACGACACGTCGACAATTATGAGAATCCATATGGAATGATGCCAAACCGATTGGATCATCAACAAATGTCTGCTTTAGACAATTATGATCAGTCATGACATAATCAGAAATCATTCTTCTCCCTTCACGGATATACAACTGATGTGGCCAGTTCCCCGTTTGTTCAAATTCATCTTTCGGTAACCCCCAGGCAGCTACTTCTTCACGTATTGCTACTGGAACACGTACATCATTCGCTAAAAAATACAACATTCCCAAATCATAATTCAAATGATCTTGAAAAATCTCCTCACGTCTTTGATAACTACCTTCTGGCCAGTCGTAATTCATTCCAAGATTGTCCGTTGATATTGCCCCGTAATTATTCAAATCCGATTTCCCGTTCGGCAACATCGTATGAAGGTTCATCGCATCCCAAACGCCCGATTGAATATAACGAAGTAGAAGTCGGTATCGATCCGCTTCATAACGTGGTGGCTTTGGAAATGGAACACGATTCTCTTGTTCCTTCGTCAAGCAAACCCGGAAATTATACGCTTGAATCCGATGATCTCCTTGCCCTTGATAACCTAATTGCTTTAAGTCATCTTCTGTAATCCCCGGCAACAAACCACTCGCTGGCTCCCCCTCTACAATATAAGGGTCAATCCACTTTTCAAATTTATGATGCGGTGCACCAAACTGGATCCCATTATAAATTTCTTGATATGTTGCATTCGATTCTCGTCCAACAAAATAACTAACACCTGATTTAGCTAATAAATCACCTTCATAACTACAATCCATAAAGACGTTCCCTTTATAACGAGTTCCATCTTCCATTACAATTTCAATGATTGCTCCATTCTCTTTACTAACTTCCGCTAGGTGTTGGTTCAAATAAACCGGAATATCATAGTCTTTCATCCATTTATCAAACACATAGCGTGCCGCTTTCGGTTCGAATTTCCATTGTTTCTCTCTTCCATAGTACTTCGCAATTTCTTGGTAAAACTCTCTTGAAAGACCACCAACCGCAGCTTCTGCGCCAAGATCTGTTGCTCCTAGTCCGCTCGCAGTCATCCCACCAACATTTTTGCTAAATTCGATGATTGCAACAGTGAGACCCATTCTTGTCGCTTGAATAGCCGCTGTTATACCGGCTGGTGTCCCTCCGTATATAAGTAGATTTTTTTCAATTAACGTTGATTGGTCGACTTTTTTTGTTGGAACATAATAATGCAAATTGCTAAAATCCATTAATAAAACCTCCGTATATCCTGTTAGGGTTATTGTTCATCTTTTAATGCCCAGGCATCTGAATAAATTTCGGTTCCTATTTTTAGATAATAAAAATAGATCAACATCATTTCTTTTGTTGTAAATGATTTAAAGTTATCCTCTGATTGGATCACTAATAAAGGTTCTATCTCCGTAAAATCCCACGCTGATAACTGATCATAAACTTCACGTAAATATGATGGAATTTTCAACTGTTTCATCGACACATGCACTTTTTCCGGATCAACTACTCGAGCAGGAAATAGAGGCACATTCCATTTCGTATGCTGTGAAACAAGTGTTTCTAATTCAATCAACATTTCATGAAACGCTGCTTTATCCTCATTAAAAACAGTGAAATATTCTTCAACTATCACTTCATATTTTTCACCCCATGCGATCCTTGAGTATACGTAATTATTAATATGGTGGATCCATTTCCAAGGATAGTTGACCTCTAACTCTGGATAATGCTGTTTTTGATGTGTCGGTACAATTAAATTTAAAACACCGTTTATATTCAATTGTTTATAATCATGTAAATCCTGCTGTATTCTCGTAAGAAGAGGAGGGAATAACTCTGTTAACATAAAATGATCGCTGTAGTATTCAAGAACTGTTAAAAGTTTTCCACCTTTTTTCGTTTGCTCGTTCCAGTCCCGTAATGTTTGATACGCCCTAACTTGCCTAGGTTCACTTGAATCAATGGCTGATGAATAATCCCTTCCCCAATAGGCATATAAAGCATCGACTTGCGTAGACGCCTCGGTTTGTTTTTTCCTTTCCAACATGTTCCAAGACAACCCAGCATTGTACACAATATATTCTACTTCTACGTATACCTCTTCCTTATCAAGCACTTCTTTCAATTTTTCAGTAAATCGAATATATGTCGGTAAAAATCCACTCGCATTTTTCTCATCAATCCCTATATCTTCAGGCCACAATGAGATTCTAGTAATCACTTTGTTTTCCAAACAGATAGAGACTATTTTTTGAATGACTTTATCCTGAAGATATGTATTTTCTGCAAAGAACTTTAGTTTCTCGTCTTGCTTAAGCATATTCTCATTCGTATCCTTTTGTATTTCTCTAAGCAAATAACTTAAACTATGACCGCCTAACGTTACTTGAACATCTCTTTTTCGCAATGCAGGAGTTACGTACAATTTAATTTCATCCCATAAGAAAAATGTGAAAAAATATTCATTTTGGCCATTTTTAACTCCCCAATCTATAAGAGTGTTAATATAGCTAGGATCGTTAATGGTTTCAATAATATTTCCGCGTCTAACAAACATTGGCACATGGATGTATAGTTCTTCATTCGTTACTAAATGATCGTTAACGATTGTTTCTTTTTCCAAATCAATCCACTGGTAGCCAAACTGCTTTTTACAATACATATAAACGCCATAGAGAATCGAACGGGGCTCATTCCCGATAATCCACATATCATTTCCTGATCTCACCAATGCAAAACCATCATTACTTATTGTGATTGTTTTTTTCATATCCCAAATAGAATGATATTCGTTAGTTGTTAGTAGGATAACCCTATTCGTATTATCATTAAGCACAGTGAATGCTGCTTGGGTACCGATTATGGTTTCATATCCTGCTTCTCTCATTAACCTTCTTAATTCTTCTACGGCGAACAAAGTCGTTTCGTGATTATTCCAGTAAATAATTTTGTCTATGATGAACAGCACCTTTCCTAAATATATATGCGAAAATAAAGAATCCCATTGAATACGCTTCGGCGCTAGGGGATGCCTCTCGCTCAATTGATAAAGGTATTCATTTGTTCAACATATATAGATGGATTATTCTTTTTCCATTAAACTACAAAAGGACACTACGGCTTGCTATCATAATTGATGAAAACTAGTGTCCTCATTAACATATTGAATCACTTAATACTTCCCGCTGTCATTCCTTCTATAAATTTCTTTTGGGCAAAGAAAAATATTATCAATAATGGAATTGTAGCTAGTGTTGTTGCACTCATTAAGTGATGCCATGCTGTACCTGTCTCATCAGTAAATAGTGATAACCCAATTGGTAGAGTCATGAGTTCCCGTGAATTAATGAATATCAGCGGATATAAAAACTCATCCCAATTTGCCAAAAATGTAAATATAATCAATGTTGATAGAGCTGGAACAGATAGTGGCAACATTATTCGCCAATAAACCTTAAACTTTGAACAACCATCCATTATCGCTGCCTCTTCTAATTCTTTTGGTATCATAATAAAAAACTGTCGCATTAAAAAGATACCAAATGCACCTGAAGCTCCAAATGTAGGCAGTAATATTAATGGAAGATGAGTGTTAATAAGTCCAAGTTCTCGCATGAATAGAAATAATGGAATAATAGTTACTTCTGCAGGGATCATCAACACACTTAATAACAATAGAAAAATAACATCCCTGCCCATAAATTTTATTCTAGCAAAAGCATACCCAGCCATTGAAGAGAACAACAAAACCAATAGCGTTACTAATATAGAGATATAAATACTATTCCAATATTGTTTCAAAAAAGTTGAATTACCTAATACTTCGGCATAATTTGCCCACCTTATCGGATTTGGTAGGAATTGTGTGAACGTTTTGGAGGGTTCCTTTAATGAGGTTGAAATCATCCATAATAAAGGACCAATCATTAAAGATGTTATTATCAAAAGCGTAATATACTTAAATAGATTGCTTCCTTTATTCCTCATAGAAAACCCACCTCTTTCTTACAATCCAAGATAGAATAGTAAATGCTAATAAGATAAAGAACAATACAAACGCTAACGCTGAAGCATAGCCCAAATCGAAATGTTTAAAAGCAGTTTCCCAAATATAGTACACTAGAACCTTCGTGCTATCGACTGGTCCTCCGCGGGTCATAACGTAGATTTGTCCAAAAACTTTCATAGCACCAATTGTAGTAATAATCATAGTTAAAAATACTGTAGGAGTAATTAGCGGTAACGTTACGCTTCTAAATTTCCTGAATTTAGATGCACCATCAAGCGCAGAAGCTTCATATAATTCTATTGGGACTTGTTGCATTGCCGTTAAAAATAAGATCATGTTTAGTCCAACATTTTTAAGCACACTTACAAAAATGACTACCGGTAAAGCAGTTGATACACTTAAAAGCCATGAAGGTCCTTCTATACCTATCAAAGCTAACATTTGATTTACAAAACCTAATTCAGAAGCCAATAAATACTTCCAGACAATCGACCAGACGATTAACGAAGTCACAACAGGAACAAATATAGCAGTTCTAAATAAGCCAATCCCAAAAAATTTTGTTTTTAACAATGATGCTAAAAATATTGCCAATATTATGTTGAAAGGGACTAAACCTAAACTAAATAATAATGTATTAACTAAGGATTTAATAAATGTAGGATCATGAACCAAGGTTTCGTAGTTTTTTAATCCTATAAAAGTTTCTTCTCCTAGTAGTGGCCAATCATTCAAACTTATAAAAAAAGCATATAGCAAAGGACCAAACATAAATATTGTAAATCCTATTAACATAGGCGAGACAAATAACCAACCTGCTATATTGTCACTCCATTTAGAACTAAGTCTTTTTCCTTTGGTGAAGTGTCGAAGCATTTTATCTCACCCTCAATAATCATTCTATTTTTTCGTAAATCGTGAAATAGTTTCAAAAATAGACTCTACTGTACTACCAATCGTTACTGCTCCCAGCATAATTGCATTGATGCCAATTTCTTGAAGCATAACCATATCATCAGGTACAAGATTTTTTTGAGAAGGTACAATAAGCGGTAGCTTGGTATTATCCCGATAACTTTTATAAGTAATTAAGTCTTCAAAATTTAACGGATGTCCATAGTCTTCCTTTCTTACGATTGACAGCTCAACTGCCTGGATATTAAATGACTCAATAATTCGTACCTGTTCGAAACAAAATTTATCATTAACTGCTACTGTACGCTCCAAGTCATTCTGAAGTAGCATTTTCGACCCAATATCTTTTGCATATAGTGAATAATAGTTAAAACCTAGATCTTTTAACTGTTTCGTATTTACACCAAGTACCTTTTCAATTTCATCACCTATAACTAAACCAATTGGCCCGCTAAATTTCCGTCTTACTTCTTCAAATGTCTCAAAATAATGCTCTACATCTTTAAATTCATTCCCACTAGCCCGATGCGAAACATTAATATGGAATTTAAGCCCATCTACACCCGCATCGATAGCTGCTTGCGCTAAATCCATACGATTCTCTGGAATGCTAGCGATTATTGACACTTTATCACAATTTAACATCTTTTTTAACATTGTTTCCATTTCCAATATCCCCTTTATAAGATTAAAAGTAACGGATTAGAAACCGTTACTTTTAGCCTTGTAAATTATCTTATTTTAATAAAGGTTTTATATCTTTTTCCATTTGCTCAAGTATTACAGTTGGAGTTTCCATCTGTGCAAACAGCTTATCAATA
Organism: Sporosarcina sp. E16_3; assembly: GCF_017347125.1. NCBI lineage: Bacteria > Bacillati > Bacillota > Bacilli > Caryophanales > Caryophanaceae > Sporosarcina > Sporosarcina sp. E16_3. Next base: position 232,373 of record NZ_JADPRX010000002.1, read on the forward strand.
CCTTTGATAATTTCACTTTCAATCTTTGTCCAGTCTTCATGTAATGGATACGTATAACCATGGTTCATCTGATCTATCATGGCTAACTGAATAGATTCTCTTGAGGGGTTATTAGGGATATTAATAAATTCATCGGATTCTAGTACACTTTTTCTTGCTGGAACAAAGAATACAGATTGTGCCTGTATACCTGTTTTACTAGCCAAAAACTTCAATAATATCAGTGCTTCTTCTGGATGCTTACCACCCTCGAAAGCAACAATTCCCGCTTGCCCAAGTAATGGTGCCCTTCCTTCAGGACCTTTAGGTAATGGAGCAATATCCCATTCGAAATCAGTAATCTCTCTTGCATTTGTCATATAACTGTACATGGCGGAGTACATACCAACTTTACCGCCTTCATATTCAATATTTTCACCTGGTGGTACATGTGACTTATCCTCAAACATCATCCGATCCAGCATTTCAAAGGTCTTAACCCCTTCTGAAGAATTCCAAGTAAACTCTTTCATATCATCGGAAAAGATTGACCCTCCATATGAAATTGTATGAGAAGGTAACGTTGCAAAGTTAGTCCATTCCCTAAACAATCTCGCCCCATAAGTTCTATTGGTTCCTTCACCCGCCGATAATGCTTTAGCAGCTTCCTCGAATTGTTCCCATGTCCATTCATCTTTCATAGCTAGTTCAGTCGGTGTTTCTAATCCAGCCTTTTCAAACATTGTTTTGTTATAGTATAAGATCATAGGTGGTGTAGAAAACGGTAACCCTAATAATTTTCCGTCATGTTTCCATAATTCTAAAGTCGACGGAATAAAATCATTCATATCAAAGTCTTTGTCCTTACTGAACTCTGAAATATCACTTAAAATATTATTCTTTGTAAATTGAGAGACCATTGCTTCAGAAACCCAACCTACGTCTGGTAGTTCATTTCCTGCGGCAAGTACAGACATCTTTTGCTGATAGTCTGGAAACGGGATAAGATCAATTTTGACTTTAATGTTCGGATTTTCATCATAAAACCCTTTTAGAAGTTCCTCATACATTTCTGCGTGTTGATCATTACCCCAAATTGAAAATGTCAGTTCAACGTCCTTTTTCTTATCATCAATTTTAGCTGTTCCATCATCTTTATTCTTACCTGATGCATCGTCATTACTACACGCTGCTAGAAAAATCATTACTAGACTGAATAAAATTAATGAATACTTTTTCATAGCCTTCCCCCCCTTTTCTTATTACCATGATACTAAATATGTAAGCGCTTTATAATGAGACACTATTAAGAAATGGTTTGTAATATTAAGATTTTTCAATTCCCTTGTCTATATTGATTTGGAGTCTTCCCAACTATTTTTTTAAAGACCACAGAAAAATGTTTTGAATTCACATAACCAACTAAATGCGCAATATCATATATTTTAAGTTGAGTTTGAGTTAATAATTCTTTGGATTTATCTATTCTTTGTTGCATTATGTACTCGGATAATTTCATTGTTGTTTTTTGTTTAAACAGTTGACTAATATAATTTGGGTGAAGATTTAACGTGTTTGAAATGAAATTTAAAGTTATCTCTTTTTCTAAATTCATTTTGATAACATTCTTAATTTTACTTATATTTACAGATTCACCCGGATTAATAATTTCGTTATTATAAGCATGCTCTTTATCTATATTTTGAAGAATACTTGCAAGGTCGCTTCGGCTTATAGGTTTTAACAAATAATCCTTTACTCCTAACTTTAAAGCCTCTCTTACATAGATAAAATCGTCATGGCCACTGATCACAATTACTGATACTAATGGATGTCTTTTTTTAAAATATGATATAAAATCAATTCCATTCATTTCAGGCATTCTGATATCTGTAATTACAAGATCAGGTATTTCTATATTTGCAATTTCAAGAGCTTCGTAACCATTAGATGCTTCCCACATAACCTTATAACCGGTTATAACATCCTCCAACAACTTTTTTATCCCTTTTCTTATTACTTTTTCGTCATCCACTAACAGGACATTTTTCAACCTCATCACCTACTTTCTAATGATAATATCTACCTGGGTGCCCATGCCTACTTGCGATGAAATAAGCAACATACTATTGGTTCCATGAATAAGCCTTAACCGCCTGTTGATATTTATTAATGCAATACCATTTCTTAATTTTCCAGGACTTTCCCCGTAATCGTTATTCATTAAACTAGGTTTTAATGATTCTTTTATTTTTAATAGTTTGAAGTTGTCTATCCCGGTACCATTATCACTAACTGATATAGTAAGTGCGGATCCTTCCATTTTAACTTTAACAAATATTTCAACCCTTTTGACCCTATTACTGTAACCATGCATTATCGAATTTTCAATTATTGGTTGTATTATATATTTTGGTACTAGATGATCCACAATCTCACCTTCTACATCCCAATGAACGTCAAGTGCATCCTCTAATCTATTCTTCATAATGCTTACATAGTTTTTCGCAAAAATTATTTCTTCTTGCAAAGGTATTTGTTGTTCTTCATTTTTTAAACGGTATCTAATTAATTTTCCTAATTCGGCAATCATGTCTGATATTTCAAACTGATCATTATTTATTGCCGTCATGTTAATTGATTCCAGTGTATTAAAGAGAAAATGTGGGTCCATTTGGGATTGTAACGCCTTATATTCAGCTTCAGAGTTTCTTAAATTTATTTCATACACTTCCGCAACCAAATAATCTATATCAGATAACATTCCATCATAAGCAACACGTAATTCTACTATTTCATTTTTAGATTGGATACTATTACTATTTGCCAACTTATTTTCTTGAAACCCTCTAATTCGTGTTTTTAATAATTCCAATGGTTTTAGTAGATAGTTCGTCATATAGTAAGAGATAAGTAAAGAAATAAGTAAACAAAATCCAATTAATAAAAGTAAAATATTGTTGAACTCACTTATTTCACTGTATAAATAATCCTTAGGTATAACATTACTAATTTTTAAACCAGTTTTACTTGATGTATGTGTAACACAGAAGTACTTTTGATTAGATTGCTCAGTTTTAATCCAACTTTGATTTTTGGGGCAACTAGATAACAGATAATCACTTTGACTTCCCATTAATGGCTCATTATGCGCTGTGGATATTTGCCAGTTCTCGCTTCCAAGTTGCTCAGTAATTTCCCTGATATACTTAGGCGCAAAGTCAATTCTTATTACCCCTAATTCATTGTGGTTCTCCGGATCTCTTAGTAATCTTAAAAAACTTACATACTTTTCACTGTTATTTTTATAATAAACAGGGTTTTTATCATAATATGTTATCCAACCACCTTCTTGTTCCTTAGCTTTAAGATACCATTCTTGCTCTTGCAGATTAATTTGATCTTCAATTCGGTAGTTATCCATATGACTAAATAATTGACCATTTTTTGCGAATATATGTATCCCATATATTTGATTTTTATTAAAGGTCATGCTGGATAAAAATAAAGAGAGTAATTTAACATGGCTATACTTTTTATGGGTTATAGGGGTATTCATATCATATTCCCTTAAAACATCAACAAGTTCTTTGTTGTATAATATCGAGATTGTAGACCTTGATGCATCTTCTAACATTAAATCTAAATTATAATTTAGTTGTATTATCGTATTTTCAACTTTAGTAATCACTTCTTCACTTTTAGATGACATAAATATATTCTGAACAACTATTCCAACAACTATTAGGGGGAGTAATAGTAATAAGGAAAAAGTAATGAATATCTTATTTCTTAATGACATTTTAGTTATTCCCCCTGATCTACTAATTTTGGAGTTGCCTTAATATTTCTTCACTTAAACAAAACCAGTTTCATCCAATTTTACATCCTTCAAGTTGACTACCAAGTTCTCATTGGCTGTCTATTGATCCATAAATAAGTTTACCGTCAAGAAAACTGAATACTTATATAATAACACTATAACCCTAAACGTTCTCCAATACCTACCAAATAAAGCGATTTAATACTTCCTATTTCTAAATGCTTTCTCCCATATCAAAAAATTAAACAACAAAGGACACTACAGCTTCCTATCATAATTGATGAAAACTAGTGCCCCTATTAATGTTTATAGTCTAATCGTCTTTTTTTGTTTACTCGACTCATAAGCTGCCAATGAAACCTCTAATGATTTTAGTCCGTCATAACCCATGACAGACGGTTTTCTCCATTATCGACCAGTTTTCTTTTCTGATAGTGGATGCCAAGCTATACATACTTACACTTATATTCATGCCATCCCTCCACTTTCATTGTCTTTCACTCACAATAAAATTCTGCAGGCCACTCTAATTCAAAACCGTCTGCTCGTAGCTTATCTTGAAACTCTATTAATAACTTTTTATTTCCCCGAACTGATTTTGGATCTGTGTTGTTATTTATACAAAAAGCAACTAAGGCACCACTTGCCTCTCCTATATTCCACTCTGTCGGGTGAAGCCGATAGCAGCCATTTGTTATATGTGTGGTTCCAATATTTTTACAGCCTGCTAACAAGTTATCTGTATCTTTTGGAATCAGCGCGCCTAATGGAATATGGAAGGGTAACGCTTTTATATCCAGATAGGTTCTCCCAGTCATGCTTGGATGTAAATCGATACTATAGGATCCAATCCCTATCCGATCACCATATAGCTTCCCTGTCTTCCCTTCATTAAAATCAGGTGAAACATCCTGCTCTACTACGGTGTATTCCGCCTTGATCCGTCTCGACTCCCTAATATAGGGTGCTTTAGCCAAGCCATCTTCTGTTGCAAAGATGTCTTTACGCAGTTTTAATGCTGGATAGCCTTTGCCGCCATCTGGTCGTGGCGCATCGGTTTGTAACCAATACAAAAGAGACAAACTTAACTGTTTTGCTTGATAGCTATGTTTCTCTTTTTCAACTTCAGAAACATCGTAAATATTTCCTAAGAAATAATCGCTTTGTGGCCAATTCATTAAACTGATATCACCCGCATCGACTGGCGTAGTAAACTGTTGCCTATCAAAGATACGTCGGTATTCCCAAAGAGGAAAACCTGTCTCTTCACGAAAAAGCGTATATTCTCTTTTCGCTTTCGTAATCGGGTGAGGTGCAAAAAAACTTAAATAGTTAGCGGGCCAACTAGCTGGATGGTATTCTTTCCAAAACGAATACATCTCTGGTTCAGCAATCGTATGATTTTCTCCTTGTCGGTATTCCATGCCAAGCACATAAGTGAATGCTTGAATATCATTAGGGTCGGCGATTTCCAATGCATGCGGTTCATGTGTGTCAGCTTTTGCTTCTGCGCCAGTTACATAATCGACACCAGCCAAAGGTAATAAATACCCAGTCTCTGTGGCATCAATGAAATAGGGGGCAGCAGCCATTTCTTCATGTCCTGTCACGGTATTTTTATAGGTGACGCTCGTTAATGTTCTGCCATTTCTCTTAACCAAGGTAACTACCGTGTTCAATATAATCGTGAGCTGGCCTGTTAGGACATACGGCAGGAGCATTTCATTCAATACGTGTAGACTAACTCTTGGATCATGGCAAATACTGCTGACCAAACCATTCCCCGGATTAAACGTTTTTTTACTAATTTTCACATCCATTGTTCGTAAATACGTTTCTCGTACTTTTCTACGATACGTTTGGTACCTCCGTGTTGAACCAAATTCTTCAATCCATTTATGTTCATCAGGCGGCACTCCTTGTGAAGTGACTTGACCACCAATCCATTCAGTTTCTTCAGTTAACAAGGCGTGCAAACCATTGGCACATGCCGATAACGCTGCTGCACAACCGCCTAGGCCAGCACCAATAATGACAACATCTTTATTCAGCGCTTCCATTTACAAATAAACTTCTTTCCTGCTTTTTGCCGACTCATAGACGGCGTTCAACATTTTCATTACTTGCACACCATCTGCAACGGGTGCAATCGTTTCTTTGCCATCCAGACAACATTCTACAAAATGATTTATTTCATTGCCAAAAGCTTGTTCAAAATCAAAGCTTAAATTATCAATTTGTGGTGTAATAGTTAAAATCGTATTGTTTTTCTCTGATACAATCGCTAATTTCGGTTCAATTTCGGCCCCGCCTTTTTCACCAAATAATTTAACGTATAATTCATCCTCTTTGGCATGAAGTGTAAAGCTAACATCTACAAACAAAGAAGCTCCATTATCAAACCGAATGAGCGCATTTGCTAAATCTTCCACATCATTTAATGCCGGGTCATAGTCTGCTGCTTGGTAGAAAGATAGGTTTTGTATATTGCTCCGATTGCCTAACTTCGAATATGTATTGCCACTAACTGAGACGGGTCGTGGTTTCCCCATCAGATACCAACAGATATCAATCATATGGACCCCTAAATCAATAAGCGGCCCCCCACCTGATTTCGACTGATCACTAAACCACCCGCCAGGATTTCCAAGCCTTCTTAAACAGGAAGCCTTTGCGTAATAAATTTCTCCAAGTTCATCTTGATCGATAAATTGCTTTAGTAGCTTTGTATTGTCTCCATGACGTCTGACAAAACCGACTTGTAGTACTTTACCAGATTTCTTTACCGCCGCTTCGACAGCTAGTGCTTGTTCGACAGTTATACCTAATGGCTTCTCAACCAAAACATGCTTTCCCGCCTCCAATGCCGCAATTGCAATCTCTGCATGTGTATTATTCCACGTACAAATGCTAACCGCATCGATTTCCGGATTTTCCAACAATTCTTGATAGTTGCTATACAATCCATTGACACTATACCGTTTACCAGCTTGGGCTAGACGTTGTTCATTGCTATCACATAACGCAACTAACTCTACTCCATCGTTTACCATATACGGTTTAATATGAAACGCTGAAATAGAACCTCCCCCAATAACACCAACTTTCAACATAGACATAACTCCCTTCTATTGATAGGAATAGTAAGCAACCCTATATGAGTACATTTCCATATAGTCATTAATAGTTAATAATCTTCGTCAATGTCGTTGACTTTTTATTGATCAACTCTTCATAAGCAGCTGACGCATCCTGAAAATCAACTTCATCCATTAAAAATGGTTGGACATTAATTCGCTTGTCATTTACTAAACGCAAGTACTCGGCTACATTTCTTCCCTCTGTCCATCGTACATAACCGTATGGATAATCGATTGCCCGTTTCTCATATACTTGATCATATCGCCCTGGACCACCCGCGCGTGAAATCAAAATCTGTGCTTCCTTCGCAAAAAGGAGATTTCGAGGGAAATCGGGTTCGATATCACCAACAATGACAACTTTGCCTTGCTGTCGAATCCATTCTAAACTTTGATGTGTAAGAGATGACCGTTTACCTCCTGAACATAACAGAACCGCATCCGCACCGTGGCTGTTCGTACATTTCACTATTTCACTTTCCATCTCTGAGATAGTAGAATAAGAGCGGATACTGGTTTCTTCATGAAGCATTGCTGCCCGTTCTGCTTGAATATCGAAGGCAACCACATTATATGCAGCGGCATTCGCTATTTTAGCAATCATTTGACCAAGTAATCCTAGGCCAATAATAACAACCGTTTCCCCGAATTCGAGTTTAGCACTCCTTAGTGCGTGTATCGCAATTGCGCCTATTCCTGCTAAAGCTGCTTCCTCCGGCTCTACGCTGGGAGGAACCTTCGCACATAATGTGGTTGGAACTAATAGACAGTCAGAATGCCCTACATAGGGGGCTCCATAACAGGCAACAACATCCCCTTCTTGATAATCCACTACCCCTTCACCACACTCCGTAACAACCCCAACGGCACTATAACCTAATGTGATTTCTCTCCCCTCACTAATTCCAATCAAGCTTAGTTCAGTCCCAGGTGAAATGACTGAGTGCAGTGTTTTAATTAATAGATAAGAAGGTTTAATCGTCGGCTTTGCACGCTCAATAATATGGACTTTTTGGCTCCTTGCAACAATGGATTTCATCACATTCACCCCTTACTCTCTGAACCATTTGGCTAAGTTCTCTTTCACAAATGCATCATCATGTAAATGCGGATATTCGGAATACACACGATCTATTTCTGCCAGTTGATTTGGGCTTAATTTTTCTTTTTCAAGTAAACACCAACGACCTTGCAAAAGTCCCTGTCTTGCCAACACTTCATTAATACCTGCAATGCTCCCTTTGAATTGATTATTCGGGTCAAAGAAAGCAGCATTTGCATCCGTTATTTCTTGCCCTAACGTTAATAGTTCACTTGGAATCTCGCCAATTGATTGAATGCTTTTTATCTGATTAAAAATAGCTACTGCTGTTTTTGTCCAGACTGACCAATGCCCCAGTAATCCGCCAACAATCTGCTTGTCAATTTTTTCACCATTGACAGCAAATCGATACGTTGTTAACAAGTCATTGACTATATTGTCATCATTCCCCGTATAAATGGCAATTTCTTCATTTCTTGTTGAATGGCAAACTGCCCTAATCACATCAAGCGTTTGATAGCGATTGAAAGGCGCAATCTTTATGCCATGAACATTCGGTATATCCGCAAGCTTTCTCCAAAAATCATAGGATAGAACGCGCCCACCTACTGCTGGCTGCAAGTAGAATCCAATAACAGGAATAATCTCGGCTATTTTCCCAGTCCGATTCAGTAGCTCTTCCTCAGAAATATTTGGTAATCCGCCCATACTCAACAACCCAAGGTCATAGCCAATCGCTTTTATAAATTTAGCCTCTTCAATCGCCTGTTCTATGTGCCCACTAATGCCTCCAATTTTGATGAAAGAATCAGGAACGTGTGCCTTCCTCATTTCTTCAATCGCAAGGGTTAATACTTTTTCAAATAAATTAAACTGTGGATCACGTATTTCAAATTGAGTTGTATGAACCCCAACAGCAACCCCACCCACACCTGCGTCAATATAATAACGAGTAAGTGCGCGTTGACCTGCTTCATCAAGCTGGCGATGTTCTGTTAGGGCAAGTGGATGCGCTGGTATGACAGTTCCCTCGTGTAATTGTTTTTTCACAGCAGGATTTAACATTTAAAAAGCTCCTTTACGCTCTTGAAAATGAGTTGGCTTATTATATGTTTCTCCGTTATTTGCTAGCCACTCTGCCGTCATATCGATCATTTGTTGAAGAGATACTGTTGGATAGCCAAATAACTGATGGGCTTTAGATGCATTATTTAATAATGCTGTTGGCTGCTCTTCATTGACAAAATGTGGTTTCTTTTCAAATCGTGTCCCAAATTCCTCTGCTAACCAACGGACTGAAATGGTCTCTGGTCCAGTCACATTCACTAATCTTGGTGGCGTATCACAATGTAGTAATGACCGTACCGCGTATTCGTTTGCGTCACCTTGCCAGATAACATTTACGCTTCCCATTGTGAGGTCAACGGCTTTACCTTCTAAAACATGTCGAGCAATTTCTAGTAACACTCCGTATCTCATATCAATTGCATAGTTCAATCGAAATAGTAGCATTGGCGTTTCATTATTACGCGAAAAGTTAGTTAGGACACGCTCTCGCCCTAAACAAGATTGTGCATACTCGCCAATTGGATTCGCGGGCGTCTCTTCAGAACAATTGCCACTCACCACATTTGTAAGAGGATAAATATTTCCCGATGAAAATGCAACAATCCGGGAGTTTTTAAATTTGTCTGCGATTCTACCTGGCAAATAGGCGTTCATCGCCCATGTAAAATGTTCATTGCCAGCAGTTCCAAATTTATTGCCTGCCATGAAAATAATGTTTTTAACATCCGGTAGTGACTGTAGTTGCTCATCATTTAATAAATCAACAGCAATCGTTTCAATTCCAAAGTCCTCTAACTCTTCTTTTAATCTGCCAGTTGAAAACCGAGAAACACCAATCACCTTCTTATCCAAACCGGCTTCATCAATCGCTCTTTTCGTCATCTTTGCCAACGTTGGCCCCATTTTTCCACCAACACCTAAAATTAAGATATCACCATCTACTAATTTAAGATCATTTATTAGTTCTGATGATGGTTTTGTCATAAAGTCTTCAAGCTCTGCAATTGTCTTCATTTCATCACTCCCTATTTTTAAAATTAATTATCATATATATCTAAATTGCCATTCAATAGTATTGTATGTAGGTGTTCATTAAAAGACAAGTCTTAATTAAGTCCTTTTATGCCACATTTCTATTAACATGTATTAGCGTTGTCATTTCTCACTTTTGACAGAATTACTAGAAGTAAGTATTATAAACAAAACAGTAGATTAAAAGACACTATCCCGTTATCTTACTTTTTCATGATGATAAGGAGGGAACTATTTATGCTTAGCAAGAATACTGAACAAGATAATTCAGATATTAAAATCGGAATCATCGGACCAAAAGCACTTGTCGATCAAACAAGGGAGACCCTGAAAACGTTTCCAAACTTTAAACCTGTTTTTCAAATCATCGAACCTACTAGTCTAATTGCAGAAATTACTATGGAATTAATGAATGATGTCGAAGTTTTAATGTTTACAGAGTATCACTCCTACAATACAGTCAAACAAGTTGTAGACTTTATAATCCCCGTGCACCATATGCCATTAATGGGCACAGGACTTTACAGATCATTATTTATTATTAAAAGCAGGTACAGCTTAAAGTGCCTGTCCATTGATACAGTCGAAGAAAAGTATGTTGAGCAAATTTTATCTGATCTTGAAGAAGTTAATTATGAACTCGTTATCTATAATAATCCTATACAAAGTTCAGTCATTGAAGAAATAGTACGATTCCATGTAAACAATTATCAAAACCATAATGCAATTGCACTTACGGGGATTCAGGAAGTAGCTCTTCAATTATCCGCTCTCCATGTTCCCCATGAATGGGTAACGCCTACACAACAGGATATGATCGTTTCATTAGAACGAGCCCTTTTAGCGACAGATACACGAAGAAATAAAGAATCGCAAATTGTCTTCGGCTTAATTAATATCGATAACTTTAAAGGCATCACGGAGAAATATTCTTCTGAGTATGATGTTCAATTACTAAAATTAACTATCCAACAAATGTTACTTGATTATATTAAACTGCTTGATGGACATCTGATCAATTTAGGTGGCGAAGAATATTCATTCATTACGACTCGCGGTATTTTCGAACGTGAAACTAGAGGGTATAAATTCATTCCGTTACTCCAGGATGTCAAAAATGAACTTGGCATTACGATAAGTCTTGGTGTTGGTTTTGGCCGTACCGCTGCAGAAGCAGGTAATCATGCACGATTAGCACTTCGCCAATCAAAAGATTTAGGTGGGAATGTTTGCTATATTGTTCGCGAAGACCGCAGTGTCCTGGGGCCAGTCGATATAACGAGCCATAAGCAATATGAAAGATACAATTTAGCCATTACCGACCCACATCTATTAGATAAAGCCGAAAAAGCTGGGATGTCAGCTTCCTATATGACAAAATTAATGGCACGTGTTTCTAGGCATAAGAAAATTGATTATACTGCTCAAGAATTAGCTTTAACACTCAATGTAACTATTAGAAGTGCCAACCGAATTCTTTTAAAATGGATGGATGCTGAACTGGTTGATATCGTTGGCGAAGAGAAATTGGCACACAAAGGAAGACCTCGCCGTATTTATCGATTAAGCTTTATCGAGGAAGAGCAAAAATAACAAGCACCTTTATATGCCGATTTTTAAAGTACAAACGGTATCCTCCCCCCCTTTATATATATATTGAACAAATGAATACCTAGATGAACTAAGTAAAGGCGCCCTACAAGAGGTATCCGATGCCCTAAGACTGACGGCGAAGCTGCCTGGCTTAGGGCGCAAGGCATCCCCGAGCGCCGTAGCGTATTTAGTGGGATACTTTATTTCAATCCTGACATTTGAATTCCTTCCGTAAAGTAACGTTGGAAGAACAAAAATATGAGGAAAGTCGGTATAAAAGAAACCGCGGAACCGGCCATTTCAACACCAAAATTCCCTTCTTTCCCGAGCATTGAAGCTAATCCAAGCGTTACTGGAAACATTTTCTCTTGTGTTAAGTAAATTAATGGTTGAAATAAATCGTTCCAGTTTGAAATAAATGAAAATGTTCCTACTGTCGCAACTACGGGTATCGAAAGTGGCAAAATGACTTTGAAGAATATCTGAATATCATTCGCACCGTCAATATATGCAGCTTCTTCCAAATCATTTGGTATATTTTGTAGAAATTGCCTAACTAAAAACACACCCATAATCCCCCATAATTCAGGAATAATCAACGCCCAATATGTATTTATCCAACCGAAATCGGAAAACATAATGAACTTAGGGATGATTAATAACTGTTGTGGAATCATGATAACCGCCATGAAAATCCAGAATACGATTTCTCGCCCTGGGAATTGTTTCTTCGCAAAAATATAGCCTAAAACCGCACAAAATATCATCTGGCTTGCTACCGGAATTACGGTAATAACAACAGAGTTGAAAATCCATCTGATAAATATTCCGTCTCTCATTATATATATATAGTTTTTAATTGTAGGGTGATCTGGAATCCAAAATAATGGATCTAATTGTGCATATTGCACATCCTTAAAAGATCCTAAAATCATAATAAGAAAGGGCAATAGGAAACAAAACCCTAAAACAATTAACGCTATATACGAAATCACTTTTTTCAGCATTTGTTTGTCTCCTTTCTGCGGCATCTACAGATTAGTAATTATTAGATTCCTGCCCTAGGTATTTCCGCTGAATAAGCGAGATAACTAGGATAATAAAAAATAATACATATGAAAGTACAGCAGCATAGCTTAAGTTAAGGCCCGTAAATCCTTGTTCATACAAGTAATAGACAATGGTTGTCGTAGCGTAATTCGGACCCCCACCCGTTAATAAATAGGCCGAATCGAATATTTGAAAAGAACCAATCGTTGTCGTAATCGCGACAAAAAAGTGAATCGGCTTTAATAACGGAAATGTTATCGTCCAAAATATTTTAATTGATGAAGCCCCATCAATCCGTGCCGCCTCATACAATTGTCGATCAATTGACTGAAGTCCTGCAAAATAATAAATCATCGTACTTCCAGCCACTTTAAATATACTCAAACCCGCTAATACTGCTAGGGCTTGGCTAGAATTAGATAAAAACAATTGCGGTTCGATGCCAACAAAACTAAGCAAATAGTTAATCATCCCTGCCTCTGTTCCTCTAAATAACCATCCCCAGATCCCCGCAATGATTACAAATGAAGTGACCACTGGCAAGAAAAAGATTCCTTTAAACAATCCAGCTGATTTAACACCAGAATTAATAATTAACGCCAGGATTAGTCCCAAAGCCATCGTTGGAACAATATAATAGACCGAAAACATCACCGTATTCCAAATTGCCTTCCAAGCCAATTTGTCGGTTAGAAAGAACTTCCAATGTTTTAGTCCTACAAATTCCGGGTCTCCAATTACTTTCCAATCCATAAATGTTAAATAAAAGCTTAGCGCAAAAGGATAAATCTGAAAAATAATGAAATGAACTAAAACAGGGATTAGAAAGATATATACGATAGCATTACGGTTCCACTCACGCTTCACTCTTTCTCCGAGTGGCAACTTACTCTTTTTAGAAGTTACTGCTTTACTCAGTGTAATCACCCTTTCCTATGTAAGTTAGTAACAGAGAGCTTGATCGTTTAGTGATCAAGCTCTCTGCTTTACTAACATTCTATTTGCCTATTTTTCCTTCAATCGCTTTTGCGGCGTCATCTGCCGCTTCTTTTGGCGTTTTCTTGCCTTCCATCATTGTTTGAAGTTCAGCTTGAATTAACGGCATGATTGTACGCCCCTCTGGATGAATTACTCCCGGTAATGCAAATTGCGTGTAACCCGCTAGCTGCGCAAGATATTTTTGCTCTCCAAAGATATCTTTTGCAGACTCTCTAGTTGGGATATACTGTGTGACTGTATTAAATTTCTTCTGATTATCCGAATTCGTCACTACTTTAATAAATTCTGCTGCTGCCGCTGGATTATCCGTGTTAATAGGCGCCACGAACATCCCTGTTGTTCCATATGTTAATTGTTCCTTATTTTTCATTGGAGGAGCAATAACGAATTCAAAAAGATTTTGGCTTAACATACGGCTTACTGAAATGCCCGATCCTTGAACGGCTAACATTTTCCCACTTTCCCATAACGCATCATGTTCAAGTGCAGTAATTGAATCTTTTGGAATCCAACCATTGGTATACATCTTATTGATGAACTCAAATGCTTCTACTCCAGCTTCATTGTTTATCATTACTTGATTATCAGCTGTAATAACCTCTCCACCCGCTTGCCAAAGGAAAGGATATAACGTTCCATTCATAGAACCTCCACCTTGGAAACTTGTTGCATAAAAGCCTTTCTCTTTTGCTTTTTCAGCCCATTTTTCAAACTCTTCCCAAGTGGCTGGTAATTTTGCTGGATCTTCGCCAATTGCTTTGATTACATCGACATTATATAAATACGTGTACGCTTCTTGTAAGATTGGAAGCCCATATAACTCATCTTTCCAAGTTGTAGAAACTAACGCTGTATCAACAAAATCTTCAATATCAAAACCTTCTAAATAAGGATCTAGCGCTAGTAACATACCTGCATCAGCATATTGTGGCATCTGATCTGGTATCACGTAAAATACATCCGGACCATTATTTGCTGCTAGGGCTGTAAGTACTTTTTGGTCACGATTCGCCCATGGAATTTGTTCAAAGTTAACTTTCACACCTGTTTGCTCTTCATAAGAAGCGATGACTTCCTTCCACATCGCACCTTCAGTTTCTTGATCACCCGTAAATGGGTGTGCCCAAACTGTTATTTCTCCGGAGAGTCCTGCTTCTTTTTCTTCGCCCGCTACTTCTATTTTTTCGCCATCAACTTCTTTTTCCTTTGTTTCAGGTTCACTAGCACTACATCCTACAATTAAAGCTCCAATCAAAATTAATAATAGAAAAAATCCAAACTTCTTCATCTAAATGACCCCTCTCAAATTATATTGATTTGATGACTATCCCCCTATTGACTAACTACTGTATGATTTTCACCCCTTTTCACATGTGACGGTGTACCTATTTAGCAATTTGTTTTATCGGCATAATTACCGACTGGGTAAAAGTAGTAGCTTATCAAACCGTTGTAGTAAACAGAAATTACTAAATTATTAGATGACTGGTTTTCAGATTACATTATTTCTCATCAAGAGACAAGTCTCTAAAGCGTCTTTAATTGTAGCCAAGCAATTATTAAATTTGAAAACCGATCCCGATTTACGCATAAATCAATAGTTGCAATTTTGCACAGCTTTCCCATATAGTTAAGTTTCGAAGGGGTGAGTAAATTGATAGGTTGGGAAAAATTCAACAGAATTGCCCATAGAATGATTGCATTAGCTTATATTAATGGTATTTGGATACTTTTTTCACTCGTCGGACTAATCGCTTTCGGTATCTTTCCAGCTACAACTGCCATGTTTGCCGTGGTCCGCAAATTGATAAAAGACGAAGAGCACTTCAAAATATTCCCCACGTTTTGGACTTTATTTCGTACTGATTTTTTAACAGCAAATGGTTTTGGACTTGTTTTTTTAATCGTCGCCTATTTCTTTTATTTCGATTTCTATTTCTTACAGATGAATAGCGGTAAATTTCAATTTTTATTTCCCGTATTAATTTTCGTGCTCATCTCAAGCATCCTTACGTTATTGTTTTTCTTCCCTGTTTATGCGCATTTCAATTTATCATTCTTTCAGTACATCAAACAGTCCTTCTTAATCGCGATTACATCTCCCATTGAAGTCATTGCTATAGGCGCTTCAGCGGGATTCATCTACATGAGTGCTATAGTCTTCCCGGGAATTATCCCACTTTTCACCGGAAGTGTGTTTTCATATTTAGCAACTTTGATTAGTTTCAGGGCATTTGCACGAATCGAAAAACGGAAAAACGTTCAAATATGACAACATTAAACGATACGAGCATGTGTTAAAAATAAGGGGGTTACTTGTATAATACTGGAATATACTGTAGACTTCTAGTTACACTAAAATGCCCACTAGGAGTGATGCATAGATGGAAATCTCCATTACAAAAGCTTTACGGGAATTAAAGACATTGGATGCACGCATTTTAAAGAAAATTAACGAAACCACTTTTGCGGCGTCAAAAAAACCAAAAGAAAATATTCGTGGCTTCAAAACTATTAATGAGTTTGAAAATGAAGCAAAAGAAAGCCTACAATCCATAAAAGATTTAATTAATCGTAGAAAACAAATCAAAAAGTCGATTGTAGAATCGAACGCGACAACATTGGTAGAGGTCTCCGATGTAAAAATGACGGTCGCTGACGCAATTGAGCGTAAAAACTTTATTGAAATAGAAAAGACACTCCTCCACAAAATGAACGGCGATTTTGGTCAATCTCAAGTACGAGTAGAACAAAATAATGAGTTGGCTCAAGATAGACTAGACACACAACTAAATAACATGATATCTAAAGATGGTAAAACGGACTTAACCGCTGTAGAAGGCTACAAAAAGTTGTTTTGGGAATCTGAAGAAACGAAATTGATTGACCCTATCGGTGTTAAAGAAATTGCAACAAAAATGGCACTAGATATCGAGTCTTTCGAAGATGAAGTCGATGTAGCCCTTAGCGAAATCAATGCACGCACGATGATATCCGTGGAATAATACAATACCCTGGAAACTTGCTGTTCTAGTGAAAAAGAAGAAAGTTTCCCCGTTTGCAGGGTCTGGGACAAACTCCTGCTACCCAAAAACTTAATTTCAGGAAATAGTTGAAAAGCTCAAAGCTTAACCCTCAAATCTGAAAGCCTAACAATCAACTCTCTTAAATTGCAACGTTCAATCGTTAACGATAAACCATCTATAAAATCTCGGATAACTGGTGCCATAGGATTTGAAACTTCCTTTCTTCTCCTCCGAGCAGCTATGACAGCACAAAAAGAGTGACCCTGAAGGGTCACTCTTTTTGTGTAAAATTACGATACCTGTTATTCCTCCAACATTATTTGTGCATCTTCCTACTTCCGTAAGAACACGTTTACTGACATGAAAATAGACTAGACGTATCTACAAATTCGGCTCTACTTATTTAGAATTAACTAGGCGGTAAAACTCACCAGTATAACGAACAAATCTAGCGAAGGAGCGATAAGTGTGAGGCCATCACTAAGCAACAAAGCGGTGTTGGCAGTACATTCTCTTTGTCAAACTCTGACTATATATTTCATGGTTTTTGAAAGTAGATTTTTATTCACTACTACAACTTGGCATACCAGGTACTTCCCCACTCGTTGGTGTCAGTCTTTTTTGTCGGCATTGTTCTTCAAGTATCTCTGTTAAGATGCGTTGGATAATGGCCGATTCAATTGTTGCAAATGCAGGGTCAGCCAGGTTTGTTTTTTCTAATGGATCCTGCGTGAGGTTGTAGAGCTCAAATTGCTCCGGAACTGGTTCTGTTTTTACCATCGGCACATAGCAGCCATCCTGTTCGGTTACGACTGTATCGCTAGAGCCTGGATTTGTCCAAAATTTTGGGTTATCAAAATAACGAGCGAATTTCCATATCTCCTTACTCTTATCTTTTCCAGTTCCAAGCCTGGTTATAACCGCCTCTATATCATTCGGCTCAACTACCGATTCATAAGGTCTGCCTGTGATGGCGTTTGTTTGGTTCAAACCTTTGAAGACATCATCATCTGTCATAAAATAAAGTGGTTCATTTGCACCAAAAAATTTTTCATGCCCGTAAAATAATGGCGTCAAATTTCGTCCGACTAAGGGAAGTGCTTCCGTGTGATCTTTTGAAAGCTTTTCTCGGATTAAATCAGCGTTTATTCCCGTTAGCCCCAACAACGTTGGAAGTATATCGACATGGCTGGTTAGCATTTCTGTACATTTTGCTCCTTTAAATAGGGCTGGACAATGAATAATCAATGGCACATGAATCGATTCCTCATACATGTTATACCACTTTTGATAGAGGCCGCCATGCGCTCCCAACTGTTCACCGTGATCAGATGTGAATACAATGATTGTGTTGTCATAGAAACTTGAGTTTTGAAGTGCCAGTAGGACCTTAAGCATTTCATCATCAACTTTTTTTTGTAAGCTGTAATACAATTGACGATAAAAATTATTGTCGATTATCGGTTGCAATGCTTTTGGATACGTAACACGGTAGCTTTCCTGAGCAGATGGTTTAGTTAGCAATGACTCCCCTACTGTTGGAGCTGGTGGAATGTATGGGAGAGTTGGATCAACTTCGAAATTAAAATTCGGGGAAATCGAGGAAAACACACCATACAATGCAATATCATGGGGATTTATGAAGGAGCACTTAATAAACCAAGGCGTCACGTCATTTTTGCACTTTGAAATTTCATTTAATGAGTTGATAAGTTCTACAGTTTCAGCCGCATACACTTCGTCTCGACCACTTGTGCCTATACCCGCAGATGAACCGGAATTTCGCGGATTCGCCCCGTGTGGTTCTGGACCAATCCAATCGGAATATCCAAAAGATTCGAGACGGTTCGCTTTTTCATATAATGTTTCCTTCTCTGTATTAGGAACACCTGTAACTGGATTATAGCTAGGTAATGCATTATGCGTACCAGGTATTAAGATATCCTCGGCTGACGCATGCCATTTCCCTTTCCAAAAGGTATCATATCCAGCTGCTCGAAAGTAATCCCCCATCGTTGGGACTGTGTTAGGATCAAGCCAAAATACATCAGGGTCAAATGATTGCTTAGCAGCCCCTGGCGTTTGTGTAACTCCGTGAAGTGAAGGATATTGCCCTGTATATAGTGTTGCCCGACTTGGTGAACAAGCGGTACTCCCGGCATAATGATTGAAAAACTCCATACCGTTCTTCCGTAATAATTCTTGCGCAACTAAATGTTTTTTTCGCCATTCCTGCAATTCCTTTGTTTCATAGACAGACGGAAAGCGTTCCTCATCAACCATTAAGAAGAGAATATTTGGTTGCTTCTTCTTATCGGGGTATTTCCCTTTGTAGTAATCCATTGTTATTGCCACCTTTTCTAGAATCATAAGTACTTATATACTATATGTAGAAAGATGGCGTATTGTATCAGTGATTTGCACGTGCCCCCCGTACTCCATGCAAAAAAACTGACGCACCTGTTTATAGGTCGTCAGCTGGCTCCCCCAAGACATTCTCCATATAATCTTTACCCCATTCATACATAGTTTCCAGAATTGGCATAAGACTTCTTCCATGTTCAGTAAGCGAATACTCAACTTTTGGAGGAACAACAGGATATACTTCGCGATGGACAATCAAATGGTCTTCAAGTTCGCGCAATTGATTTACAAGCATTCGTTGAGTGATACCAGGTATAAGGGTCTTTAATTCACCGAAGCGTTTGGTTCCTTCCTTGCCAAGATGCCATAACACAAGCATTTTCCACTTGCCACCAATAATAGCAAGCGTCAATTCTTTTTCACAATTAAACGCTTTCTCCCCTAAACTCGGCATTTACTCCACCTCCATTCTCTCTAATAGTATACTTTTCACCACTATAAATGAATAAAGTACGTACTTTGAATTCACATATATACAGGCTATAGTAAAATCTTAACCTTTAACTACTTCCTTTTCGATAGTCACGCTCATAGGCTCTAAAATGAACTTTTCTATAGCATGTAGTACTCCCTCTTCATTGTTAGTAAGTGAGATGTAATCCGCGCTATCTTTTAATTCATTAACCGCATTGCCCATTGCAATACCTAAACCTGCAGTCGTAATCAGTTCGAAATCATTGTGGTTGTCTCCTATTCCGATGATTTCCGAACGGTCAATGCCAAGTTTTTTCGCTAGATGAAGCAGTGCCCTCCCTTTGTTTGCTTCAGGGTGTGTAACCTCAAGATAGGTTTCTTTTGATTTTGCGATATGAGCCCGCTCTCCGAACAATATTCTCAATTCTCCTTGTAAGATTTCAAGGCAATCAGGTTCTGCAATAAAGAGTGCTTTCGTAAAACCATTTCTGGCAATCTTGCCAAGATCCGATTCTATCGTATAAGGGACCATAACTTCTTCAGCATATGAAATAAGTTTGTCATTTTCTAACTCTCCATAAAGAATATCGTCTTGATACACTTGTAAGTGTATTTTCTTCTCGCGAGCAATGTCAACTAACTTTTGTGCAATATCAGGTGGAATAAGGCGCTCATACATCACTTCTTTCTCATTGACATCCTTAATAATTGCCCCCTGATAAGTAATAAGCGGTACATTTATGCCTAACTGCTGCGCAAACTGTTTTGCCGAAGGGAACATGCGACCGGTAGCAATCGTTACAATCGTTCCCATTTCTACCGCTTTTTGAATTGCCTTGACTGTGTTTGGTGAAATCAATAATTCGTCTGTGAGTAACGTACCATCCAGGTCGATGGCAATCATTTTATACAAAGAATCTCTCCTTTAAATTCGTTTTATAATGAATAGAGAAACAGCGCTTATCTTAGCCCTTCAACTACAATAATCTTGCAGGTTTACCATCTGTACTTGTTAACTTTAGGGGTGCAGCAACTATAAATTATTTCCTTTGCTCAATTCTTTTCAAACAAATTCCTTCTATTATAATGATGTCAGTTGCAAACCCCGTATTATGCTTTGGAAGCCCTTCTTGACCCATTTCGATTCCAAGTGCATCTACTCCAACTCCAAGAACACCACTTCTGGAAAGAGTTTTGGTTACATATCCATTCTATAGCCAATTCACTTTTGTTTGTTTTTCAGTTTTTTAATAAACAGCCAATCTTCATAAATGGTTTCTGTTACATCATACTTTTTCATTATAACAACTTGCTCTTACTTTTTGTTTCTAGCTATAAAGCTATCGTCGCACGTTGTTTAGCAAGCTGTCTAGTAAAGGTACTTTGGCTGCACGATAGATGCACTAAAAAATACATCGATAGTATGAATGAACAAAAGAAACTGATTTCCTTTTCTATAAGGAAAATCAGTTCTTTTGTTTATTCTTTAAACCATCGCAGATTTGGTTGTACGATTAGCTCACATAAGTTTTCACACATTAAACCGAATATTTCCTTTTATGGTGTGCTGATAAGCCTGAAATATTTGCAATTATGAAAGGAATTTCATTCTAAATTAGCATGTCGTCCATACATCACTTCAGAATTCAATCCTTTTTTATCCATAAATTTCAAAATAACCGCATCATAAAATAGGAGAAGTGATTGCTCGAAAAGAGAGCCCATCGGCTGTATTGACTTCCCACTGTTGCCTTCACCTTTTGCTTGGGCAGGTATTTCAATTTTAATATCTGCCAACTTACCAATTGTAGATTCAGGATTAATTGTAACAGCTACTACTGTTGCACCTATACTCTTCGCTTTTTGAGTCATAGCGGCCAAACTTTGGGTCTCTCCGGATCCAGAACCGACAATGAAAATATCATCCGGTTCTAGATTCGGCGTTACCGTTTCGCCTACAATATACGAATCAAGACCTACGTGCATCATGCGCATTACAAATGCCTTTGCCATGAAGCCAGAGCGTCCCCCGCCTGCTACAAACACTTTTTTCGCACGTGAAATTCCTTCTACTAATTTTTCGGCTTCTTCACTATCAATTAGATTAATGGTTCGCTTAAGCTCGGCCAAAATTTCATCTGCGTAACCTATGGTGTTCATGTTACACCATCACGCCTTCTTTGATTAGCTCTTGAATTTGTGCAGCTTCAGCTTTTTTGTCGTCTTTACTTGTTATTCCACCACCAACAATGATTAGATCTGGTTGTACTTTAATTACTTCAGCCAAAGTTTCAAGCTTAATCCCACCTGCAATTGCTGTTTTAGCATTCTTCACAACGCTTTTAATTGTGCGTAGGTCTTCTAATGAATCCTTACCTTCCGCTTGTAGATCATAGCCTGTGTGAACACAGATGTAATCAGCACCAAGCTCATCAAGCTCTGCTGCACGTTTTTTGATGTCTTTTACAGCAATCATATCTATCAATATTTTTTTACCCTGTTTTTTCGCTTCTTCAACAGCACCTTTGATGGATGAATCTTCAGCTTGCGCAAGAATAGTAATTATGTCAGCACCTGCTGCAGAAGCTTGAGATACCTCATAACCCGCTGCATCCATGATTTTAACATCTGCAAGTACTTCTAGGTTAGGGAATGCTGCTTTAATTTCTGTTACAGCTTTAAGACCTTCTTTGTTGATGACGGGTGTTCCGATTTCAACAATATCGATATGCTCCTCTACTTCTTTAATAATTTCAATGGCCTCTGGAATGTTAACAAGATCTAATGCTAATTGTAATTTCATTTTTTCATTCTCCTTTTATTCGTTTTTTTAGTACAAACTTAGTGTATATCCTAAAGTCGAAATTGTGAAGTACGCACTTTAAAAACACATACAGACAAATAGTATACTGTGAATATCCTATAAAGTAATGGGTGTTGCAAAATAATAAATTGATTTCATCATTTCATTAGTTCCCCTTAGTCGATATCTTGTTTACAAAAAAGTTAAGTTTTCTTTATCAAAGTGAAATCATAGTCTTTTGAAATTACTATCTTCTATATAATGCAACGGTTTTATTAGCACACTTATTATTATTTCTTTTCAGAATAACGAGCCACAGTATACTTTTAGTCACTATATGATAATAAAGTGCGTACTTACATTAATTGACCGCAGTTAGTATAGTGAGAACTGTTGCGATTATCATTTATAGCTTAAACGGAATATTGATTGTAAAAGTAGGGGGAATCGAATATGGATACCAAAAACTCCTTGGAAGGATTTGATGTTAAACATTGTTTAACGGATTCCCAAGAGGAATGGATCATGCAAGACATGACTTTAGTTTTATTTGGAGCAACGGGAGATTTAGCTCAACGAAAGTTATTTCCTGCTTTATATAATTTATTTCTCGATGGAAAAATGCCAGATTCTATCTCAATAGTTGGTTTAGGTAGATACTATTGTTCAAACGAAACTTTTCAATCTAAAGTAGAAAAAGCACTCCGGTTATATTCCAGAAGAGCTGTTCAAACTTCAGGTTTGCAAGATTTTCTAACTAAGTTTCGCTACTTTTCATTTAATGCAACAGACCGTGGATCCTATTTAAATTTGTTCGAACTCATCAAAAATAGAGAAAACGAGTTAGGTATACCAGAAAATCGACTTTTCTATTTGTCTGTCGCACCTAGGTTGGTTGATGTTATTACGTCAAATCTTTATGCAAGTGGTATAAGCCAAACACAAGGCTGGAAGCGTATTATTGTTGAAAAACCGTTTGGAAGTGACCTGAAATCTGCACAGCAATTGAATGATACATTGAGCAAAGCATTCTGCGAAAAAGAAATTTATAGAATAGATCACTATCTTGGAAAACCTATGGTCCAAAATCTTGAAACCTTAGTACTAGCCAACCCGGTTTTGGAATCATTATTAGATCATAAGCAAATTGCTAATGTTCAAATCACAGCAAGTGAAACGGTTGGGGTAGAAACACGAGCCGATTATTATGATCAAGCTGGAGCAATTCGTGATATGGTTCAGAACCACCTTCTTCAGTTAGTGATGATGACGGCACTGCACCTTCCCGGAGAAGTAACGCCCAAAGATAATGGAGTTAAGAAAATAGATATCATAGAATCTTTTCGACCAATTCTTAAAGAAGAGGTCTATGTGGATGTTGTTCGTGGTCAGTACGAATCTGGAGTGGTTCTTGATATGCCAGTTGCTGGCTATAAAGAGGAGCCTGGGGTTAATACCTCCTCAATGAATGATACTTTTTTCGCTGCACGTTTATATATTGATAATACGTCTTGGAGTGGCGTTCCGTTTTATATACGAACGGGGAAACGGATGGAAAAGAAGTCTTCACGGATTGTCTTTGAGTTTAAGGACAAGTTAAAAGAATCAGATGCTCTTCCGACTGATGGGATGAGTCCGAATTTATTTATGCTCGAAATTAGTCCGAACGAAAGTGTGTCATTAAAGCTGAATATGAAAGATCCTTCTAGTAACCGTTTTGATCCTGTTTACATTAACTTCTCGAACAACTCTGAAGACCATCCAGAAGCATATGAACTACTTCTATTTGATGCAATGCTCGGTAATACAGCATTCTTTGCACATTGGAAAGAAGTAGAATTATCATGGAAGTGGATCCAACCGATTTTGGAGGCATTTCAGGAAGATATGTTGCCTTTACATCCTTACCCTGCTGGCTCTTCAGGGCCAGAAGCTGCAAATCAGCTATTGCTGTCCAATCAATTTAGTTGGTGGTAATTAAAAGTTAAAATTTAAAGGAGATATAAAAAAATGACTATTTCATTTGATTACAGCAATGTTTTATCGTTCATGAAAAATAGTGAACTTGAAAATCTAAGCGCATTTGTAAAACAAGCCCATAACCAAATCCATCAACAAACAGGACCGGGTTCTGATTTCTTAGGATGGGTCGATTGGCCAGTTACCTATGATAAAGAAGAGTTTAAAAGAGTAAAAATAGCAGCTAAGCGAATTCAACAACAGTCAGACGTGCTTGTTGTTATTGGTATTGGTGGATCTTATCTGGGGTCTAAAGCAGCAATTGAGGCTTTATCACATACGTTTCATAACCAAGTAAAAGGTAATACCGAAGTTTACTTTGCTGGACAAAATATCAGCTCTACCTACATCGAGCATTTACTTGAAGTATTGGAAGGGAAAGACGTTTCTATTAATGTTATTTCCAAATCAGGTACAACAACAGAACCTGCTTTAGCATTCCGTATTCTCCGTGCGTACATGGAAAATAAGTATGGCAAAGAAGAAGCAATGAAACGAATTTATGTGACCACTGATCAGACCAAAGGTGCCCTTCGGAACCTTGCGGACGAAGAAGGTTACGAATCATTTGTTATTCCGGATAACATTGGTGGGCGGTACTCTGTTCTGACGCCTGTTGGCTTACTTCCAATCGCAGTAGCCGGTCTCGATATTGACAAAATGATGGAAGGAGCAAAAGAGGCGTTTTTAAAATACAATGATCCCGTTCTGGCAACGAATGAAAGTTACCAGTATGCAGCTGTAAGAAATATTTTCTATAATAAAGGGAAATCTATTGAATTACTTGTAAATTATGAACCTGGCCTGCATTTTGTAGCCGAATGGTGGAAGCAGCTCTTTGGAGAAAGTGAAGGTAAAGATGAAAAAGGACTCTTTCCTGCATCAGTTAATTTTACAACGGATTTACATTCGATGGGCCAGTATATACAAGAAGGGCGTCGTCTTTTCATTGAAACAGTCCTGCAGATAAAAAAGCCCCAAATCGAACGAACTATTCAAGATGATATCGACAATATTGACGGTTTGAATTTCCTAACTGGAAAAACAATGGATGAGGTGAATAAGAAAGCCGCCCTAGGAACTGCCCTCGCCCACATTGATGGAGGTGTTCCAAATTTGCTCATTGAGTTAGACGAACTCAATGAATTTACCTTTGGTGAAATGGTATATTTCTTCGAAAAGGCTTGCGCTATAAGTGGAACTTTACTCGGAGTAAATCCATTTGACCAACCAGGGGTAGAAGCTTATAAACAGAATATGTTTGCGTTACTTGGCAAGTCTGGTTTTGAAGCAGAAAAACAAGATTTGGAAAGTCGTATAGATAACATCAAATGACTTATACGAAGGAATGAGATTAGAATATGATTAAACAGCAAATGGGCGTTATTGGTTTAGGTGTGATGGGGATGAACCTAGCGCTAAACATCGAAAGTAAAGGCTTTTCGGTAGCTGTCTATGATTATTGGACAGATCGAACAGATGAATTCTCCAACAAAGAAGCGCAAGATAAAGATATTCATGGTAGCTACAGTATTGAAGATCTGGTCGATTCGCTCGAAGTTCCACGGAAAATTTTATTAATGGTTAAGGCTGGGGAAACAACAGATACGGTGATTCAGTCCCTA
>NZ_JADPRX010000003.1:0-193331 GCF_017347125.1 Sporosarcina sp. E16_3
CCGACAAGCGCTGGAGGGCCTTAAGAGAAAGGCGCCCTTTGCCTTTAACTTAAGGACTGAAGCGACTCGAGGGGCTAGGCGCTGGAGCTAGACACTAAGAAAAGCGCAAGCGCCTAAAAGGAACGCAGCTTAAGGGCGCCACTTCCTGTGGCAACAGCTGCATGACCTACATCCTGTAGGCCCAAGCGCAAGCGCCTGTTCTAGCCCCGACAAGCGCTGGAAGGCCTTAAGAGAAAGGCGTACTTTGCCTTTAACTTAAGGCCTGAAGCGACTCGTGGAGCTAGACAACAAGAAAAAGCGCACCAAGGATTAAAATCCCTGGTGCGCTTTTTCAATTAACGATAATCAACTTCTTCAATCAATTCAACAACCGTCACAATCGGCGCCATCCCGTTTTCCATATTATTTACTGTTGCCTTCATTGTGAAATAAATAGCAATAATACTTAATATAGTCAGTAGAACAAGGCCAATGACAAGGTTTTTGCCTTTCATCGAGCATCATCCTCGTCTTCGGCTCTTACGAATTCCTCTTCAATCAAATAGACGTCAGCTTCGTTATAATCACCGAAACTTTCTTCAAGATTCAAGCCGTGATACAAGTTCCAGAAGCCTTGCTCTTCCATAAGGATCAGCTCTTCACCTTCATTGTTCACAAACCTTTGTACAATAGCTTGCGGTTCAGGCGCACCTTCAGATAAAGCCTTGATAGAATCTGCAATGATTTTCCGCAGTTCCTCTTCTGAAGCTTCACGGATATTGACCAGACCACGTTCATCCGCATCGTATCCAGGAATTCCTGCTACATAGATAAAACCGTTACCGTTCGGATGTAAGTGCTGAACGACGACTGTTTTTTCATATAAGCTCTCTTCAAAATGATAGTTGACCCGTTTCATTGACACGTCTTTACGTGTAAGTTCGGGAATTGTTTCGATGATCTGTTGTTTCTCTTCAAATGTCAACATATATGTCCACTCTTTTCCACTCTGATTTCGTTTAAGTATACCATTATTCTTCTTTCACGGATAACCCCAGCACACGCGCGAAGCCAATTGCCTGATCTTTTGACACAATACAGCCGGCAATTTTCGGCAGCGTGACCTCAATCCGGTCATATGTACTATCCGACAAGTCAACGCCGTTCAAGTCCGTTTCGGTGAAATTGATATTATCCAGCTTACATACCTTAAATTGCACATTATTAAATGAGCTTTCATAAATATCGCCATCTGTTAAATTACACTCAGCAAACTCGACTTCCTTCATGCTGGAGAAGCTGAAGTTAATGTAGCGCCCGTCACATTCCTTGAGTAGCGTATGCCCTACTTTTGCGTTCGCAAAGTCCGCGCCTGTCAGTTTCGAATTTACGATTTCACATCTATGGAACATGGCACCCTGAAAATTAACATTGGATAAATCGCATGTATCAAAAACGACATCAACAAATTCCGCTCCTGCAAAATCACTTCCTGCAAACGATACATCCTTAAAGATCACATCATCGAAAGTCAGTCGTTCACCTTCCGCACCGGTCATATAGCCACCGTCAATTCGGACTTTTTCAATGTATCCTTCATTATCGAGAATCGCTTCCACCCGCATGGCCTTATGGGCTACGGATAATTTCGGTTTCTGTCTTTTACTAACCTTTTTTTTAGTCACGAATGAGTCCCCCTTTAGCGTGTTTTCCATTCCGTTATAATAATAAAAATAATAATAACCGCAATCGCGAGAATATAAAACCAGCTTGGAACACCGCTAATTCCACCAAACATCTTCCTCGCCCCTTTCTCTACTAAACCCTTTTCACGCCTGAAATGACGGTGAAATCGATTGTTATGCTCTGTATATCCATCGCTAGCGCCTCTTCAATCTTTTCCTCACTAGCGCCCCATGTGAGCGGCGTCATGCGAATAAGCGGCGCAAGAAGACCAACCGGTAATGGAAAGACATACGTAATCCGTTCCGTCGTGACAGCATCATAATGTTGCGCGAAGCGCGTGACGGAATCCGTATCGTCTATGCGTTCTTCATCGTCATAAAAGATTGCCCGTAACTCCTTTAGATAACCGCTTTCCGGTACTGCTTTCACGAACAATCCATCCGGTTTCAGAATACGTGTAAACTCTGCGTAATTTGCCGGCGATAAAATATTTAAAATAACGTCGAATTGGTCTTCTTGAAACGGACAGTTTGCCAGGTCTGCGACACCCCAAATTGAGCCTGGATACTCTTTCGCTGCCGCAGTAATTCCCTCTTTCGCGAGATCAATGCCTACCCCATTTGTTTTTCCAGTCAATTGTGAAAGAATTGCCGACAAGTGCGTGCCTTCCCCGCAACCCGCGTCCAGGATGAAAGCCTGCTCCCGTCCTTCTATATGCGCACGGACTTTATGTGTAATAAACTCCAGAACCTGATTAAAAAACCCGCTGCTCATTACCGTTTTCCGTGCTTCAAACAGCGATTTATCGTACTTCGTCACATGTGCCTGCGGAGCCAAGTTAACATAGCCATTTTTCGATAAATCGAATGAGTGATTATCTGTGCAAACGAGCCTTGACTTGTCCACCATAACCATTCCTGACGCGCAGATTGGGCATCTGAATACATGCGAGTTGTTTTCCATCACTTGTGCATTGAACATTTTTTTAGATATAGTCATACGTTGAAAACTCCGTTCATCTGTTGTTCTATTAGTATACAGCTTTTCGCTGAGTACTGGAAATGGAGCGAACCCAGTTTATACCGTCACACAAAACACCTTCATACTGTATTCAACTAGTCCCAAGGGGTTACAATAGCAAGTAGGAGGCGATTCCATGAAACGATTATTCCTATTCATCCTTTTCATTGCTGCACTTTTTTTCACAAAACCGTACTGGGAAGAACCAGTCTCACAATATGTCGACATCTCATTTCTTGAACCCGTTGACGAAAAAATCGACACTCTTTTGACGAATGAATCCCTCGATACAGCAATCCATTCCATTAGCAACACCATAGATAAAGCGCTATCTTACTTAACTTCAAAAACGGCTGAAATCGAAGAATCTATCCCTATTACAGAAAAACCAGTGTTGAATAAACCCGTAAAAACGCAGGTCTCAATTCACAATATCGAACTCGGTAGCCCACAAGAAAAAGTAACAACCGAACTTGGGGAGCCAAAAAATCATTCCATGAACGAATACGGTACCGAATGGTTTACTTATCACGACGGCTATCAAAACTTCGTCTTGGTTTCATTCAATGAAAAACAAACAGTGAACGCCATTTATACAAATGATGACCTCATTTCATCAACTGCTGGCATTAAATACGGTTCCCTAAAATCGACTGTGCGTGAAACATTCGGCGAACCAATCACAGAAATCCGAAAAGGGTTGAATATTTTCATGCTTCAAGAAAGTGAAGGTTTCGACGTCTTTAAATCAGGAGACACCTACACGTACGTTTTTTATGATTTGCATCAAAATGACGAAGTCACGGCCATTCAGCTAATTAATGATTCACTGGAAAAGAAAAAAACCGGCATCTATGCCGGCGGTGATGCAAACTTACGAAACGGTTTCGAACAACAACTTTTCGACTTAACGAATGCAGCGCGTGTCCGTCACGGGCTTTCTATCCTAAAATGGGAGCCAAACGTAGCAGGTACAGCACGAAAACACAGTGCCGACATGGCAGATAATGATTATTTTAGCCATGAGAACAAGCAAGGTAAATCCCCGTTCGACCGGATGAAAGATGACGGCGTCAGTTTCCGGGGAGCGGGTGAAAACCTGGCGTATGGCCAATCAAGCAGTATTTTTGCACATGAAGGCCTTATGAATTCCGAGGGGCACCGTGAGAACATTTTGTTGGATACTTACAGCCACCTTGGTACAGGCGTTTCGTTCAATGAAAAATTGCAGCCTTATTATACGGAAAACTTTTTGTTGAAATAGGGCTAGGTTATGGTGATTGATTGATTGATTGATTGATTGATTGATTGATTGATTGATTGGGCGGGTGTGTGGGCATCGGATATGAGTGGTCGCACGGCGTATATAATCGCTTAAGAACCGCTTTTCACTGCCGCGCAGGCAATCCGGTCACCTGAATTACCCGCCGGATCCGTTTTATAGTCATCTGCTTTTTCATGAATAACAAGGGAACTGCCGTCAGCATCGAGAAGTGAGTTCTTCACGCCCTGCTTTAACGTAACCAAGGCGGTCGTCACTTCTGCAGTGATTTTACCTTCTGCATCGACTTCGAGGTTCGGCAAATCACCTAAATGAAACCCTTTGGGATTATCAAATCCATGTTCTTTATGCCCTGGATTAAAATGACCTCCAGCAGATTTAAAGTCAGGCGGTGTACACACAGCGATTTCATGAATATGAACGCCATGTTTGCCAGGTGACAATCCCTCAGCCTGGATGTTAATTGTCACACCGTCAATTCCTTCAACAAAGCTAGCCTCACCAATTTTACTCCCTTTCGTATTCAAAATCGGCGACGTCACCGATTGAACGTTTTCCCCAGTGACTGGTAACTTAACTCCATTCTTCCCACACCCACCGGCAATTAGAAGGACAGACAACATGATGGACAATACAATTTTTTGTTTCAATATGATTCCTCCTCGATATCTCTTCACTATGGAGGATGGCTTTAATTCATTTTAATATGTATGGAAACTTAAAATTGTTCCCCTATCTTTTATTTCCATTTACGTCAGGGTAATCAATAAACTATTTTATCCATTTCAATATATTTGGAAGTTGCAGCTGATAAAAATAAGTAAACAAAAACCGCTGCCAACTCCACTTTTGTGGAATTAACAGCGGTTTTTCATTTACGCTAGTACTAATTTTTCAAGATCCATTGGTGAAATATATGTACCGTCTTTATAGACGCGCATATTACCGCCAGAAATTTCGTCGATTAGCATGATCTTACCTGTTTCAGCATCGCGTCCAAACTCAAGTTTAATATCATACAAGTCAAGACCTTTAGCTGCAAGTTCGGCTTTAACTACGCCTGAAATTTCTTTCGTCAACGCTTCAAGTGTAACGTATTCATCTGTCGTCAATAGACCGAGTTGTGCAAGTCCATCCTTGTTAATCGGCGGGTCTTGGCGATCGTCGTCTTTTAGCGTTACTTCGACGAATGCGTCCAGGGGTTGTCCCTCTTCGCAATACGCGCCGTATCTGCGCAAGAAACTTCCAACTGCACGGTATCTACAAATCACTTCGAGACCTTTACCAAATACTTTCGCAGATCGTACTGTCATCGTTACTTCTTCAATATTAGCATCTACATAATGAGTCGGAATATCTTTATCAGCCATTTTCTCAAAGAAAAACGTTGTCATCCGCAATCCAGATTGCCCTGCACCTTCAATCGATAAGCCGACTGTGTTCGCACCAGGATCGAAAACCCCGTCTTCTCCGGTTACATCATCTTTAAATTTCAGCAGCACATTGCTGTCGTCCAGTTTATATACATCTTTCGTCTTTCCTTTATATATGAGTTCCATGTTTATGTTCCCTTCTATAGTAGGATGAACGTTCACCTTTAGTATAATTGAGAATCGTCATAAGAAAAAGAGTTATTCTTAAATATCGGATATTGTTCTTCTTGTCACGACAAAACTGTACGATAGCAGACAAATTCTACGACAGATTCAAGGAACCAGACAACAGTGAATGCACTATTCTCTCCCGACACAACTAGCCTCCCCATTTTTTGAAATTCCCACTCGTCTACTTGCATACACTTGTTGTATACTTATTGTAGTAAATCTATGTTAAATCGAAAGCGAGTGGAACTTCATGGGCCGTAAATGGAACAATATCAAAGAGAAAAAAGCGTCAAGAGATGCGGACACGAGTCGCATTTATGCAAAATTCGGACGTGAAATTTACGTAGTAGCGAAGCAAGGTGAGCCAGATCCTGAATTGAATCAAGCGCTAAAATTTGTTGTAGAACGCGCAAAAACATACAGTGTACCAAAAGCAATTATTGACCGTGCGATTGAAAAAGCAAAAGGCGGTTCAGAAGAAAACTTTACTGAGCTTCGTTATGAAGGATTCGGACCTAACGGCTCGATGGTTATTGTCGATACACTGACAAATAACGTCAATCGTACAGCATCAGAAGTACGTGCTGCATTCGGTAAAAATGGTGGTAATATGGGCGTCAGCGGATCCGTTTCCTATATGTTCGATGCGACTGCAGTTATTGGAATTGAAGGTAAATCTGCCGACGATGTTCTCGAACTGTTAATGGATGCGGACGTCGAAGTGCGTGATATTTTGGAGGAAGAGGAATCAGTCATCATTTATGCTGAACCCGACCAGTTCCACGTCGTTCAGGAAGTATTGAAAGGTGCCGGTATTACAGAATTTAACGTCGCTGAAATAACAATGCTGGCGCAAAACGACTTGACTCTTTCACCAGAAGCACAAGCACAATTCGAAAAAATGATTGATGTCCTCGATGAGTTGGAAGATGTTCAACAAGTGCATCATAACGTCCACTTAGACGACTAAGCGCAACTGTTCATCCTTTCATTCATTCCATTGACATGCTATGCTACTAATAGATTGACAACTTCATACCATATTCGACCATTAGGGGAATCCTTTTAAAGGACTGAGAAACGAGTTCCACTCCGCTACCCTTATCACCTGAACAGGTTTGTACCTGCGTAGGGAAGTGGCGTGTCTTCCTATCAGTGCATTCTAATGCCATCGACAGACCACTTTCCATACCTGGAGAGTGGTCTTTTTATATTGAAAAGCGGAAGGCGCCGCCCAGCTCCGACAGGCATAAGTCGATCCAGAGACGTGGCGCTCTTTGCCACATAGCTGGATTGCTTATGACCTGAGGGGCTGGCGCCTGCAACTAGACACTGTTCCGAGGTAAAAACCTTTACTATTTCTTTTGGATAAGGAGAAGTTTAATGAAAATAATCGCCGTAACAGATGACAAAATGGAAACTAGTCAATTGCTTCATACCTTATTATCAATCGAATCTTCTATCGACGCCGCCTTCTTACGTGAAAAGTCTAAAACGGATTCAGAAGTAATAGCGTTGATTCAACAATTAATTGAATCGGGCTTTGATTCAACCAAACTAATTGTCCACGGGCGAACGAATGTCGCTTCAATTTCGGGGATTAAAAAAGTACAACTACCCGGAAACGACGCACCGCTAGCGCTACTCAAAAAACAATATCCCGTTATCTCATTTGGCAGATCTGTCCACTCTTTGGATGAAGCTGAAACTGCATATAAGGCAGGTGCCGACTGGGTTCTCTATGGTCATTTATTCGAGACAAGTTCAAAAGTTGGCCTACCGCCCCGCGGAACCGATGAGCTTTTTCAAATCCTTGAATCGCTACCCATTCCCGTCTATGCGATTGGCGGCATTCAACCGCACCACCTTCCGCAATTAAACCAAGGCGGAGTTGCAGGGATTGCGGTGATGTCATCCATTTTCGGCAGTGACAATCCCGATATTGCTGCGACAGCCTATAAGGATGCCAGCCATGCCACAACAAGTTGATGTAGTCGTAATTGGCGGGGGAATTATCGGTTGCAGCATCGCTTACTATTTAGCAAAAGAGTGCTTGTCTGTTCACCTTGTTGAACGCGATAAAATCGCCCAAGGCACCACTCGGGCAGCCGGTGGAATGCTTGGTGCTCACTCTGAATACTTAAATGACACCTTTTATTCATTCGCACGCGAAAGTCAGGCACTGTATCAAGAATTTAAGCTCGAAAAAGATGCCGACATCGGTTATACAGCTGGTGGAATTGTTCAATTCGCTTGTTCCGAAGAAGAACGAATTGCCCTCTCCCGCTGGAATAACGCAGCTTATCTTTCAGCTGAACAAGTTCGCGAACGAATTCCGCATGTCGCCGCACCTGCTTTTGGTGCATATCTTTTTAAGGAAGATGTCCATGTTCATCCCGAAAAGGCTTGCCTGGCATTTTGCGCAGCAGCTAAACGTTTGGGTGCAACTGTTTCAGAACAGGCTCAAGTCGATGAGATCACAACGTTGCATGACGGCTATCAGATACGCATTGGAGCGTCCGTTATCACAGCAAGACATGTAGTGATTGCAGGTGGTACAGCGAGTGCCAAGCTTGTGCCAAGGCTTCAAATGACGGCAGTGAAAGGCCAATGTATGCAACTCAACGCGATGGGCAGGCACTTACCTTATACACTTTTTCATAATGGCTGTTACGTCATTCCTCGCCCGGATGGAACGCTTGTCATCGGGGCTACGATGGAACAGGGACTTACAGATTTGCAGATAACAGATGCCGGTAATCTGGCGTTGAATGCAATTGCAGAACGATTTATTCCTGGTCTTTCTCACCTTCCTGTTATGAACAGATGGGCAGGTCTGCGTCCGAAAACCATTGATGAATTGCCGTATATCGGTCGGGTTCCCGGGAACAAGAATATGTATATCGCGGCGGGTCATTTCAGGAATGGGATTTTATTGGCACCCGTAACTGCCTGCTTGATTCGAGATTTAATCATCGGAAATGAAGTGAATAGAGAGCGGATTAAGGCATTTGATCCGAAAAGGGGGGTTTTTCATGAAGCGAACAATCGAACTGAACGGCAATCGGTATGACATGCCGGCAGAAGTTGGTAATGTGCAGGAACTGCTAGGGCATCTGGAACTTGCGGAACGCATCGTCATCGTGGAAATGAACAGAGATATTCTTGCGAAAGACGCATATGACTTGCCCATCAATGACCGCGACCAAATTGAAATCATTCACTTTGTAGGAGGAGGATAATTATGCTAACAATCGGCAATAAAACATTCAACTCAAGACTGCTACTAGGAACAGGAAAATACCCGTCATTTGATGTGCAAAAAGAGGCGGCGCGAGTATCAGAGTCAGAAATTCTAACATTCGCAGTAAGACGTATGAATATCTTTGAGCCATCACAACCAAATTTCCTTGAACAACTTGATCTGTCAAAATACACGCTATTGCCAAATACAGCTGGCGCAAAAACAGCTGAAGAAGCGGTGCGCATCGCGAAACTGGCAAAAGCATCAGGGCTTTGCGACATGATAAAAGTTGAAATCATCGGCTGTGACCAATCATTACTCCCCGATCCAGTAGAGACACTTCGCGCAACAGAAATGCTGTTGGATGAAGGGTTCATCGTCCTTCCTTATACGTCGGATGATGTTGTGCTTGCGCGCAGATTATGCGAAATGGGTGTTCACGCAATCATGCCAGGTGCATCCCCAATTGGATCAGGGCGCGGTATTTTGAATCCACTCAACTTGTCGTTCATCATTGAAAAATCCACTGTACCGGTTATTATCGATGCAGGAATCGGCTCGCCGAAAGATGCAGCTTATGCGATGGAGCTAGGTGCGGACGGGGTATTATTGAACACAGCGGTTTCAGAAGCTGGAGACCCCATTAAAA
Organism: Sporosarcina sp. E16_3; assembly: GCF_017347125.1. Lineage (NCBI taxonomy): Bacteria > Bacillati > Bacillota > Bacilli > Caryophanales > Caryophanaceae > Sporosarcina > Sporosarcina sp. E16_3. The sequence goes on from NZ_JADPRX010000003.1 coordinate 9,465, forward strand.
TGGCCCTTGCCATGAAACTCGCAATCGAAGCAGGACGACTTGGCTATGAAGCGGGTCGTATGCCTGAGCGCGATTACGCGGTTGCGAGCAGCCCTACAGAAGGGCTTGTAACCATTTGAGCGAGAGATATTCCCGCCAGGAGCTATTTGCCCCAATTGGCGAAGATGGACAGAAAAAAATACGTACGGCAAGTGTTTTCATATTAGGTGCCGGCGCGCTTGGCTCATCTGGTGCTGAAATGCTAGTCCGTGCAGGCGTTGGGCGCGTAACGATTGTTGACCGGGATATTATCGAGTGGACCAATCTGCATCGCCAGCAACTGTATATCGAGCAAGACGTCATTGAGCAATTGCCAAAAGCGGTTGCCGCCGAGAAGCGATTGACTGCGATTAATAGCGATGTAGATGTAACAGGAATTGTTATCGATGTCACGTCGCAAAACGTCCTTGATTTGATGGGTGGACATGATGTAGTGCTGGATGCAACAGACAATATTGAAACACGGCTGCTGGCGAACGATGCGGCGCTAAAACTCGGCATCCCTTTTTTCATGGGCGCATGTGTTGGCAGTTATGGCCTGACGTTCCCGATCGGCATTCAAGACAATCAACCGTGTCTGCATTGTTTACTAGAGACATTGCCATCACAGACATTGACATGTGACACAGTCGGCGTTATCAGCCCGATTGTCGTTACTACAGCTGCTCGCCAAGTTGCTGACGTGTTAAAATATATAACGAGAACACCATTTGAACCAAAACTTGAATCTGTTGATTTATGGACAGGCAACCGAGCTTCAATTGGAGTTGCAAGCATGAAGAAAGCGGGTTGTCCAAGCTGTTCCGAAAATGCTGTGTATCCGTTCCTTTCAGCCCATGAGTCTATGAAAACAGCGGTGCTTTGTGGACGTGACACCGTCCAATTGTCTTGGCCTAAAAGTAGAAAGTTTGAGCTCCTCCCTTTCGCCGAATCAATTCGCGGAACTGTTTCTAATTTAATCCACAATCCACATCTCGTCGCCTGTGAATATAGCGGCCACCGCATCGTACTATTCCGTGACGGCCGCATGCTTGTGCATGGAACGAAGGATGTTGTGACAGCGAAGAAAATTGCGGCGCGGTTGTTGGGTTGATGATTTAACTGGGTATTTATCAGCGATTGCCATTAAGCTATTTTCTGCTTGGGCAAGACATATATCATATTTCACCATACCATTAGGAACATGAGAATCCGGATTAATACGGGTTCTCTTTTCTTATTTTCATCAAGCCAAGCACAAATTTCTACCTGAAGGAATTTCATCAAACGTTTAAGGGTATACAGCAGTTAACATTTTAAATAGACATACGTATAATAACACGCGTATACATAGATATTCCGAATTACTGATTTAGTTATTCGACAGTAATAGGGTTTAATCTGCTGTGGTTACGGGTATTTAGATATATAATTCGTGAATTAAGATTACTATCTTCGAGCAATTATACGGGCCGCGGATTAAAAAACAGTCGAGGAGGCAATCATCCATGTTCCGAACCTATCAAACGAAATTGAAGAACGGGATGATTGTTCTTCTTGATTATAGTGAAATTCCTGTTTACGTCTATTTCCAACAGTACGCTAAGGAATTTGGTCGGATAGAGAGAAGGTTGTTTGTTGATGTATACGTTCGAAAAAAACCGACAAATCAGCTAAAAGTAGAGTATTGTGCAAACTATCAACTCACCGCAATGCAATACAACAGCATTAAAAACCAATTGGATGGCCGAGTATCATCGAAAAAAGAAGTAACAAAACTACATATCGAAGAAACGAAAGAAAAGATTTATCAAACCAGAAAATTCCTGACGAAAAAGATTGCACAAAAAGAAAAGGCCCAAAACACTTTAGTAAAAATGAGAGGAGATGAGCCTTCTTTTTTGAAAAAAGTGAACAGTTACCGGAAATTAAAAATGGCTATTCATCAAAAAAAGAGGAAGCTACATCGTTTACAAGTAAAAATGGAACGCCTGGAATGTGATGAAAAGTGTGGCGTTGCTCGTTTGTGTTTCGGCTCGAAAAAGTTATTTCACAAGCAATTTCATCTTACAGAAAATGATTTATCATTCGAACAGTGGAAAAACAACTGGGAAAAAGCCCGTGCCTCGCAGTTTACGTTTATCGGATCAAAAGATGAAACCTATGGCAATCAAAGTTGTACGTATGATTTGGAAAACCAGTTGCGCATCCGTGTCAATCGAAAAGACGAAGGGAAATTCGGAAAATATATCGTTCTTTCAAATATACACTTCACGTATGGACAAGAAAATATTGATAAAGCAAAAGTTCCGACTATCGGTTATACAAAAGGCAAAGGAAACAAAGTCCGGTATTATCGAGCGCTGACATGTAAATTTATTTTTAAAAACAGGCATTGGTATCTCAATATGTCGGTTGATGTGGATACGGCTGAAATAAAGACATTGCAAAATCACGGGCAAATAGGCGTTGATTTTAACGCCAGCTTTTTGGCTGTTACAGATGTTGATCGTTTTGGGAATCATGTGCATTCGTTTCAAGTCCCATTTAAGGCCTATCATGTGTCTACCCAACAAGCGAAACAAAGTTTAAGCGATGCATTAAAACGAGTTGTTGACTATGCAGTAGTAAAACAAAAGCCAATCGCACACGAAAAATTAGATTTTAAAAAGAAAAAACAACAACTGAAACAACTATCGAATAAACAGGCAAAGGTGTTAAGTGGATTTGCCTATACTTCGTTTCAATCCATGTTAACAAGCAAATGCCAAAAAGACGGCATAGCAGTCGTGGCTGTTAATCCCGCGTATACCAGTCAAATTGGACAGCATAAATTTATGAAAAAGTATGGATTAAGTTCACATGGAAGTGCAGCTATGGTGATTGCAAGGAGGGGCTTGGAATTGAAAAAGACAGAACAGGTCCCCACCAACCGGTTAATTCAAGGAAATCAAGATTCAATAATTCTAAAAAAACGATTTGAGCAATGGAAAGAACTTAGCAAACAATGGAAATCATATACTTTTGGTCAGAAAATCGAACTTTTATATCATGTATTTTAAGCTTAACTTGAACGATTGGTTGCCTTGCGATGGCAATGCCACACTGAACCTGTAAGGAAGAAAGTGTGCCCATGAAATCGCAGTTTTCGGCAACATACATGTCAATTAGCTGGTGTTGGATCACCCATCAGGGCAGAAATTCTGATCCTTAGAAGTCCCTAGATTCATCCAGGGATGACTGTGTGATGTGGCTGTATACCTTTGATGTGAAAGTGAAAGCCTTTCAATGCGAATCGTAAGGGGGGTTCCGTTCTTGCCCTTGCGTGGATGTCTACTTATGTATACATTCTTTCGAACGGTACCATTTCAATATAAGGTTCGTTACAATGGAGGTTCTAACAAATTATTTTATCTTTATTCAAAACAACTGGAGGTTGTCATGTTTTTCTTAGAAGCAAAACGTATTATTGTCGTCATCTTTGGTTCCTTATTACTTGCAATCTCGCTTAACTTCTTTTTAATCAACGCAAATGTCTATGCCAGCGGATTTGCAGGTGCCGCGCAACTGACATCTAGTCTATTTAAAGATTTCTTAGGCATTGAAGTTAGTACCGGTATTCTATTGTTAGTATTTAATATCCCGGTCTTTATATTAGGGTGGTACAAAGTAGGTAGAGGATTTACTATCTATAGCATCGTGTCCGTTATCTTTGTAACGATTTTCTTAGAACTCTTACCCGTTCTATCTGTATCAGACGATATTATTCTAAATGCAGTGTTTGGCGGTGTAATTGCGGGAGTGGGCGTTGGGATTTCGATGAAATTAGGGGCTTCTACTGGCGGAATGGATATTATCGCCATGGTCCTATCACGCTTACAAGATAAGCCAATTGGAACCTATTTCTTACTGCTGAATGGTGTCATAATTGCCTTAGCGGGCTTTCTCTATGAACTAGAAAATGCGTTGTATACGATGTTAGCGTTGTATGTAACAACAGTCGTGATTGACGCACTCCATACACGTCATGAAAAAGTAACCGCCATGATTGTTACACAAAAAGCAGATGAATTGCAGCAAGCGATTCATCAAAAAATGGTACGCGGCATAACGATTCTTCCCGCAAAAGGTGCGTATTCGAAAGAAGATAAACATATGCTTTATCTCGTCATCACTCGTTATGAATTATATGATTTGGAAAAAATAATTAGCGAAACAGATCCAAATGCGTTTACAAATATTGTTCAAACTGCTGGCGTTTACGGATTCTTTAGACGTGAAGACGATTAAGTTAAATGAGTTCGTAAAGTATAAAAATGACTATACATCAATTGATGTATAGTCATTTTTATTACCATCACCTACCGAAATTTTTCATGCTGTCCTGTAGTTGTGCGATCCGTTTCAAACCATCTTCTCTTGTACGTTTGTTTTCATCTTCAATCGCTCTCGTTTCCTCAAGCCCTTTTACGATTGTGCTCCAACTCTCTTCAATTGTTTCAATTTTAATACTCGGACCACCCGCAGTACGAGCGATTTCAACACTTTGTCTAGCGATATTCTGCGAGTTTTTGAGTAGCATTTCATTAGTCCTTTTATCAAGTTCATCCATCGAATCCGCCACAAGTTTTTGACGTTTCGCTGCAACAGCTTGGATAATACCGTTTTTAAATATTGGAATCGTTGTTATAAATGCCGAATTTATTTTCCCAATAAGTTTCGTGTTGCCGCGTTGCAGGACACGTAATTGGGGTGCTGTTTGCAATGCAACCATTCTCGCCATCTCAAGATCGTATACCCGTTCTTCAAGTGACTGAATCGCGTTATTCATCGTATCCAATTCCATCTGCGCTAACTGATCACCGCCTGCTGATCTTTGTTCAAGACCTGGAACGAGCGCTCTCAGCTCTTCAGCTTTAATCTGCCCAGCTACAACATACTTTTCAAGCGCCATATAATAGTTATAGTTTTGGTCATACATTTCATCCATATTGGTCGTTGAACGAATCATTTCATCTTTATACTTTGAAATTTCGATGTGTATGCCTTCAATTTCCTTGCCAAGCGTTTGGTATTTACCGAACACTTTTTCAATTAATTTATCCCCACGTTTGAAAAATTTCCCCAAAAAACCTTTTGGCTCGTCAAAGTCATTTTTATCGAATTTATCCATCGTTTTCCCAAGTTGTTTCAACATCTCGCCTGAATCAGTTACACTCGACGAACGCATAGAAGCCAATATGCGATCCGCAAAAGTGGAAATTTCAACTGCCGGTTCTTTTCCGAATTCTAATAATCCGGTCTGATTTCTAGTATCGATTGACCGGACTAAGTTTTGGACCTCTGGATCCTGTCGCAACTGTAAGCGTAGTGCTTCCGCTTTATTTTCCGTCAATACTTCCACTTCATAATTCTTCGTTTCTTCCATGACAATCAATCCCTTCCGTTAAAAAGTCGATTTAAAAAACCGCTTACAACTGATGCATCCTTTTTGTTCTCCTGGAAAGATAGATCGAACACCATATCTTCTAACATATGATGATCAAAATATTCTTTCCCTATAAAGTGCTCCAGATCATTGTGACCGGGTGGATTGTATAATACGATATCAAGTCCAATTTCATTCAACAGTAACAGCAATGCTGCATCCGCCCTAGACAAAATACCATTAATTTCATTGTTATATAAAATCACTTTCGGAATCTCTTGCGCATAATCAAATGTCTGTAAAAGATTGATCAATTCTTCCGGTATAGAAGTTGCCTGAGTAAATAGATAGAGTGCGACTTGTTCCGGCGTTTCCCCCGGTTGAGCCTTCATTTTGGAATTGGCACAAATCCTTGAAATAGCCGCTGCAAGTCCTTTTTGAGCACCATCATGTAGTTGGCCGTACTGCCACCAGTTTCCTTGCATCATTTTTTCCGGTACTAAACGACCGTCTTTGCCAAGTGCATGTTGGTAATGGTATTGATTATTCGCTTTAGTTTCTTGTATGAAAGGGAACTTCTTCACTACTAGACAATTCGGTTGGCTAGTGAGCCGATGCATTTTATCCCAATACTCTTTTCGACTGGTCGAAACGCCAGAAACTTTTGCGAACAATGCAGGTATCTTCACTTCATCGCCATTGGCCGAGAAGCTCGGGCGTATAAATGCCTTTTCTTTCGCCAATAGAAAGATCTCGTCATATGTCGTTTTTAATGTAACTGCCACGGGGAGATGGTTGCGGAATTGCCATGGCTTATAATAAGCAGAACCTTCATGGTGAAGTACATGATCGATTTCTTTTGAAGCACGGTACGCGACTGTCCCTTGTCGTTTCGGCTCTTCTTGTGGGAAAGGTTGAATTTTCATCGTGGTCGGATATTCAGTCAAGAACGACCATTTGCTTTCAGGATCAAGCTCTTTAAATTCGTCTTTCCCTTCCGGATGAAGAATAACAACATCCATTCCCAACAAGATGGTGTAGAACAGAAAATACATCTGACTTTTGTTCATATCGCCATACCAGATGATATGCGGAATATCCTTATCGATTGGTGTTCCCTTCACCCATAGATCGATGTGATTCCACGTCCATTTAATGATATCCAGAAAAACGCGTCGGAATTCCGGATGATGAAATGCACCAGCATGATTTTTCTTGAATAGTTCAAGCACCTCAATAAGCGCTGACCTGACTAATCTATTGAAATCAGGGTCTTCTCCGTATTTCGGAAGCAACTGTGCACCCTCCAAAAAGGCAACAAATCGATTAATCGATAGATTCGGTTGTTCTTGAATAAGATCATAAATACGTTGGATGGATTGAAAGCGTTCCGGCGGCATTGTCTTATCAAGAGTTTCAGACAATACATGCACTCCAGGGGCCTGGCTAGCTGTGTATAATTCAATCATATATTCTGTTTCATCGAATCCTGATCCGACAATACGTGTAGCAATCTGACTGTATTGTATACGGTCTTCTCCCAATTGATAATCAGGGCGGGCGGCAATTGGTTTGCTGAGTTCGGTCGCCCAATTCGAATAATCAATCTTCTTTAACATCAGTTTCCTTATCATCTTCAATCCCCCCAATCACCTATTTTTATGCATCAATGGAAGGTTCGTAGTCCGATAGCTTCAACGGATTCCAGGAATGAATTGGAGGCGCTTCGAAAGAATCGTTTCAATGATTTCCTCCGATGCCAATATCCCTGTTTTTTGAGTCATTCCAAGGTGACCAAATGTAGCTGCCGCTTCCCCGTGACGTGGTATCAAACCGAAATCCGCCTGCTCAATCAAGCAGACATCCAGATTGGAATCACCTGCGGTATAAACCGTTTGCTTTCCTTCCTTTTTCGCAACATAGTTCACAGCATCCCATTTATTAATGAATGATGGAATTAAGTAAACCTTCCTGCCTTGAACTGAAAAGGACCAGCCACGCGCTGCCGCCCACTGTGAATAATACTTGACCCGTTCAGTTGATAGCGGTGGGTTGATAATCATGTACAAAAAAAATCCATCTACCACGCGTATCGAGTTCAACCAAGACGCATCCGCAGTCTCTTCTATTTTCCGCTTGACATCATCTACTGAAGCGGCACTTCCATCTATTTTAGAGCAGATATAATCCTGCCAATTCTTATCAATCTTCCCATCTTTTAGTACAACGCCGCCATTACAAGTAATTGCATATGTAGGACGTATTTCTTCATGGAATAGCGAGACTCGACTATACTGTTCAGTTGTTCTTGTCGTTACCGGAACAAACATCATCTCTTCAGACAACTTGTGTAATAATGCAATCGCTTTTTTTGTCATGAATGAAATGTCTCTTCCATTAGCTACTTCAATAGTGCGAACAGGGATATTCAAGATTTCCCCGCCAAATCCCCGATGAGAATAAATCATTGTCCTGTCTAAATCACTTGCAAACATCATACTTTTTTCTCCAACGGTTTGATAAGTCCACAACAAGTATAAGTCATCTGTTCATAAACCTCCACAGGTACAGCCCTTTCCTTTGCCAATTGAAAAATGTGTTTAAGTCGTGGGTCATTTAAATCCTTAACCAGTATCTTCCAAGGTAAACGTCGTAGAAGAACACGCGTCGTTTCGCCAACACCAGGTTTGATAAGATTCACATTTTCAATTCCAAAGTGTTCCTGGATTAAAGCGATTGTTTTCATTCCCTGCCAAGTTGGCGTCATATCTGTTTGCTTTAAGGCTTCTTTCGCCGCTTCGATTAACGGGGCTGCCGCTTCAAATTCTGCCGTAATGACATCAATATGATGATTCGATACATCTTTATCTTGAAGTTCTGAATAGACCTTCGCTCCGTGGAAATCCGTCGAACCTATCCAGCGGCTGTTTAGCACCGTGCGGCTGACTAGACCAGATACTGTTGAATTCAAGCAGGCGCTTGGAATTAGAAAGTCCTCCCGAGTGCCATATAAGGAAGAACAATACCCTGGATCCGCCAACACAACGAGTTCATCATCCAGAATGATGCCATGTTTTTCTTTAAACAACTTAACAGACTTTGTCAGTTCTATAGATATCGCGCCTTTACCTGTCCAGCCATCGACAAAAACGATGCGCTTATCAGGATGTTGACTCGTAATATACAGCATGGCATTTTCATCGATGCCACGTCCTCGGATGATCGATACGCTATAATGCGGTAAATTTGCTCCATATACCGCATGAATATAACGCTTCATCAAGATACCAATCGGAGTCCCAGCTCTCGCAAGGGAAACAAGTACAAGTTCCTCCCCTTTGTTCTCAATGAGGAGTTCCGAAACCGCGCCGACCGCTGTTGCTACTTTTCGCTTTGAAGTATGTAGCGACTCATAAAAAAGATTTAAATAAGCTTCGGTCGGCTCGTATTCAATGGGAAGCATTTCCGAATAATGGGCGCCGCCTTGAATAGCCTCTTCCCGTTCATTCAGACTTCTTTCAAGGCTCGCATCTGATAGATCTTTCAATAGAAAAACGACATCTTCAGATGAATAACTTCCTGTTAGCATTTGCGTTATTTGTTGCATCTTCTACTCACACCTTTCAAGTGAAGTCTACAATATTGATTGCAGGAAATCCTTTGAACTGGCGTAATATCGGTTCAAGCCTGTTGTCATCTATTGGACGTTCAAAAAATAAAAAGACTTCATCGTATTCCATGTCGGATACATTATACGCATAATTCATAGTTGCTGGATCTTCGGGACTTTCGAAAGCCATTCTATTTTTTATCGGATAACTTTCTCGGGCTATTGGAAATATCGGGCTTCTCGTCGTCGAATGATACGATACACCCTCCCCCATGTAAACAGCTGTTTTCATCGGGATATGCATGAATTCCCCAGTACCTAAACATAATGTCCGTTTTCCTATCCGATATTTCTGCAAATATTCTCCCACACGCTGACAATATGCCTCAACGTCTTGTTTGTTGTCCGATGAGATACCGAATCTCCCAGTCAGGGCCGAATAATTGGAACCATTTTTAAATCCAGAAGAATCAATTGATGAATAGGTATAGTGTGGAAGAGGTATAGGCAATGACTTCAGACTAATTCTCTCATAACCCGGAACTTCAACAATCGATTCGCCAATAATAGGGGTACCTTCAGCTAAACCAGGTGTTCCTTCTACTTGAATCGTTCCGGTCAATAAAGCATACGTCGTGATGCGAACATCATACAATTTCTCAAACGCCTTTAACCGTTGCTGATCCTCCTCACTTCGCCAGTCCAACAGGGATAAGATTGTATATTCCTTACGTGGAAAACACTTCTGAATAGAAGCAATGATATTTAATGCAGTCTTACCAGTCGTAATTTCATCATCCACCAGGCAAATCGAGTGGTCATTATTCAAGTACTGTTCCGGGGCATAGCAACGCTGATCTGTAGCGTGGGAATGCTCTTCTTCAAAGTAGAGAATCACCTCTTGATCAGCAAGCACTTCTCTTGTCGAATGAATGTAAGTGGCGTCCGAAAAACAGTCAAAAACACCGTGACCGAGCGCCGTTGCTGTTTCCGCAAAACCGATGAACACAACCGGCTCATCGAGTTGACATTGTAGCTGTTGTAAAATCGAATACGCTGCCTGCAAGTTCTTCGGAGAACTATCCTTAACAGCTTCGATGAGCTGTTCTTTTCCAGGTATTTGTTTAGTTGTCTTACCTTCATAATAAACAGAGGCCAGCAATGCCGATGCAATCATGGGCAATTCGGGCGATATAGGGATATGCTTCCCAAGCACTTTACTAACGAATAAAAAAGAACGTTTTTTGTTTATTCTCGCGGCCATCTCATATAAATTTTCAACTGAAAGATCGAATGGATTTTGTTCGATTTGCACATGTACTTGCATAGACTCGCAAACTTCATGCGTGTACTTACTCGGATAACAAATCGATGAATGTGATGTTTTCATTGTACACCCCGTATATATCAGACTTAATTAACACTTTTTGCGCCCAGTATAAATGGGGCTTAATCTCATTCATTTTGTTCATAAATTCACTTTTGAACACGCCTTTTTCACCTGTAGCCTGCTGGAAGATACTAAGCGCGTCCACATATTCTTCCTTCGTGACGACATGCAATGCCTGGACAGGCAAAAGGTGAGACGGATGAATAATTGTTTTCCCAACCAATCCGTTCGCTCTATCTAGCAACGTTTCCTGAATTAGCCCGTCAAAATCTTTCCGAATCAATTCTTTTCTTAGAAGAAGACCCACTGAACCTGAACTTTCTTGAAATGGCGTCTCACGGAGTTGTGGTTTTAAGATTCGACCGTTCGATGAGAAATGTTCCCACACTGGGCCCGATACTACGAAACCATCATGTTGCCTGGCAAATATATTGACGACATCCGTAATTAGCTCATTGACAATAGAAATCTCATAGACAGTAGTCTCACTATCCCTTCTCAACCCGTAAAGCCCACATAAATCAGTAGCACCAATCCGGATATTTAGAATGAATTCGGCATACCGATCGACTATCTCCTTTAATAGTAGCAATTCGTTCAACCGACGCTCCTTGTACAGCACATTAGGCGATTCAAGAATCGGCATACCATATAACACCGTGTTCGATTGCTCATTCAACAGTCGCAGACCCGATAAATAGTCTTCCCCATTATCCGATGAAAACTTAGGAAATACAAAGCCAACAAGATTTCCCAATGAATCACCGAGCCGCTCCCCTATATCCAACATCTGTTGTGCACTTCTTACCCGGACAAAAATAAGTGGAGTCGTTTCTTCTGTAAGCCGGCCGTCCTCAATTGCAGCACTAATTTGTTGCATATGCGTAATCAGTTTATTTTCCGCATGTTCAACCTCATGATCGCCTATTGCATCTTCAAGACAGATGGCTACTGTGACAAGCTCCTTAAATTTGTTGGTAATAATGAGATGGGCTATATCCTCCCGTGTTGCTGGCATATACAATAAAGCACCCAGACTGTATGACAGCCGTTGTTTATCGGTATACTTCGTAACCGTCACCGGCTTCCGATAAAATAAATCTTCTATGCCTATAGCGGCTACGTCATTAAAATACTTCAATCTGAGCACCAACCTTATTTATTATTCGATTTAGGGTAAAAGAAAAAAGAAGGGGCTAGCCTTCTTTTTGTCTTTGTATTAAGCCATTTTCTTTTTATTCATGTTATGAACGACGAACGTAGCTATAAATGTCAAGATTAGAATGATAAAGAATACGTAATGGTGGACTTCGAAACCAACAACGCTCAATCCCATTTTAATCGCGATTAACATAATTAGCACATACGCCGACGTTTCAAGTTCAGGCACTTTGTCGATTAACTTCAAGAATACGCCAGCAATTCCACGCATCATCAAGACACCAAGCATTCCTCCAAGAAGAAGTACCCAAATCTGTTCACTGACACCGAAAGCAGCAAGAACACTATCTACTGAAAACGCGATGTCCATAATCTCCACAGCAGCGATCGTTCCCCAGAATGTACCGAAAAGACGGATTAGAATACCTTCTGTTTTCATCCCTGCAATTTCATCATCATTTCCTGCCTCTTTAGACTTATCCATAAAGTATTTAATCGCCAACCACGCGAGATAAGCCGCACCCAATGCTTTGACCCACCACAATTTAATGAGGAAAACACCGACCCCGATTGCGATAAAGCGGAAGACATAAGCACCAAGAAGCCCGTAAAACAAAGCTTTTTTTCGTTGTTTTTCTGGTAAATGTTTAACCATGACCGCCAAAACAAGAGCATTATCAGCCGACAATAACCCTTCAAGTATGATAAGGGTACCGATTAAGCCCCAACTGACTGGATCTGATAATACTTCCACCCACATACCCCAATCAAAAAAAGCGGCATATGTATCAATTATTCCATTAAGTATCTCCATTAGTTCCTCCTGATAATAAAACAATAAAAGACTTCAACCTTTTACTAGCTCGTAAATTTATACTTCTAAACCATAATTTCGGCAAAGCGCTCCAAGGCCTCCGGAGAATCCGCTACCAATCGCATTGAACTTCCAATCATTCCCGTGCCTGTACAGTTCGCAGAAAACAACAGCCGTTTCAATTGAAAAATCTTCTCCTAAATCGAAACGAAGTAACTCTTCGCCGGTCGCTTCATCCGATAATCGGACAAAGGCATTTGATACCTGACCAAAGTTCTGACTTCGTGCTTCTGCATCGTGAATCGTTACTGTAATACCAATGCGGTCAACGTACGCAGGAATTTTAGGGAAATCGACAATTACTTGCTCGTCATCCCCATCTCCCTCGCCCGTACGATTATCGCCCGTATGTAGAAGAGCGCCACTCGGATGCTTAAGATTATTATAGAAAATGAAGTCATGATCATTCTGGCAACGATTGCTTGCATCCACTAGAAATGCAGATGCATCAAGGTCAAACTCCTGTCCGCCAGAATATTTATTCGTATCCCATCCAAGTCCGATAACACCTCTTACAAGGCCTGGATTTGTTTTCGTCAAATCGATTTTCTGACCTTTTGATAAAGTAATCGCCATCTGAATCACTCCTGTTTATCATGATTAGAACGCTGAAGTTCCATAACTATATAGATTGAATGGGTGAGTTTCCATTGAATACCGCTTCGGCGCTAGGGGATGCCTCCCGCCATAAGCCAGGTAGCTTCGCCACCAGTCATATGGCTTCGGCTACCCCTTGTAAGGCGCCTTCGCTTAGTTTATATAGGTATTCATCTATTCAACCTATATAGCTACATCATTCAATTAAGCCTGTAGTCCATAATCCTTTACTAGTGAAGCTAGTCCGCCCTGGTAACCGCTGCCAATCGCGTTGAACTTCCACTCGCTACCATGTCTGTACAGTTCCCCTACAACAACAGCCGTTTCAATAGAGAAATCTTCTCCAAGATCATATCGGATTAACTCTTCACCGTTTGCATCGTTGACAAGTCTTACATAACTATTCGAAACTTGCCCGAAGTTCTGGCTACGTTGCTCTGCGTCATGAATTGTAATCGTAAACGCAATTCTTTCAACTGTAGTTGGTACATTCATAAGTGCGACTTTGACCTGCTCATCGTCTCCATCACCTTCACCAGTCAAGTTATCACCAGTATGAACAACAGAACCATTTCCACCCTCAAGGTTATTGAAGAAAACGAAATCTTTTTCATCTGCACATACACCTGATGCATTTAATAGGAATATAGATGAATCTAAATCGAAGTCTTTTCCACCGTCATATTTATTCGTATCCCAACCAACACCAACCGTGATATTCGTTAATCCCGGGTTACTTTTCGTTAAATCTACTTTTTGTCCTTTACTCAATGAAATAGCCATTTATGTCATCCTCTTTTCTGTTTTTTATAGTTTATGAATACCTTTTAACCATATCTCCAAGACCTGAATCTGATGACCCTGACCCCACTGCACCAAATTTCCACTCACTGCCATGACGATATATTTCCCCTACAGTTAAGCTCGTTGAACCTGCGTAGTTTTCAGACAGGTTGAATTTCAGTAATTCCTCATTGTTCGCAGAATTCAAAACGCGGATAAATGCATTTTCCACTTGACCGAAGTCTTGCTTACGTTTTACACAATCGTAAATGTTCACGACAAATACAAGTTTGTTAACGTTTGCAGGTACTTTCTTCAAGTCAACAATCACTTGCTCGTCGTCCCCGTCGCCTTCTCCAGTGGTATTATCGCCTGTGTGCGTTACGCTACCACATTTACTTTTCAAGTTGCCAAAGTAAACCAAGTTGTCATTACTCGCAAATTTATCGTCTTGAAGCATGATAACAGAAGCGTCGATATCCATATTTGAAGCACCACTACCGCCACCACCGAAAAGTCCGCCGAGTAATCCGCCAGCTTTTTTCTTACTCTGAATTGGATCCCAACCGAGCCCTACAGTAATCTTCTCAAGACCTGGATGACCCTTCGTTAAATCGATTTTTTGACCCTTTTGTAAAATAATCGCCAAAATAATCACTCCTTTACATTTTAATGAAAATTTTTTCTTTTCGCAAAAACACCATCAATATATATTTTACTACATCTGATAACGAACTACCAAAATGAAGATCCCCTATAGCCTTTTCTCCCCTGCAATGCAAACGCCGAACTCAACTTTCACGACTTATGTAGTCGTCATTGGACAATGACTAGTAAAACCTCAGAGTCGACCTGACAAATCATCCAAATACCTCGGAATCCCAAATGCTTGTGTTACTAGCAATACTATATAGTCCGGATAGTATGCTGAAATGACCACTTTCCATTTCATCACAATCATCTCTTGTTACTAGTACGTACGAACATGCTAAATAGTTTCAAAAAAATAAATCCACAGTACCTGAGTTTCTTACATCTTCACTTCACTACTCATTTCAAACACATCAAAGACATTTTCTTTAAAAATGAGTGACATGATTTTCCCTTCTTTTTCGTAGAAGTGGATATTCCCTTTTCGTTCATCTTCAAGTTCCATCCAGCCCCAATTCTTTATTTCCTCCAAGTAATGCTCGGGCGGTTCTCCCTGCTCCCCACCAATATTGTTCAGCTTGTACTTTGCAGATTTCGCAATTTCTGTCGTACACGCTTCTGGCTTTAGTTCGCTCGCATTTTTCGGAACCGGGAAGCCGTGATTGATAACCGCCATGCGATAGCCCTCTTCTGCACTATACACATTGGAACAGCCCGCCATCATACCGACAATGAAAAGAAGTATGAGTATCCGTTTCATAGCGTCATCTCTCCTTACAGAAAATTCACAACACATTACTTCAAGTTTACTAGATGTAGAGAGACTTGTCACGGGACGTATTTGTGACAACCTAGATAGTAGAATCCACGATGGCGTTAAAGCTTAAATGACCTAAATCAATCATTAAATAGTCATTGATAGTCGAATCATATCCCTGCACTGAATGCCGTTTTCAAAGATTTCTTCCTCATAGTGATCAACGAAAAAATCTTTTATAACACCATCGATTCGAAACCCGCATTTCTGATAAAACGCCAATTGACCTAGACTGGAATTTCCAGTCCCAACTTCAAGCCGCTTGCAGCCCTTCACCTTTGCGGTCTGTATTGCGTCCCCCATTAACTTCTTCCCAATCCCGCGACCATGTATACGCTCATTTACAGCTATATTAATAATCTCCATCGTTGTAACACCTAACTTGACAAGCACGTAGACACCAACGATTTCGCCTTCTTCTTCAGCAACACAGCACTCCCCACTGGCTGTATACTGCTCAACCAGTTCCCGCGACGGGTCGGCAAGAAGTAGAAGTTCAAAAGGCGGGGTTTCATGTTGTAGCAATTTCCTAATTTTCATTTATACACCTTCCCCACGCTTCACGCATAATCTTTTCATACGTTGCATGCCAACCCGTATAGTATTTGGAGACATCTTCGGATGAGATAAAAGTTCTTCTGCTTGATTCATAACCCGCTTCAAAAGGATGTAATTCCGTAATGTCCATTTTATAAAAAACTTGATAACCTATTTTCGGATAAGGACTTTGTTCATTCCACAACGGATTTTCATTATGGTCGATTTCAATTGAACCGAGGAGTACGCAATCTCCCGTTACATAGCCTTCTTCCATCGCCTCGCGTTTAAAGCACACCTCCGCAGTTTCACCGACTTCAATATGACCACCCGGAAAATCCCAACCCCGATCATCCAAATCAACCATTAACAGTTTCCCGTCCTTAAAACAGAATCCATGGACACTCGTGATCAAATTCCCTTCCGGCAAGAGACCACTTTCCCATGTCAGCTTCAGCTTATGGCCTTCCCACTCTACATATGTACTTGTCAAATACGCACTCCTTTCCCTAATGAATAACCTTCGAATAGCCTACCACCATATGGGTTCAACACTTCATCTGCAAGGTCAATAATTGCATCTTTGTAGCCTGTTTTATAAAATGCATCGAATGCTTGTACAAACTTCCTAGCAAATTTCTCATCAAATTGATTTAATGCGCGCACAATCCATTTCGAAGCTCCGATCCATTGACCATTTGTCCGCAAGACGAATTCATGAATTGCATCAGCAAGTGTATTCACTATGAAGAGTTCTTCCGCACTATTTGTTGAACCAATCAGATCATCAAGTGCATCCGTCATCATATAACGTTTCATTTCTATCGTTTTTATTGACCAAACTTCGGGGCCATTTTTCAATAGCTCATTAGCTTCATCCTTGATTAAAGAAACAACTCCGGAATCGAATAAGATGATTCCTTCTGAAACCATCCGCGGCAATGAGGGTCGTGCCCTTTCACAGTCCGACTTAAAAAAGCCCACGTAAGAAGTGAGGTTGTGGACGAACACTTCGATTGGCCATCCATACTCAATAAAGTTAATCTTCAATCAGAGGGGGGGTTCTTCATCCCCCACTGATTGTTAGTTTAACCATTCGGGCTTTTACGGGCAGTTGATCCCCCACTTATTCTTCTCCTGCCCTCGAAGACTTGAAGTGGGGGTCTTACTGCCCGTTAATGCGGGATAAACGATTCACGATAAGCCAATTCTACCTTTTGATCAAAAACAACGATATCTAAATCCGATGTCTCTGTTTCTTCGCCCCTGACGACACTTCCCGCAAGCAATGCAGCTTGACAATCCGCGAATTTTGCTACTAAAAACCTCCGCGCGGCTTCGATGGGCTGTAATCTGCTGGCGTTCATAGACTCACCTCTCCCCTAGCAATTTTAAGGTCTATCTTTAACTCTTTTAATCAATCCAACTTTGTTGTTTTCGATAAGAACGGAAGAACCTCGATTTCTCATGCACCTACACCTGTTTTAGAGTTATGCTCAATCAACCAACAATCCCTGTATTCCCCTTCATGCAATTCATTTCCCGGTAGCAATTTCACCTTTTCAAACCCGCATTTTTCATAACATCGAATGGCTCGTTCATTCCACGTTTGCGGTTCCATCACAATTCGATCCGCCCCTTTTTCTTCAGTTAAATACGTCACCATCGCTCGGACAAGTTGCGTTCCGATACCTTTATTCCAATAAGCGGATTCGCCTATGAACTGATCCATACCGTAAATGTTCTGTGATGAATCGTCATAACCGTAAGCTAGTTTTTCCTCTCCCTCCACTATGTAAATTTGGACATAGCCGATTGGAATTCCACTAAACTCAACCAGGCATCTTATCACATCTTCTTCGTCGTCAAAAAATTCCTGCTCCACTTTCTCAAAATTAAACGGATTATCACGCCCCTCATAATACCGAAGGATTTCCGGGTCAGTAAGCCATTTCGATAGAAGGACCTTATCAACTCTTTCTAATTCTCGGACTTGCAAATTCCCTTCGTTGATAATGAATGACCTTGTTTTTTCCTTACTTAACACCTCATCGACAAACTTTAATTTCCCTTCGGCATACAAACTCTCGTTATCCGGATATGTTGCCGCCAGCTCTTTTTTCAGCTTTTCATATTGTTTCGCTACATCAGGATGTTCATTCAAATAGTCCCTGAAAAACGTATGTTTTAGCCACCATTCCGCACCATATTCCACAATATGAAGGACATGCGTTTTTGTCAGTTCCTCCAGATTTGTAAACTTGGCGAAGACAACCTTCCCTTCTATTTCCACACGGCCAAGATGGTAATAACCGGCTTCTTTTAATCTCTTTTTATCAAATTTCGTTACATCATCCATTGATCGAACACCGACAAGAATATCCAGAAGTGGCTTAGCTGCAATCCCTTTGATGGAAGTGCTCCCCATATGTTCAATATCCACCACTAGCATTCCAATTGCCTCACTCAATAATTCTTTTTCCTCAATGAAATCTTCTTCCCAGTCAGTAGCATGCGGTACTAATCTGACTTCACCTTTGTTCAGTCCCAACATAATCATCACTCCTCATATGTCAAAAATGGTTCATACATCGTGATCGCATGGTTTTCTGTAATGAATTCGTCATCGATAAGTTCGCCGTTCAGGTTGTACGCTTCCCTAAAAATCGTATTATGGCGCACATAGCCACCCCATGATTCGCGCGTGAAACTGTGGTCTTTTTCGTACACTTTATACGTTCGATTCGCAGCCCAAGACGCGCGCCATTCACCAACCAACGAAATATCGGTCAAATAGATGAGGAGCTGATAAGGCTCGTTCGTTTCGTTTTTTAATTGTAAATCTAGATAATTGTATGCGCATGTTGCACCGCTTCCGAATGGTTGGTTCCGTTTCGAATCCGGAAACACGTAGTAACTGTGACGATAGCGCTCAGTAATCGTCAGCGGCGTATGGAGTGTCATCCAGTAAATCAAATTCGACAATTGACATAGGCCCCCACCAACTCCCGTCGTCACTTGCCCGTAATGCAAAATCATCCCGTCGACGTAACCTTTCCGTTTCGACGTACTACCTATCAACCGCCAATAGGAAAATGTCTCTCCAGGCTGTAACATAATTCCGTTCAATCGTTTTGCTGCTATTTTCAAGTTCTTAATTTTGTTTATTTGTAATTCCATCTCTACATCTTTCAGTTTGCGGAGCAAAGGCGTTCGATGTTTGAAGACGACATGGTTCAATTGCTCCGCTGACCGCTTCGTTGCATACTTCTTCCCGTCCATGTACCATTCCGAATACCGCTTCAATCGGTACACTTTCTTCCCGAAGAATATCCGCAACTTGCTGCGTTTTTTCGGTTGCAATGAATTCATCCGCGTCATCCTCCTCTATCTACTTATTCTCTTCTATACCAGCTTTGTCCTTTTAATCCACCGGAAAACCAAATGCATTTCATATGACGTTTTCTACAAGTCACCTTCCTATTGTTGCGGTTCACGGGAATACCAAAGACAGCAAGGCCAAGACAACATACACTTTGGGTACAAAGAAATTTCAGACGGAGGGATTGCAATGAATATCATCAACGTTTGCAACTTGAAAAAAGCGTACGGAACAAACGTCGTTTTAAAAGGGGTGGATTTTCAAGCACAAGAAGGCGAAGTCATTGGGGTTATCGGGAAAAACGGGGCGGGTAAATCAACATTTCTTGAAATTCTTATGACCATTAAACAATACGACGCTGGAACAGTTTTCGTTTTTGATGAAGATATTAAGACACTCTCAATAAATCGAATGGAACAAGTTCGAAAACAAATTTCCGTCGTCCTGCAGCCTACACAGTTCTATCAGACGCTGAAAGTGCAAGAGTTACTTCGGTTATTTAAAGCCTATTACAAATCGCCAATTGACATCGAAACGATCATCACTGACTTTAAATTACAACCGCATCGAAAAAAATACTTTGATAAGCTTTCTGGCGGATGGAAGCAAATTGTGAGCCTGGCAATCGCCTTTTTATCACAACCAAAACTTCTACTATTAGATGAACCGACAACTGGCCTCGATCCGCATATGCGCAATATGCTTTGGACCTACATTATCGATTACAACAAGAAAACAGGGGGCACGGTCATTCTCTCAACACATAATATGGATGAAATCGAATTGTACTGTGACAAAGTAATGCTTATAGATAATGGTGTGAATGAAGTCTTTGATACGACGGAAACCATTTTGGCATCAGGCTATAAATCCATCAACGAATTTTATCTTGAGAAAGTATCCATATAAGGAGGAGAAGATATGTTAGCGACACAGTTAAAATACGACTTACTCATGTTTTCAAGGGAATTGTTTTACTTAGTTTTTACGATTGTCGTACCACCTGTTACGTACATTTCTTTGGGGCAATTATTTGGGGATCAGACCTACGCAGGTAACTTGAGTTATGCACAATCGTACACACCTTCGTTCATTTTACTTATTACATTCACTACTGTATTTTTTGCTTTTGGGTTCGACCAAGTGACGCATCGTACAACGGGTGTAGAAAAGCGGATAAGTCTTTCACCTGTTTCAAAAAACACGCTTCTACTTTCAAGTATTATCCGCTCCATTATCATTACAAGTTTTGGTTACTTGTTCATTTATGTGATTGGCATGCTCATGTATGATTTGCCGTTCCATGTACTGAATTTCATCATGGCCTATGGATTTTTCATCGTACTCAATGCAGTTCTGCTGGTCATCGCATCTGCCATTTACTCTTTTTTCAACGAGATGAAAAGCGCGTTAGTGTTCTCCATCATCATTTTCCAAGTCGTTATCTTTACAGGGGGCTTTACACTTCCTATCAGTATGATGCCGAAGTTCATTCAAATTATCGCCGAGTTTAATCCGCTTTATCATATGAATAATTTATTCATTGCCGTTTGGAATGAACAGCTAGCTTTTGACAATAGCACGCTTATTTCCATCGGCTATATTTCTTGTTTAGTAATTACGGCGTTGCTTGTTCTCCGCATTTCAAATAAAAGACGTATTTGACAGACTACCAGGCAATGGTAAATTGTATGTATATACTATTGCCGATAGGGGTGTCTTGGAATGAAAGTATCATTGAACATTGACCGTGATTATGAAGAAACCAAAGTGACGATTGAATGCCCGGCATTGGATGATTCCGTACAAGAAATTCTTGATTTTATCAAAGGGCAAGATACAAAGTTCCTCGTGGGAAAAGATGGCGACATGCAACATATTCTAAAACCGGCTGATATCCACTACTTTCATACAGAAAAGGATGGTGTTGTCGCTGTTACTACTGCTGGTTCATTTAAACTAAAAGAAAAGTTATATGAACTAGAAAAAATTCTTCCGGCGGGTAAATTCATCCGACTTTCTAAATCCGTCATTGCAAATCTGCACGAATTAAGCCACTTTGAAGCATCGTTTAATGGAACACTTTGTGTTTATTTCAAATCAGGTACGAAGGAATATGTCACTCGAACATACGTCAATACCATTAAAGAATCCTTGAAAATGAATAGGAGGAAAAACGAATGAAAACCTTTTTATATAGAAGTATTATCGGCATTTTCTTCGGTGCATTTCTCGCAGTCATCATGACGAATTCAGTTGTACTCTTTAGCGGAAAAGAAATGCTGGACGGACAGTTATTTTTGAAAAACTCACTAGGCTCCATCTTCTGCGGTTGGTTTTTCACCGTCACACCACTCTTTTTTGAAAATACGTCTTTACGTTTATCACAACAGACCGCGCTGCATTTCGTTTCAGTGGTAATCCTTTATTTCATTCTAGCGTTCGGCATCGAATGGGTTCCATTTACAGTGAAAAGCTTTTTACTCGCATTCGGATTATTCATTGTCTCCTATTCTGTGTTCTGGACCTCTTTCTATCTTTATTTCAGAAAGCAGGCGAAGAAATTGAATGAGGAACTTCAGGAGCTTTGATGGCAAGAACAAAAGCGCAAGCGCCTATTGCCTCTAGGCGCTGGAGTCTAGACGTAAAATCTCTACGTTACAACTTATCCACAGTACGAGGTTTACTAATTTCCTAGACACACAATGAGCCTTATTCGAGTGATTCCATGTGCGGCTATTATCCATTATTCATCCAATGTTCCCCGCTAATTTGATTGCCATATAAACAGCGACTCCCCAGACGACCAAAGCAGATACTTTATTCAACAGTGCCATAAGCTTACCAGTTGAATCCAACTTACCGAAATAACGCCCCGCAGTTGCGAGCCCGATAAACCAAAGCCATGAGACAACGATTGTTGTTAATGTAAATGCTATTCTTACATCCCCCGCGTAATTTAATGAACTCGACCCGATAACCCCAATCGTATCGAGGATTGCATGAGGATTTAATAAAGAAACCGAAGCTGCAAAAAGGATTTGCTTCTTTGTCGAAAATCTCACGCCATCCACTTTTGTCGACATCGCATCACTTTTCCATAAGACAAAACCGATATAAAGGAGAAAGACAATGCCGATACTGAAAACAACATTTTCCAGCCAGGCAAATGTTAAAACAAGAAGTGATACACCCGACACCGCTGCAACAATCAGGAGCGTGTCACAAAACCCTGCCGTCACAACAACCGGCAAAGCTCTCACGAATGTCGGTTGCAATGCCCCCTGATTAAAAACGAACACATTTTGGACACCTAATGGCACTATAAGTCCAAACGCAAGTATAATTCCATGTAATATCGCCTCGATCATATTGCCACCCCAATTCAATCTCTATCTTAATCCATTCTCGATTAAAACCCTTTGTCCTCCTCCACGAATCAAAAATAGCCGCACCAGATTATCTCCGGCACGGCTTTCATTTTCTTCATTTATCCCGCATTAACGGGCAGTAAGACACCCACTTCAAGTCTTCAAGGACACAAGAAGAATAAGCGGGTGGCAACTGCCCGTAAAAGCCCGAATGGTTAAACTAACAATCAGTTGGGGATGAGGATCCCCCTCTACTTGAAGATTAACTTTATTTCGTCTTCTGCACAATAACAACCTTCAAATAGTTGAATTCAGGGTAATCACGGTTTGTCCGGAAGTCTTTCGGCAATGTTGATTCCTCAAGAATTTTATACCTAGATCCAGCTTCTTCGAAAGCCTGATCGATGAACGTTTTGAATTTCTTCATTCCGAAACTCGCATTATTCGTCGACGCAACAATAATACCATTTTTCTCAGTAATCGAAATCGCATCCATAAGAAGTGCCGGATAATCCTGCGCTGTACTGAACGTATACTTTTTAGTACGAGCGAAACTAGGCGGGTCAAGAATGATTAGATCGAATTTCAAATCATTCCGTTTTGCATAGCGGAAGTAATCAAAAACGTCCATCACTTTAATATCCTGCTGTTCGTAATCGATACCGTTGACACTGAACTGTTCGATTGTTTTTGCATTACTACGCTTCGCCAAGTCGACGTTTGTCGTCTTCACCGCGCCGCCAAGTAGTGCCGCAACAGAAAATGCGCCCGTATACGAGAATGTGTTCAATACATTTCTACCCTCAGAATACTTATCGCGAACCGCTTTACGCATATCACGTTGATCAAGGAAGATACCGGTCATTGCACCATCATTCAAATTGACAGCGAAATTCATGCCATTTTCTCGCACGATAATCGGGAAATCACCTTGTTCCCCTTTAACGAAATCATCCTGTTCGATGTATCCACCTTTCGTGTCAAAGCGTTTCTTCTCATATACACCTTTGTAATCAATGATTTTATCAAACACGCTGTAGACATGATGCTTGAGCGAATAAATGCCTTCGCTGTACCAACTCACCATAAAGTAACCGTCGAAATAATCGATTGTCAGTCCGCCGATGCCGTCGCCTTCGCCGTTGAATACGCGGAACGCTGTCGTGTATGCATCCGCAAATAAAGTTTCACGTCTCGCAAGTGCCGCAGCGATTCTTGACTCAAAGAAGTCAAAGTCGATTACTTCTTCCTCTTTCCGCGTCAGTACCCAGCCAAGACCTTTGTTTTGTAAGCCGTAATAGCCTTTCGCAACGAATCGACGATCTTTATCTACTAATCGTACGATTGTTCCTTCTGCTTCCGTCGCAAGCACGCTGGAATTAATAATTGCATCTTTTAAAATTAGCGGATAGCCTTTTTTGAAATCTTTAATATTTCTTGCATTTACTTGTAAATCGATTGTTTTTGTCATTGTGTCACCCTTACTTCATCGTTTTCCTTATTATCGCACGTTTTATCATTAATTGCGAAATTAGTAAAGCCTTTTGCTCTTTACACTGAATTGAAACAACTTGCCTGGTATCCGCAAGGCAATTTATATCTTCCTTCATCCATATGAAAAAGCAGTGGAACTATTCATTTCCACTGCTTGAATACTTTTTTCATTTGTTACCTCTTGCCTCAGTCTTCCTTCAACAACGTCCGTGAATACACCAGTCCGACAACACCAACGATGGTGAACAAAATTGCTCGAACAAGAATGGAAATACTTGATAAGTCGACGATAAAAAGCTTCAGCACACAAATGATAATGAGCACCGCACCGATAATTTTGACATACTTCCAATTCATTTTCCCACCGATACTGATTGACACAAACGCAAAAGCAAACAACAAGAACGTATGCGCAAACAACACATACTCCAAATCCCATTCATAAGCTTTCGTGAAGGCTAAGTACCATTTATTTAAGACGATGAAATAGATAATCTGCAGGACAACCGCCAGTTGCGGCGTCTCCCACTTCAGCTCTTTCCGTGAAAGATAGAAGCGGTCTTTCATAATCGCCCACACTATAGCTGTAAAAGCAGCCACATAAGCAAATTGTACGAAGAAGTTAAACAAAAACTCACTATGTTTATAAGATGAATTCAAGCCAGACAGTAACATCCCGATACCCGCTATTAGAAACAGAATGACTGCTCCATGCGTCAAGTACAGTCCTTTACTCCACCTATGGAAGACATACATAGCACTAAGAATCACCAATAACACAAGCGCCTGGACATGATTACCTGTTTCAAACGATACATAAGTATTCGCGAGCCCTAGCTCCGTTAATTGAAAGATATAGAAAAGAACAAACAGTTGACCAACAATCAAACTCTTATCAATTGACTTCGTTTTCCCCTTCAAACGAGAAGGCGTAAATTGATAGAGCGTGTAAAATAGCCGACTGAATGAACCAATAAAGACAAGCCACACTGCATGTTCTAAGGACCAAAATGCATTTATTTGCATCGTAGTAAGAACTGTTGGGACCGTAAATAAGTAAATTACTGAGCCGGTCACAATCGTCCTAAGCGTATCATAGCGCAAACCTACCCATATTCCAATTGCCCCATTTAATAGAAGTAACATCAAAAATACCCGAGTATCCTCCATATCGAAGGATAGGATAAAGACACTGACCGCAAATATGGCTACAGCAGACAAAATACCCCGTAGCATGCTTTCCTTCTTCCAAAACGAGTATGCCGCAAACGCACTATACAACAGCGCCAACATGCCGTAAACAAACACTTCCTCCACATGTCCAAGTAGCTTTATCCAGCCGATTGTAAAGACAAAATTCGAGTATAGAAGCGCTTCTGAAAATACATCCCTTGAAATTCGACCTTTTAAGTAAAAAAATAAAATTACGCCATGCTGAATTAACACCGTCGCAACAAGTATCGATTCTTCCGCAAACGCACTGTCCAGAAGTGCATAAACGAACAACGTTAAATGGAATAATACGAACGTTACGTAGAACGTATACTTATGATTTTGACTGAGTGACACATAAAACAGTGATAAAAACAACAACAGGATGTACGCACAGAATTGGACGGAAGTCGCTCCTTCCCCTTCCAATAAGAAAGGGAGTAAAAAACCTGCAATTCCAGAAAAGATCGTCAACGTTTCCGATTTCGTCTTTCTCGATAACAACAACCCTGCGATAATATAAGCCACACCTATCACAAATGCAATCGTGAAATTCAGATAACCATATAAAAGATGTGCCGCAAATGTCGTCAAAATCCCAAGCCCAATAAAACCGCCAAGCAATGTCAGACCAAATCCTTTTTTCCCACCATTATAGTAGCGCTTCCCAAGAAAATAGAGCAAGATTGTTCCTGTATAACCCATTCCAACTCGAACCGGATTGGTGATAAACCCATGATCCATTCCAACTTTCAATCCCCATAAGACACCAAGCAGTAGAATAAACATAAATACGCGCGGAAGCCAGTTGCTTAACACTTTCTCTAGATCGAACTCTTTCCTTACTTTCTGCTGAATCTGAACTTCATCCCGAACTAGTTGCTCAGGCAAACTCTCCATTATTGAGGACAGATGAACTTTCTTCACTTCCTCCGCAACATAGCTTGAAGGGGCTTTCATCTCAACCAATTGCCGTTTTAACGTACTTACTTCCCCTTCTAGATCAGAGACCCGTTGCAAAATAGCCTTCAGTTCTTCATCCAACTTGATCCCTCGTTTCCTATTTACTAGCTTCATAGAACACAATTTAGATATAAAAAAAAGAGCCCCGCTCGACAAATCGATGTGCTCTCATAAAAACAAGTTACTTATTTAGGCCAGTAATCGAAACGCTAAACTTTTCCACATACTCATACGAATAGGCGGCCGTTCTTGCTGGCCCCTGGCCTGATCCAAGTACGTCTGTAAATCACCTTCAAAAACAGGCTCTAAGCAGGGCAGTTGTGAAAAATGATGCGGCTGCACTAAGCTTGGAGAAATGTTAAACATTTGTAAGCCGCCTTCATTTACGACCATCGCTACAAATTGCGAACAGAAAAATGCATGCTTGCGTTGAATTCCCTTATTCAGAGCCACGCCAAACAAACCAATAAAATTATATTTATAAAGTTCTTTATTTTGTTCAATTAAGCGAATTTTATCAAGCATGCGCGTGTATTCTTCCATTGTCACTTCACAACTATAAACCTCACATGTTGCTTGTCGGAATATCCCCTCTGTAGCACTTTCTTTCACAAAGCCACCTACAAATGGATTATGCCGCTGCTTCCGACCGAAACTGTACATCTCGTTCAGCTGTTCATCAAACGCGATTGACGTATGATTTAAATCTTTCCTCGTATACATCCCAATTGCTTTTGACAGCAACGTTCCCGTATCCGTAAGCACAATATATATTGTTTTTTTCATGACTATCAACCCCTTGCGATCTCTTACTGTTACATCCATTATGTACGTTCCGATAGGTTAACTAAACCGGCTGTGGATGGAAACTGTCTAAGACCCGGGACCTAGATAGTAACGGGTATTCAAGACAGTCGATAAACTAACTTTCTTTATACTTACTATACGTTTCAGAAGGAGCTGGGGTTTCATTTCCACGAGATGATTCGGATACTGAATTAAAAAACAGAGCGAACGAATTTGTTCACTCTGCAAATTAGTACAGCCATGATAGACACCCATTTGTTCAGATGCCCCCATTTTAAAGTCCTTGTTCTACTATACGTTTCTCGTAAGCCAATATACATGACTTTAACACAGACCTACCGAGATGCAAAGTTATTTCCTAGACTCTCTGTATTATTTTCCCTATTCGACATAAACCGCCATAGCATCCCTCATAAACACCGCGAGCCCTTCACCGAACTTATCAATATTCTTCGTGAATCTTTCATCAGCTACATACATTTCCCCTAATCCTCGGAATGCTTCCAACGAATAGTTTCCCATCTTATTTAAAAACTCAAACCATTGGCCGATTGCCGCTTGAGCTTCGTCTGAGTTCGGTGACAGATGGCGTAGACTCGCTAAATCGGAGTAAATACGATTCATTTCCTTCTCTAGCTCCGGCCCAAACTGTGCCGCCTTTTTATTTGATTCATCCACTGCCTTGTCACCCCAGCGTTCCCTAGCCTCTTGTTCATATGGGTTTTCACCAAAATCGAACCCTTTAAACTTCTCTTCATTCGTCATTACTAATTCCCCTTTTCCATGTTGAATTGTCTTCTCAATCGTATTGATCATACTATCAAGCTGTTTTCGCTTCTCAAGGAGCATATTACGCTGCATTTCAAAAGCTTCCTGACGGCTAAACGCAGGACTTGTTAGCAGCTCCTTGATTTTTTTCAAAGAGAAGCCAAGTTCGCGAAAGAACAATATTTGCTGCAACGTCGCCAAATTATCGTCCGAATAAAGTCGGTACCCTGCTTCCGTCGTACAATCCGGCGTTAATAAACCGATGTCATCATAATGATGAAGTGTGCGCACACTAACACCGGTCAACTGCGATACTTCTTTCACTTTCATCGCATCTCGCCTCCCTTCAAAACTAACTATAAAGTATGACGTAACGTGAGAGTCAACAAGTGATTATCATTTTTCTTTTTCTTTTCCTTTCAAACAAAAAAAGAGATTCGCGGCCTACACCGTAATCTCTTCTCCTATAGTCTTTACTCGATCGCTAACCAAACTTCAATGTCAAACCCGTCCGAACCTTTAGGATGAACATACCTTTCAAAACTAAAGCTGTTACGCAGTTGAATACCATCCGTTTTCATAAGTATAGTAAACGCCGTTTGTATCGCGTGGACTCCACCTTCAACCTTAGCAACCATGAACTTGCCGGCTGGCACGACAGCTTCTTCTATATTTTGCAACCCTTCGGCAAGATTCGATTTGATACCAGCGATGTAATGAATTTCTCCATCTTTCATCGCCAGGCAAAGCCCAAATGATTCTTCCGCAACGATGCCTTTCTCGGCAAGTTCCTTATTCAGCACGTCCCATTTTCCCGGAATTTCTGACAGCGGTCCTTTCATTCCATACCCTTTAACTTTGAACTCCTCAACTTCTTCGATGCGTGTTTCCATATGAATCTCCCCCTTTATTTCACTATTTACCTACCCGTTCGGCTTAAGTCATTTAGTAGTAAATTATTTTGATGAAAAGGCTCATTGCTGTCAATTCCACCCTACTATACTAAAAAGCGACTTGATGAGCAATCTTCGCTCGTCAAGTCGCCTATTCAATATTCGACTTCTTATATTACGGAATGACAGGTTTAGTTGTTTCATCCCAGTCCGGTGCATACGAGTCGAGTGGTATTTGTTGCGCACGGGCTTTGCCTGCCGCATTGAAGAACACTAGAACCAAGATAATTGAAATGACAGTAGCCCCAATCAATGCGGCATCCATTGGTAAACGGAAACCTATTTGAGCATTCAAAATATAAGTCGTCGTCGCCATTAACATGAACACGCCCGGAATTAAAGCAATCCAGTAATTTTTCTTCGCGATGAATAGATACATCGCCGCGACGAAGAGTGCAATAACTGCGGTTGATTGATTTGCCCAAGAGAAATAGCGCCATAAGATAATAAAGTCAATCTTTGTTAATGCAAATGAAATTGCAAACAGTGGAAGTGCAATCCATACGCGGCTCATTATTTTCAACTGAGGTAATTTGAAGTAATCTGCAATGATCATACGAGCACTTCGGAATGCCGTATCACCAGAAGTAATTGGTAGAATGATAACGCCTAGTATAGCAAGTGTTCCGCCGATTGCACCAAGTATTAATATGGAAGCCTCGCTGACAATCATAGCCGGTCCGCCTGCAGCCAAAAGTTCGTTTAGACCAATTGGTCCATTGAATAGTGACATTCCTGCAGCAGCCCAAATCATTGCCACGATTCCTTCTGCAATCATCATACCGTAAAAGATCTTGCGTCCTTGTTTTTCATTCTGAGTCGTTCGTGAAATAATGGGTGTTTGCGTTGCATGGAATCCAGACAAGGCTCCACAAGAAATCGTTAAGAATAGTAATGGGAATATGGGTAGATTATCAGGATGAAGATTTGCCAATGTTATTTCTGGGATTGCTGCTCCGGTTAGTAGTAGACCTCCACCAACGCCCAGTGCACTGATGATTAACAACAAACCAAAGATTGGATAGACACGACCAATAATCTTGTCAATTGGTAAAAGTGTAGCCAAAATGTAATAGATGAAGATTGCTGCGATGATATAGCCCATTCCCATCCAGCCATTCATCAGATTATAAAGTAAACCTGCTGGCGCGGATACGAACACCGTTCCAACTAGGAGAAGGAGTAAGATAGCGAAAGCATTGACGATATGCTTCATGAATTTACCCAAGAACTTACCTGCAAGTTCCGGAAGATGAGCTCCCTTATTTCGTATTGAAATCATTCCCGTCAAATAGTCATGGACAGCTCCAGCGAAAATGGCACCGAACACAATCCAAATGAAGGCCACAGGACCATATAAGGCTCCCATGATAGGTCCAAATATTGGTCCTACTCCTGCAATATTCAACAGTTGAATCAGCGAGTTCTTCTTAGTATTCATCGGAACATAGTCAACACCATCCTGGTTTGCAAAAGCCGGTGTCTGACGTTCCTCTTTCACCCCGAAAACTTTCTCTACGAATTTACCATATGTAAAATAACCAACTACCAACAGCACTACCCCAAATATAAACGTATACATGAAAACTCCCCCTTTTTGAATGGCATCGCTTTCATTCATTGTAGGTGAAGTTTTCTGATAATATGATTGTTTTAGCCTAACATGCTTTAAATCTAGCCCAAGATGTGAAAGTAGTAGATTAACATGCTCTAACTCTTTTCATTTATCACATTTCCAATCGTTGTCGAAGATCTTTCACGTAGTTACGGCTGACAGACAACTTCTCATTTCTGCCTTCTAATTCCAATTGGTAGGCCCCATTAAACCATGGCGTTAACCGGCTAACATACTTCAAGTTAACGAGATAGCTCTTATGTATCCGAAAAAATGAAAACGATACTAAACGACTTTCCAATTCTTTCAATGAAGTCTTAATTTCATAGTCACACTTTTGTGTAATAATTTTTGTCACTTTCTCATCACGATACATGTACAAAATATCCTTAATGTAAATGTAGTCAATTTCACCTTCCTTTTCAACTGCCAATTTACCAAGATTGCTTATCGCATCCACTTTTTCTTTTGGGTAGACAACTTTATCGATTCTTTCAATCGTCTGTTTCAGTTGCCCCTCATCATACGGTTTTAATAAATAATCAATGGCATTAATTCGAAACGCTTCAGCTGCAAATTGAGGATAGGCAGTTGCAAAAATGATGAGCGGGACTTTTTTTAACTCTACCAGTACTTTAGCGACTTCGACCCCATTCATTTTAGGCATCTCCACATCTAAAAAAACGACGTCTGGCAGTAATTGTACTGTTTTTAAAATGGCGGTTTCTCCACTTTCTGCTTCCCCCACCACTTGAACGTCGGGAAATTTGCTGAGTAAATACGTTAATTCTTCACGGGCATATCGTTCGTCATCTACGATTAAGGTACGGATTGTTCGCATCACACGCCTACCTCCAATTTGGGGATACGAAATGAAATTACCGCCCCTTCATTCCGTTCGCTTTTGATTGATAATGCGGCTTGGTCTCCAAACGTCATCATTAAGCGGCGATTGACATTGAATAGCCCCACTCCCGTTCCAGTTTCAGATTCAATCTGCGCCAATCCTAAAATGGCAATCCGTTCTGGAGTTATTCCTTTCCCATTGTCTTCAACCCTTATTTCTATTTCCGTACCTACATTATGCACAGTCATTTTAATGATACTATTTTTCACCATATCATTAATGCCGTGGTGAATGGCATTCTCAACAATCGGTTGCAATGTGAAAGGCGGAATCTTTTGAGCCAATAAATTATCATCCACGTCATACAAAATGGTCAGTCTATCTACAAATCTTGCTTCTGTAATTTCCAAATATGCTTTTACGTGCGACAGTTCTTGTTCCAAAGATATTTGAGATGCCGTTGTACCTGTTACATTCTGACGCAAGAAGTAGGATAGAGACGTCAATAATTTCCTCGCCTGATCGGGATCCGTGCGAATTAAGGACACAATAATATTCATGGAATTAAATAAAAAGTGAGGGCTAATCTGTGCCTGCAATGCTTTGATTTCCGCTTCTTTTGCCAACTGATACGCACGATCGGTTTCCGCGATTTCTAATTGGTTACTTAATAGCGAACTCAATCCAGCAATCAGCTCGATGCTGACATCCGTAATCACTTTTTCAGATGGATAATACAGTTTCAGCGTCCCAATTGTTTCTCCACGCCTTATGAGAGGGGCGATTACTGCCGCCCCTAATCGACAGCCTGGATAATCACAGTGGATGGTACCATCATTGACAACAACCAACTCGCCATGATGAATGACATCTCTTGTTTCATCCGTACGAATCGGACTGCCTACCTTGTGGTGGTCACTGGCTATTCCAACATGGGCAAGGATATCCGTTTTATTCGTCATGGCAACCGCACTGGGTTGTAATTCACGAAATAAAATCGTGCAGACAGCTTGAGCCGTGTCGGTGTTCATGCCCGTTCGCAAATACCCAAGTGTCTGGTTCGCAATGCGCAACGTTTTCTGTGCCTGCAGTGCCGTCACTTTCTCCTGTTCACCAACGACATTATGGACAATCAACAGAAAAAGGGCTGTACCGACGCCATTGGCCAGAATCATCGGCACGCCGATTACCTCAACCAGAGTAAATGCTTTTTCAAACGGTTTGGAAATCAATAGAATCATGCTCATCTGCATGGCTTCCGCAAGTGCACCAATGCCAAACACAGTAAGTGGTTTAAGTGCTTTCCCTTTACTATAAAAAGCACCGGCGACCACGCCTGCAACGATTGTTGACAAACCGCAAGAGATTGCTGTAAAACCACCCAATGTCATGCGATGAATTCCGGCAATCAGTCCCGCCCCAATTCCCACACGGTAGCCCCCTAATAAACCAGCAGCAACAACGCCAATAACACGCGAGTTCGCAATCGCCTCATCCGACGTCAATACAGTTGCGACACTATTAAAATGCAGTGTATTCATATTAAGCGCAACCCCAAAATACGTACCCACAATACCGAAAAACCCAAAGAACAAAATCGCCGTAATCTCCTGCTTGCGATTCAATTTATCATGATGAACCAAATTTTTAAAGAACTGAAAACGAGTTAAGATGAAGGCAACCGCTACAATCATACCCACTCTCTCCAACATTATGACAAGCAAGTCTAACAGCGTAATCCCCCCCATTTCAAAAGCACGTTGGCTAAATTATACTGTAAACTCGCTCATATATATATCTTTATTTTCAGTTATTGACGGAAGGGATGTAAAAGTTGAAAGGACACGAATAATTCTACGAAAAAAAAGCGACAGCCACTTGGTTAAACAAGTGTCTATCACCACACATTATTATTTCAAACCCTCCGTCATAAATCCTATCATTTCATTACTCATCCTACTTATGCTTTTAATAATCTCGTGGAATAAGTAGCCCTCACTCCACATCAATCTCTTTAATAACTTTCGCCGGGTTTCCACCTACAACCACATTATCCGGTACATCTTTTGTCACAATTGCGCCTGATGCAATCACTACATTATTTCCTATGGTTATTCCAGGGTTAATAACAGCTCTGCCACCAATCCACACATTATCTCCAATTGTGACTGGCTTACCATATTCCAAACCCGCAATTCGTTCCATTGGATCTAGTGGATGGGTAGCTGTGTAAATATGCACACCTGGAGCAATCATACAATTATCACCAATCCTAATTTCACATACATCCAAAAACACACAATCAAAATTGGCGTAAAAGTTTTCACCGACATGGATGTTAGAACCATAATCACAGCGTAAGCTTGGCTCAATATTAAGATCCTTGCCAGTCGAACCAAATAGCTCTTTTAATAATCTAGTCCGTTCACTATGCTCACTTTCCATCGTCTCATTAAATAACCTCGTTAACCGACGAGCGTTTTCCCGTTCTTTTGTTAATGCAAGATCCGAGGGACGATACAATTCGCCAGCTAGCATTTTTTCTCTTTCTGTTTTCATCGTGCGTCTCCCCGTACTATGAAATTTGAGTGCATTAATTTTCACGAATGAACCCTGACCTTCATCACCTTAGTAACCTTGCCACTTGCATCACTTATAGTAATATTCGTAACCCCAGATTCTAAAGCTTTCACAGAAATCGTTGAATCATCCTGCTCTGTGATTCCCACTATATTCGGCAGTTCAACTTCCCATGTATAGCTTTCATCATAAACATAACCATTCGGCTTCACCTGTGCCTTAACAGTCGTCATTTCTCCAACTTTTAACGTGATATATTCTTCACTGACTACAATCCCCGTCATCTCATCTGCTTGGGGACGTTCTCGCCATGTCGAATTCAATTCAAAGAAGTCCAATAGCACGACATCCACACTACCACCCTTTGTATATAATTCAATTGCACTATTCGTCGGTTTTGTATAGATCAATTTAGTGAATGTAAATTCACCTTCATTGACAAATAGCTCAATTGAAGATTCATCCACAAGACCTCTTATTTTAATCTGTTTTCGCCCCATTGGATATTCTGTTTCGTGACGATTGCCGAACTGAAACATATTTCCGTTACGATCCGTTAATTGTTTCAGCCCTGCATTTGAACGATCCAAAAATATTTTATTCGTCGCTGTATCGACGCCAAAAACAGTTTCTTCCTCCTCGGATTGTCGGAGACGAATGCCGAACTCTTCTACATCATCCCACTCAACAATCATTTCAAATTCAAATGTTGTACTCATAAATGTATCAATCGGATGGTCGCCTTCTAATTGGAATGCCTCCACATGATGAGCACCTGCCCGTAAGCTCTCTATTTCTTTAATAGGTCCTTGGAAAATCCGAATACTACCATCTTCAATTGTCCGAAGTGATAACTCACGCGGAATCGTCATTGAGCCCATCCATGGATCTGTTGGAGATTGGTATGGATAGCGCCAATTCGCCATCCAGCCAAGCCAGATCCTTCGACCGTCCTCATCAGGTATATCAGAAAATGACTGTGCCGCATAAAAATCTTGTCCAAAATCAGTGGTTAGTACTGTTTCTGGGGGATTGTCGTTAACAAACGTCATTCCATCAAATTCTCCAATGAAGTATTGGGCCGTTGAACCATTCGTTACATCATTATCACCGACACTAACATGCAGAACCCACTTCTTATTTCCCTTTTGCCCGTCGACAGATAGCTGGAATAATTCCGGACACTCCCATACAGCGACATGCGAACCTTCATCATCTCCGAATTGACTCTGAAACGTCCAATCAATCAAGTTAGAAGAATTGTAGAACGTGACACTCTGATTCGTAGAAACCACCATTATCCACTTATTTGTATCCTCATGCCAAAATACTTTAGGATCGCGAAAGTCTTTTATACCTGGATTTCCAATAATCGGATTGCCTTTATAACGCTCCCATGTTCTCCCTTTATCCTTACTATAAGCCATACCCTGTGCTTCTCCGCCCTCAGTACTCGTATAAAAGGCAACTAAACCTGCCTTCCCATCAAACAATCCGCTGGAATCATTCCAGTCCACAACCGTACTACCAGATAAGGCTTGCCCAAGTAAATCATGCTCCAAAGCAACGGGGAAATGCTCCCAATTAAGCATATCTGTACTAATGGCATGCGCCCAGTTGCCATTCTTTTGATGAAATAAATGATATTCTCCTTCAAAGTATATTAGTCCATTTGGATCTGCTAAATTCCCTGAAGGCGTTGAAAAGTGGTACTGTGGCCGATACATTTCCGTATAATAATCAGCATTCGCTGCCTGCTTCTGACGAAGACCCACTACCTTCAAATCATTATCCCCCTTAACATCTTGTTCAACTTCACTGCATCCGACTAGAAAAATAAACATCCCCATCATCGACAAAATAAGTCTTTTCATTTTCAAATCATCTTCACTCTCCCTAATATAAGCGCTTTCAATAAAAATTCAAGACCAAACCAATTGCATAAAAAAACAATTGATTTGATCTCTTATTTTGATTCTAGATAGGTTGAAATAAAGAATGCCATTGAATATGCTACAGTGTTAGGGGGTGCCTCTCGCCAAAGCGAGTTCAAAGGAGACCCCCATTACAACTCACCCTTCGCCAAATAAAATGCACCTTTAATCGCTGAAAACCCTTCAATGCCAGGTGTTACAATATAATCAGATATCTGGTCCTCTAGCTGTTGGAAAGCCAAATAATGATTATTCATCTCTTGTAAATGTTTAAAAATAACAGGCAACAATTGTCTTTGCCTCATGACCCCACCACCTAGAATAATTCTTTCCGGTGATAGCGTTAGAATATACGTCATTAACGCTTGAGCGATATAATAGCCTTCGATTTCCCACACTTCCGGTCGACCTTCAAGCAACACAGCTTTCTGGTTCCATCTTTTTTCAATCGCTGGTCCAGAGGCTAGTCCCTCCAAACAATCACGGTGAAATAGACAATCGCCCTCGAAATGATCATCTGGATGCCTTCTGACCGTGACATGCCCCATCTCAGGATGACTAATTCCATGCAGCATCTTACCCTTATTCACCGCGCCCACGCCGATTCCAGTCCCAACTGTGATATAGATACAGCTATCAACATCCTGAGCAGCTCCAAACTTCGCCTCACCCAATGCGGCAATATTGACATCCGTATCGAACACCATCGGGACATTCAAGTACTCTTTTAACGATGACAGGATATTAAAATGCTGCCATTGTACTTTAGGCGTCGTTGTAATACAACCATAACTTGCGGAGTTTGGGTTAATATCAGCTGGACCGAATGACCCCACTCCTAATGCTTGAATCTCAAATTGTTGAAAGAATTCCTGAACTTTCACCATAGTCTCAGCAGGGGTTGTCGTTGGAATTTCAATTAGCTCAATCACATTAAAATCCATATCCCCCACAGCACAGATAAACTTTGTTCCACCTGCTTCAATTGCGCCTAGCAAGACACATTCTCCTCTCCGTACATATCATGAGTGACTTGCTGAAATATAGCTATTTGTTAACTGGATAGCTCCACCTGATGCAAAAAGGACAATCTCTTCACAGACCTTATCCGGATAAATCAAGCTCGTTACAGCATAAGCACCCTCATTCACGAATATTTCAATAGACGATGAATCTACAATAATTCGCAATTTCACCTGACTTGTAACTTGTAGGTTCAATTCTTGGAGATTCGAAAAGTTTTTCGAGAATGTAATTTCTCCCGAATGCTTTCTATCCAACGTGATATGATTCGTCTCTGAATCTATTGTTAGTAACGTTTTTTGGCTTTCCGTATGGGACAACACGATACCGAATTGCTTCGCGTCATGATTATCAATCTCTAAAACAATCTCTACACTTGGCTTATCCACAGCAAATGTTTTCGTCTCTTCGCTGTTGATCAACACATCGTCAATTTCAACAACTTTCGTAAAGTATGAATCTAGTTCCTTGACAGGATTTTGAACGACCAGTAGTTGATCTCCAATATGTTGTAACGCTAGTGTTCTCGGCAACGTCATCTGACTTCTCCAACCCTCAGTCGGTACTTGGTTGGCATAGCGCCAATTACTCATCCAGCCCAGATAAATTCTTCGACCATCTTCCTTAGGTATATCCGAAAAACTAACACCTGCATAATTGTCTTTGCCAAAATCCAGCCACTGAATCTCTTGGTTATCAGCTGTAAAAGTAGAGCCATCAAAAGAACCTACAAAGTATTGCGTTCTTGAGCCACTCTCGAATTGAGCGCTGTCCCCAATACTGACCAATAGCACCCACTTTTTCTCTTCACTATTGTCCACAGCTAATTCAAATAGATCAGGACATTCCCAAACGCCATCATGAGAACCAATATTATCCCCAAATTCACTTTCAAACCGCCAATCTATTAAGTTTGATGAAGAGTAAAAAGTTACCGTTTGTCCTGTCGCTAACGTCATCAACCATTTGGCCGTTTCAGTATGCCAAAACACTTTCGGATCCCTAAAATCTACTTTTGTTGGGTGTTGAAGTACAGGATTACCTTCGTACTTTGTCCATGTTCGGCCTTGGTCATGACTATAGGCAAGACTTTGGGTTTGAATGGCCGGCGTTCCATCTTCCTTATCCAAATGATGCGTAAAAATCGCTACAATTCCTGGCTCAACCGGGAAAAAACCCGATGTATTACGCCAATCTACTACAGCACTTCCTGAAAAAATCGTCCCTAATTCATCTGGATAGAGGGCAATCGGCAACTCCTGCCAGTCAATCATATCCTGACTGACAGCATGGCCCCAATGCATGGGACCCCATATACTATCATTAGGATTATATTGAAAGAATAAATGATATTCACCTTTAAAATATACCATTCCGTTCGGATCATTCATCCAATTTTTTTGTGGTGCAAAGTGTAAGGTTGGTTTATACTTCTCAAGATTATAAGTCGTCAATCACTATTTCCTCCTCTATTAGTTTGAATTCCGGTCATAACCATCTTGTTTAATTTGTAGCCACGTAGGATATTTCAATCGATCTAGCTCTGCTAAATACTCTTCCCACTCTTCTTCGGATTTCCCAGTTTTAATCCACTCTGCTCGCTTTCTGTGAACATAAGCGAATAAATCTGCTTCGATCGTCGATAGCTCTTTTAACTCGTCAAGAGAGAAAAATACTTTTGGATATATATTGTCGGCATTCATATGTGGTACCATTACTTCTTTCATTAAATTTAGTCTCCCCACAGCATCATCCGGCTTTGTCGTAACTGTTCCATAGTATTCATCCAGAATTACTAATGGTCCGCCTATATTTGTTTTTTGTCTTAGCTCAACAGGTGCCGTTCCTTC
Source organism: Sporosarcina sp. E16_3 (assembly GCF_017347125.1). Taxonomy (NCBI): domain Bacteria; kingdom Bacillati; phylum Bacillota; class Bacilli; order Caryophanales; family Caryophanaceae; genus Sporosarcina; species Sporosarcina sp. E16_3. The sequence continues at coordinate 48,130 of NZ_JADPRX010000003.1, forward strand.
CAATGAAAGATGTTTTAGCATATTGGCACTTTCGTCAAACTCAAAGATATTTTGTTGCTCTGTATCGCCATAAGTTCCCCAGTTATTTTGCACAGATTGCACCGGATCATAAAGTTGGTCAATCCATTTGGCCGTTAACTCCAAGTTTTTATTAGTACTTGTAATGACCATTTTCCCTCTGTCAAAGCCCATACCATTTGTACGTGCAACATGAACATTTCCTGTCGCATCAGCAAGTGGTGGCATTAGTTCATACTGATCATTGTCGCCAGTAATATTGGCTTTGTCCCACGTGAAATATAATCCATATTTTAGGTCTTTCCCTTTGGCCAAATACGTATTGAAGTCTTGTTCAAAAGCTTCTTCATCAATGAGGTTGTTTTTATATAGGTCAGCAAAATACATCATTGCATCGCGATAGCCTTCGTCAGCTGCTGTAAAAACGACTTTACCGTCATTGGAAACGACCGTATGATCCCAGTTATCGCCCAAACCAAATGGATTGAATAAAAACGCAAGGTCTTCCCCTCCATGGTTAATGATGAAAGAAAGTGGGATTTCATCGGCTTGACCATTGCCGTTCGGATCATCATTTTTGAAAGCCAGTAACACTTCTTTTAGCTCTTCTGCATTGGTTGGCATATCCAATCCTAAATTGTTCAGCCACTCCACGTTAATCCATGGGAATGTATCAATGGAGTGAATACTTTCTTTCCCTGCACCCAATTCCTCAATCCATGGAAAAGCATAAATATGGCCGTCTGTTGCCGTAATCATGGATTTGTACTCTGGTTTTTCCTCCAATACTTTTTTAAAGTTAGGCATGTACTGGTCGATAAGATCTTCCACAGCAATAATCGTGCCATCCTTCCCTAACTTTTGAAGATCATAATCATTGTAGCCGGCATCTAAAATAGCATCTGGTAAATCGCCACTCGCAACTGTCAAGTTTCTCTTTTCAACAAACGAATCACTCGTATAGTTTTTCCATTCAATATTGACACCCGTTTCTTCCGCCAATCGTTTGTAAATTAACTTTTCATTTGGATCTGTAGGTGCTAAAGGCGAGCTCTGCGTCATGAACTTTAAAGACACCGCTTCTTCCAATGGAAATGTGACATCTTTCAGCTCATAATCTTCAGATGACGTGCCGCTCCCCTTACTACATCCCGCAAATAATAGTCCCGTAATGATTAAAGCTACTAGTGCTTTATTGCCTTTTCCCATACTAAAACCCCCATTTTTTATTTTATTGAGCCTACCATAACGCCTTTTTCAAAATACTTTTGGAAGAATGGATACATAATGATTAGAGGTAAACTAGAAAGAATAATAGACGAGTATTTAATCATTTCCGACATCTTTTTCAACTCTGCCATGGCAAGTTGATCACCAATCATGCCAGGCTGAACTTCATTTTGAATAAGAATCGAACGTAACACCAACTGCAATGGATGCAATTTAGCATCCTCTAAGTAAATCATGGCGTCAAAATAAGAATTCCATTGCCCTACAAAAGCATATAATGCTAGAACAAAAATAATTGGTTTAGATAGCGGTAAAATAATTTTGAAGAATATAAGTAAATCAGATGCCCCATCGATTTTTGCCGCTTCTTGGAGTTCCTTAGGAATGGCTCTGAAATACGTTCTAGCTAAAATAATATTCCAGACACTAATCGCACCTGGCAAAATAATAGCCCATATGCTATTTAACATCCCTAGATCCTTGACCACTAAATACGTTGGGATTAAACCACCACTGAAAAACATCGTGATGAGGAAGAAGATCATAATGACTTTCGTTCCTCTAAAACCCTCAACCGATAATGGATAAGCAGCTAGTATGGAAACAATAACTGTCGCCAAAGCAAATCCAACTGAGTACAGAATCGAGTAAAAAAATCCTCTAATAATCGCTTCGTTTTGCAAAATCTTCACATAGCCTTGCACACTCCAATCGTCCGGATTGAACGATATGCCTTTACTTAGTAAGACGTTAGGTTCTAAAAACGAGGCTAACAACACATAGAGCAATGGCAACAGAATTATCAACGTCGCAATAATAAGGACATACTTATTAATCATGAGCAGAAATCGATCTTTTTTCGAATAATTCATATCCCTACCTTGTCCCCCTTTTAATAAAGACCTTCACCTTCATTAAGTTTTTTAACTACGTAGTTCACAAAAACTAGTAAAATCACATTGATAATGGAGTTAAATAATCCAACTGCCGATGAATACGCATAGTCTCCGGCTTGTAGCCCCACTTTGTAGACATAGGTTGCAATAATTTCAGACGTTGGAATATTCATAGCGGTTTGCATCAAATAGGCTTTTTCAAATCCAATGCCCATGATTCCACCTGCCGAAAGGATAAATAGAACAGCCATCATAGGTTTTAATGTCGGAAGATCGATATGCTTTACTCTTTGCAACAATGATGCTCCGTCAATGGTTGCTGCATCATGTAGCTGGGGATCGACATTAGAAAGCGCTGCCACATAAATGATAGAAGCCCAGCCTGCCCCCTGCCAAATACCCGAAAGAATATAGATGGATACAAATGCACCTGGGTCAGACATGAATGAAATTGGATTGTCCATGAAAAACGATAAAATCGTATTAATGGGTCCCGTTGGTGATAAGAAGATAAACAGCATTCCTGTAATGACAACAACCGAGATAAAATTCGGTGCATACAGGATTAATTGAATATTCTTCTTTATGGATGCTCGTTTCACCTGATTTAACATTAATGCCAGAATAATAGGTACCGGAAACCCTAACACTAGGCCGTAAACACTTAGTTTAAGCGTATTCATAAAAATGTCTCCAAAATTAGGAGAAGTTAAAAACTTTGTAAAATGCTCCAACCCTACCCAATCACTTGCCCATATACCTTTCATAGGACTGAAATCTTTAAAGGCAATAATAGATCCATACATCGGAATATACTTAAAGATAATTGTCAAAATAATCGCCGGGGCTAAAAATAAATACAGCATGTAATTTTGTTTCATGTACTGGAACAAACTTTTTTTCTTATGGAATACGTTTGTTTTTGAATCAGTAGTCATTTTTTATATAGCCCCCTTAAATGTTTTCGAATTTATAAGTTAATAATATGTCAACTACACCAACATGTCAACCGCTTGACATACAAAAATCTAAAAAAACCTAATCTTTAGAAAATTAGGTTGTCTCACTGATTAACAACTGAACAGGCAATACAGTTTCATATGAACCTGAACACTCTGGGTTATCAATCATATCCACTAATTTTTTCACAGATGTTTTAGCAATTTCCTCAATTGGCTGTTTAATTGTCGTGAGTTGAGGTAATAACCTCCTCGTCGTTTCCGTTCCATCGTAGCCAATGATTTTTAGCTGCTCAGGCACTTGGATGTTCAATTCTCTTGCAACTTGCAAACAAGCAGCAGCCATCATATCATCACTGGCGAATATGCCATCTGTTTCCGGGCGTTCCAACAAAATTTTCCTTATCGATAAAACCATATCCTCATCGCCAAACAGCAATTCATATGTAATCGGATTATCGATTAGGTCCTCATAAGCTTTCCGCCTATATTGAGCAGGTGTTTCTAATTCAAGTGGACCATTAATATGAATAATTGACCGGCATCCTCTATCAATTAAATGCTGAACTGCCAATTTTCCGCCCATGTAATTATCAGATCCTACTACAGGTACTGTTGGTGCCAAGTAATGGTCAATCGCAACAATCGGAAGCTTTGGATACTTATATGTATCAATTCCCCGATTATATGAACAGACAATGATACCATCTACTTGATGTCGAATCAGCATGGTTGCGTAGGCTTTCTCTTTTTCAAGCTGCCCTGAACTATTGCAAAGAATAATCTTATAACCTAAAGAAGAACAGATATTTTCAATATACAACGATAATTCCCCGAAAAAAGGATTGCTAACTGTCGGGACGATCAGTCCAATAAAATTCGTTCTCTTTTTGAACAGAGACCTCGCAACATCATTGGGGTAATAATTCAATTCTTTAATAGCGTTCTCCACTTTTTCTTTCGTCAGCTCACTAATATACCCCCTATTATTTAACACGCGAGATACAGTAGTTGGAGATACTCCCGCTGCTTTCGCAACATCTTCTAATTTAACTTTCATAATATATCTCCTTAATAAATCATATTTATTCCCGATATTAATTACATCTTAGCATATACTCCTGTCTGGTTACTTGCTAAGGAAACCCTTACGAGCAAAGCCTTAAGATAAAACGCAAAAAAACCGTCCTTCTTCATAAGAGGATAGGTTTTCTTGTTTATGCTGTAATATTCATTTGCTCTTTCTTAAATTCACCAAGCTTTTTAGCGGTATTATTTTCCGTCGGTTTACCAAGCTGATCGATTTTATTAGTCCAATCAGATAGACGTTCACGCTTTGCTGTTGTCGTTAGACCCCTAGCCCCATCAAGCGCGATTTCCTGCTTCAGCAGGCAGATAATAAAATGTTGAAATACCCGGTAAAAGGGTGAAGTATTTTTTCTGTGCATTTTTATTCCTCCACAATTCAACCATTATTCATTACCTTAGATTGAATATATTGCTTAACTTCATCTGCATGATCAATCTCCCTTTTCGGAAGGATATAGGCACTTACTGAGCTGTTGTAAAGATAGTAATATCCCTCGTCTTCTTTGAAACTTGTTATGCCGGACCAAGTTACTTTTGTTTCTTTGTTTAGGGACGTATCCACTAATCCTTCTTCTGTCATTTTCAGTTGATGATGACCGATTAAACCGTCATTTTTTCCTTCTTTGATCATTTTCTTAGCATTACGGGCAATGAGTTTGTAAAAATGCTTCGGGTAAAAAATAATCCATAGTATACTCATTATGAAAAAAGTGATGAATAGCGGTAGAAATGGCATGTCACTAATCGCAGCATAAACATAAGAAATAATGATAAAGAATAATGGAGATAAAAACCTTTGCAATGCCAATGCCCGTTTACCAGTTTCAGAGTTTTTGATATGATACAAATTGAAATTTATATAATCTTCTTCTGTTAAATTGTAGTAAATTTCCATTGTAACCTCCTCAATCTTTCATCATCTTAGTGACAGGCACCAGAACTAATATGATTAAACAAATTACTTTCACCGGTAATTACCCTGACGTTATTTCTCCAATAGTCTTTCAAACTTATAAAAAGAAAAAAGCCTATATAATACAGGAATTACGGCTATAATTGACACCCACTTCAACGAGCCGAAAGCAAAGCCGATACCTACTAAAACTGCCATTACAAACAAGAAATTGCCCGAAAAACCATTAAGCGGTTGATTGTCTAAGAAAAGTCCCCTGAACCCTTTCAATTCTTTTACATAACAATCTTCATGATAAGCAACTACAACAAAAAATATAGTTGCGGTTATTAAATCCCCTCTAAACTTAATTTCTTTAGAGCATTTTTCACAATAAACAGCTTTAGACACGGGTATCCCCCTTTTCAAACATTCCGTTCAGCCGTTTCTTTTTCAAAAAACCGAGTTTCGTTTCCGATATGACGATTGCGCTAAGGATGAGTATTGCACCAATGGCCATTTTCCCAGTCATTACTTCGCTTAAAATCACAACTGAAAATGCCATACCCCAAAATGATTCGGTCGATAGAATGATTGCTGCTTTCGTTTCCGTTATAAACTTTTGTGCAGTTGTTTGTAATAAAAATGCGATTGTTGTCGAGAATACTGCCAGGTAAAGAAGTGGGAGCAGACCTTCTGCCTCCATAGAAAAGGTTGTTTCACTTTTGAATACTACAACGACGTATCCAATCACTGCCGCTACCGTCATTTGAATAATCGTTAGCTGGATAGGGTCCTCGTCTTTTACAAATTTAGAGGTATAGAAGATATGGAACGCAAATCCTACTGCGCAGCATAGCGTTAATAAATCTCCTACGTTGACTTCTGAAGAGAATTTAAGTGATAGTACTGCTACACCAATCATGGCCATGAACGCCCCGCCGAGTTCAAAGATATCAATTTTCTTCTTATAAATGATGAATCCTATAAATGGTACAATAACAACATTGACAGCAGTTAAGAATGCATTTTTTGAAGGTGTCGTATACTGTAAACCTACCGTTTGAAGAGCAAAAGCGATATAGAGAACGATCCCCAATATTGACCCTTTTATCAATGCACTTTTCTTTATCATCTTTAACCGTTTATGAAACACAATCGCTAAAATTAGTGCGCCTACGACAAACCGCCCCGCCAGTATTTGATACGGAGTATAGTATTCCAAGGATACGGCACTAGCCACAAATCCGCTACCCCATATGATTGCTGTGATAATAAGTCCTATTTCGCCGATATATTTCCGCATTTAATCCATCGCCATCCTTATCAATATCATTTATTCAGTGTACCAAATCGGATGGCTGAATGGCGCAAATTATTAAATAAGCTTTCCGATGATAGCTTTCAATTTTTCACTAGTGCTTAAATGCACACTTTCGCCCGCCCACAACGACATAAAATCAGTATTTCCTTGCTTTGCCGCCTCTTTACGAATCTTTTTTGTTAAATCATTCTGATACGGGTAGGGTGCAATAACTTCCTCTCTCATTTCAATAATGAATCGATTGCGTATACCGCGTGCAGTTTTTCCAGAAAAGGCCTTTGTTAATACCGTACACCCAACTTCTGCATCCAAAGTTGCCTGTTTATAAAGAGGATGTGCGCCACTTTCATCGGCCGCCAGGAATGCAGTTCCTATTTGAACAGCCTGTGCCCCAGCAGATAGCGCTTTACCCATCATTTCTTTATTCGCGATGCCCCCTGCTGCAATGACTGGAATTTGAACAGTTGCGACTACCGCTCCAAGCAATTCAACCAGAGGAATCATCGTTATTTCACCAGCAAAAGACCCTCGGTGCCCACCTGCTTCACTGCCTTGTACAACGATTGCATCCATGCCCGCTTGTTCTACCAGTTTCGCCTCTTCCACAGTCGTTGCTGTCCCGATGAGATAAACGTCATTTCCTTTCAACAATCGCACGGTCTTTTCATCCGGCAATCCGAATGTAAAGGAACAGATTTTCACGCCTTCTTCTACCACTACTTCAACTTGCCTATCAAATTCAGATTCAGAAAGCGTTACTTCCCAAAACGGAAGACCGAGCTGCTTGCCAATCGGTTGTAGCGCCTCATATGCTTGCCGTAAATACAGCGGGTCCACTTCAACCCGTTCCGGAACAAACAAGTTCACCGCAAACGATTTCTTCGTCCGCTCCTTCACATCGCGAATAAACTGACGCGTCTCATTGGCTGATAGATAACCCGCTCCAATTGAACCAAGTATGCCTGCTTCCGCAGATGTCGCCACAAATTCCGGCGTCGTCACCCCTGCCATCGGGGCTTGGATGATAGGGTGCTTGAGTTCTAATAATATAGTCAAGTTGGTTTCGTTCATTTTACTATCCTCCATAAATCCATAATTAATTCGAAACGTACCCTGTCTTCTCAATAATCTCCTGCCCTTGCTCCGATAAAACCCAGCCAATGAATGCTTCAACATGCGGATTGTTACTCCCAGCTGTGACGGCGTACAATTCGTTTGTAACCGGATAAGTCCCCGCGCGAATGGTTTCCTTTGTTGGTTCGACACCGTCAATAGCCAGTAAACGGATGTTGTTATTTTTCGTCATTTCCGTTGAATAGTATCTGAACGTGTAGCCAATTGCATTGTTGTAGTTTTTATAATCGGATACTTGGTCGATAACTGTGCCCATTAGTGATGCAATGTCCTCAACAGGCGGATCCATAATCGGCACGTCGCCCATAAAATGTTGGAGAGCTGTCTGGCTACCGCTATCCTCAGGTCTTTGGAAAGCCCGAATAGCCTTCATCTTACCGCCGACTGCTTTCCAATTCGAGATGTCTCCCGCGTAAATTCCCTTGATTTGATCTGCGGTCAAACTCCGCACAGGATTTTTTTCATTAACAAAAAATACAAACGCTTCTTTGCCGATGGGCGTCAACTTTAGTTCTTTTCCTAATCGTTTCGCTACCTCCAACTGCTGGTCAGATGGGGCAAGCGCGAATATGATATCAGCCCTGCCATTTACGAGATTACTATAAGCTTCCCCCGTACGATTCGACATCACTTCACTGTCGTGTTGGTCATACTTTTTTTCAGGATACACTGCCTGTGCGAAAGCAGCATAGACAGGATATAGTGCAGTCGCGCCATCAATAATCGGCAGATTTTCTTCAATTTTCAACATCGAAGGTTCGGTCAGGGTCACCGCTTTTGTATGGTCACTAAATGGTTCATATGCGCTCGTATCCACATAACCATCTTGCACGACGGCCCTTGTTTTATTGTAAATGCCCGGAATTGCGGCAATTAGTGATAGGCTAACAAGTCCAATGATGATGCGGTAAACAACTTTTTCATGTTTGCTTTTCCCAAACATTCTTACGAATAATACAGTACCCAGCGATACATAAAGCACTAGCAAAAGTGGTAGCAAAAATAACAGTCCGGCGAACCAGACATATAAAGAGCCAATAAGTACAAAAGGCAATAACAAGCCCATAATTACAATGAATAAAACAATATCCCCCGCTTTTCGTACAGTATCTTTCTGCACATCATTTCCTCCTTTATGACGCCTAATTCTTAGCGTCATTCAGATATAGTAAACCTTACCGCAAAAACCCATTCTTAGTGTTTAAGAATGGGTTTCCAGTTGCTTCGAGTTAGTATACAGCTGATAATTTACCTTACAAGATCTCGCAAACCCGTCCAACTTGTCCGTCTTCCAAACGTACTTTAATACCATGTGGGTGGAAGCTAGAGTTCGTTAATAAATCTTTAACGACACCCTCCGTCTTTGTGCCCGACCGCTGATCTTTTTTCAATATGACTGCCACTCTTATTCCAGGTGTTACATCTGCACGATTCTGTCCATTCATTCGTTACTCGTCCTCTCTTTTTTGAAACATACTTTGCACAACGTGGGCGGTTCCAGTATGCAACTGCCCCTCCACGCGATTAACTTCCCCAATATGGAAGTGTTTGACGAAATAACCGTCGAATTGTTCGAGCATCTGAACTGGATCACACAACATTTCTGCAATCCGTGGGCCACCAGTTCCGTAACGCAGTTGCTCTTTCGAATACAGTTCGCTAATATAGTAGCCGCCCGGTTTCAACGATTTTTTTATCCCCAATAACGTACGGTCCATAACGTTTCCCGGGAAATGACCGAAGATGTGGACTATTGCATCCCATTGTTCTTCTTCCCACATTACCTCCGATAAATCTCGAAGCTCAGTTTTTACGGCGACACCTTTTTCATCTGCTAACTGCTTGGTTTTCTCCAGTCCCGCTGGCGCATAATCCCACGCCGTCACGTCGAAGCCAAGCGTTGCTAAGTAAACCGAGTTACGCCCTTCTCCTTCTGCGATGCAAAGCACTTTACCCTTAGGTAACTGCTGTGCCGCCTCTACGAGAAATCCGTTGGGCTCTTTTCCGTAGACATATTCTTTTGCTAAGAACCGGTCGTTCCAACTGTTAGACATTTGCCAGACCCCTTTTACTAGATTGATTCTAGCTTACCACATTGTTAGCGAGGTTTATGATCGGTTTGCCGGGTTATATGATCGCTCGCGGTCTTATATGATCGGTTACCCAAGTTTTATGATTGATTGCCGCTGACGAACCAAATATGTTCAACATCACCCTCTAAACATCACTTCACCTGCAACAACAGTCATCACAACATTTGCGCCCACTATCTCTTCATCTGCCACTTCGAATAAATCCCTGTCGAGCACAGTGAAATCAGCATCAAATCCCGGTGCTAGTTTACCGCGGACGTCCGCTTTCCCAATTGTGCCTGCACTACCCGTCGTAAATAAACCGACTGCTTCAAAGCGACTCAGTTTTTCATCTGGCAAATAGCCTTCATGGGTTTCCCCTGGCTTCCGACGCGTCGCCGCTGCATAGATGCCAAGCAGTGGATCAACCTCTTCAATCGGTGCATCTGAACCACCACCGCAAATGAATCCACGGTCGAGCAACTTTTTCCACGCATATGCCCAATCGAGACGATCTTCCCCTAATCGTTCCATTACCCACGGGAAGTCTGACGATACAAAAACCGGTTGTATATCAAGGATGACTGGCAGCTTTTCCATCCGCTCAACTAGATCTTCACGCAAGACATTTACATGGATAAGCCTATCACGTTTCCCAGTAGGAACCGGGTACTTCTCAATCGCATAGAGCGCTTTTTCAACAGCTGCATCGCCGATGACATGGACAGCAATTGCTTCACCATGTTTTCGGGCGAGTGCCACTATTGCATCGATTTCTTCATCAGTCACGACAGTCATTCCGGATGTTTCCGGCGTATCCGCATACGGTTTACTTAACAAAGCCGTTTTACCACCGAGCGCTCCGTCGATGAAAAACTTCATCTCACCAGGCTCTATCCAAGGCTCGTGATACGTAGCTTGTTCTTCCATCAATTGCTTGAAAACAGTTGACCGTCGCAATAAATGCGCACGAAACTTCTTCTGTTCGCCAATAACGTTCTTGAACGCTTGCAGTGGTTTTTTGTAGTCTCCATAATACCCGAGATCATCCGTCACGCCGCCTGTCAGTCCAAGTGACAGCAAATCATCAACTGATTTCCGCAATGCCAGTGTTAATGATTCTTCCGTCGGCTCCGGAATTAGGGCGAGCACAATCTCCTGCGCTCCTTCTTTCAAATAGCCCGTTGGTTCCCCATTTGCATCGCGCATAATGACGCCGTCTTCGGGATCTAGTGTATCTTTTGAAATACCTGCTAGCTCAAGCGCTTTTGAATTTGCAAGCGCTGCGTGCCGGCATGTCCGCTTCAAAAGCATAGGGGAATCCGTCACCTTATCCAATTCATGTCGCGTAAGAATCTTTTTATCTGGGAAATTGTTTTCATTCCAACCCTCTCCGATAAACCATTCGTCTGATTTCAAATCAGGATGAGCATTCATCAGCATGTCCATCATGTCATCAGCGGACGATGCCTTCGATAAGTCCAGACTCAGTAACTTTTCGCCGTGGCCAATCATATGCATATGACTATCGACGAATCCTGGATAAAGAACGGAACCTAGTAAATCAATTTCATTATCTGCTTGTTCTTTTAAATCCTCAAATGTACCAACTGCATGAATCTTACCGTTTTCTGTGAGCAGCGCCTCAACTTGGCCGCCTTCTTGTTCCATCGAATACATCGTGCCGTTATGCCAAAGTGTTTTCATTCTATTTCCCCCTATCTCTCTAGTCATAGTCTAAACTTTCGGTTATTAATGAGCAACATTTTGAATATGAGTGCTACAATTAAATGTATTAAAGAGGAGGAATTTAGATGAGGTTAACTGTTTATCTGGCAGGGGAAATCCATAGTTCATGGCGTGAGGAAGTAAAGATGAAAGTTGCTGCACTTAAGTTACCAATTGATTTCGTAGGTCCCATGGAAGACCACGACCGTTCTGATAACATTGGAGAAGATATTCTAGGCAAGCAGCCGAATGCAATTGCCAAAGATGCTGCGGCATCTAACTTTAATAATTTACGCACGGAGCTATTAATGAAGCAAGCCGATCTTGTTATCGCTCTTTTCGGGGAGAAGTATAAGCAATGGAACACAGCGATGGACGCAAGTGCCGCCGTCGCATTCGGCAAACCACTCATTCTTATTCGTAATGAAGAGCACCATCACGCACTAAAGGAATTGTCTCGCAAAGCAAACGCCACCGTCGAAACGGTCGATCAGGCTGTAAAAGCATTGCATTATATTTTCGAATGAACTTTAACCATCAGACAGGCTGCCCTATTCTCTTTAGGGTATGCTTTTTTTTATTGAGGAAGGGGTTCCCGCCTACCATATAGCTGACAGCCACTTACACCTCATTTACAAAACCTTAACCATTGCTTCATACCCCCACAACAATTCCCCTCTATCATATGAATTGTAGTCAAAACACTCTAGGGGGACAAAAACAGATGAAAAACATGAAGACACTTGCAACACTCGGACTTGCATGCTCGATTTTCCTTGCAGCTTGCGGCGGAACAGAAGGCAATACATCAGCTAAAACAAGCGAAGGCTTGAGCGGTAGTGTAGCGGGTGACGGATCGTCAACTGTTGCGCCTATCATGGAAGCAATTGTTGAAGAATATGCACAAGCTGAAAAAGACGTTAAAGTCTCTGTGGGTGTTTCGGGTACAGGTGGAGGATTTGAGAAATTCATCGCTGGTTCAACAGACTTCTCAAATGCATCCCGCCCCATTAAAGATGAAGAGAAAGCTAAACTAGATGAAGCAGGCGTTGACTATACAGAACTTAAACTTGCGAACGATGGTTTGACAATCGTTGTGAATAAAGAAAACACTTGGGTCGATTCACTTACTGTTGAAGACCTTGCAAAAATGTGGGCAGAAGATGGAACAGCAAAAAAATGGTCTGACATCAATCCAAGCTGGCCTGCTGAAGAAATCGTCTTCTATTCACCAGGTACAGATTCTGGAACATATGACTACTTCAATGAAGTTGTCTTAGGAGATGCTGACCTTGTAAAATCTGCAACACTATCTGAAGATGACAACGTTCTTGTTACAGGCATTAAAGGCGACAAAAACGCAATTGGGTTTTTCGGTTACGCCTACTACGAATCAAATAAAGACTCTCTGAATGCTGTATTAATTGATGGAGTTGAACCGAATGCAAAAACGATCGAGTCAGGCGAATACACACCGTTCTCACGTCCACTATTCGTTTATGTTAGCAATGCTGCACTAAAAGAGAAAAAAGAAGTTCGTAACTTCATGGAATATGTAATCGACAATGCTGGCGAAATGGCAAAAGCAGTCGGTTATGTCCAACTTCCTGATGGGGACTACGAAGAAGCACGAAAAACATTGGATTCCGTGAAATAAAACCTGATTATCTTCAAGCATAGAAGCAATTCAGGCTGTCCTGCATAGTAGGGCAGCCATTATCCTTTCAACAACGCACTCTCTAAACTAAACAACGATATCCACTAGGAGGTCCACGGATTGACTTCAATAAAACCGACAGAAAAGTTGCGAACACGCGATGTCATTGCTGCTGCGAAAAAGAATGAGAAGTTCGGCAAAATCATCCCGCATCTTTTACTTGCTGTCACTTCCGTTACTGTACTGGCAACATTCGGGATTATCTACACATTGCTAAAAGAAACATTCATCTTTTTTCAAGAAGTAAAGATCACCGATTTCATTTTCGGTACAGAGTGGGCACCTTTCTCCAATGCTGATCAGGCATTCGGTGTGCTTCCTCTAATAACCGGTACATTAAAGATTGCAGGCGTCGCACTACTAATTGGGGTCCCTTTCGGACTTGCGTGTGCGATTTTCCTCAGTGAATATGCAACACCTAAAATCAAAAAGTTCATCAAGCCAATTATTGAGTTACTAGCTGGTATTCCAACGATTGTTTACGGATTCTTCGCATTAACAGTCGTGACGCCATGGCTACAGTCATTCATTCCACAACTAAAATTATTTAACGCACTAAGTGCCGGAATTGTTGTCGGGATTATGATTTTACCAATGATTATCTCACTTTCGGAAGATGCACTTTCTGCTGTTCCCGCTTCATTCCGCGAGGGATCTTATGCACTTGGGTCTACCCGATTCGAAACAGCTATCAAAGTCGTCTTTCCTGCAGCTATTTCCGGGATCGCCGCATCGATTATTCTTGCTGCATCACGTGCTGTAGGAGAAACAATGATTGTCTCACTTGCCGCGGGTTCCACGCCAGTATTCAATATAGACTTTACAGGTTCAATTCAAACGATGACTTCGTATATCGTTCAAGTCGCAACAGGCGACGCAGGTTATGGTACAACAATCTACTACTCCATTTACGCTGTTGGTTTCATGCTGTTCCTGTTTACATTCCTAATGAACCGGGCCGCTTTATACATCAAGACGAAATTCAGGGAGGAATACTAATATGGACCGCGTTCTCCAGTCAAAAATAAATCGGCGGCTGACAAAAGATTCGGCGATGAAATGGCTGTTCGGCGCAGTCGTCGCTACCGTTCTAGGAATTACTTTCTTCCTGTTTTACGGTATTGGGGCAGATGGGGTCGGGCGGTTGAATCTTTCATTCTTTACGAATTTCGGATCTCGCTTCCCTGAAAAGGCGGGCATTAAAGCAGCGCTTGTCGGCACACTGGCTCTCATGGCCGTCGTTATTCCGGTATCCATGTTCCTAGGCCTTTGTTCGGCTATTTACCTTGAAGAATATGCTAAAAAAAATAAATGGACCGCTTTTATTGAGATGAATATCAGTAATCTTGCGGGCGTGCCTTCTGTTGTCTTCGGGCTTCTTGGTTTAACTGTATTTGTCCGCGCATTATCGCTAGGCAACAGCATCTTGGCTGCTGGATTGACGATGAGTTTGCTAATCTTACCCATCATCATCGTCGCTTCCCAAGAAGCACTTCGTTCCGTACCAGACACACTTCGAGAAGCGTCATACGGCATGGGCGCAACAAAATGGCAAACAATCATTCATGTGATTTTACCGTCCGCAACAGGTTCTATTTTGACAGGTAGCATCTTATCCTTCTCACGTGCCATCGGTGAAACAGCACCGCTTATCGTTCTTGGGATCCCGGTTATCGTTCAATTCTTGCCAACTGGACCGCTTAGTACATTTACAGCTCTTCCGATGCAAATTTACGACTGGGCCAAACGCCCACAACCTGAATTTGCAGATGCTGCCTCTGCAGGTATTATCGTGCTGATGGTCTTGCTCATTACAATGAACGGATTCGCAATCTACTTTAGAAACAGATCGGAAAAAAAGCTCAAAAATTGATAGGAGGATTAGTATGACAAAAACACTCGTTCGACCTACCGAAGACGCCAAGCTCCGCGTCATGAAAAATGAAAACTGGACAAAAGCAGTTTATGAAACAAACGGTTTGAATCTTTGGTACGGCACGGCACACGCGCTAAAAAACATCGACTTGTCCATCAATGAAAAAGAAGTAACGGCAATCATCGGCCCTTCCGGCTGCGGAAAATCTACGTATTTAAAAACACTGAACCGTATGGTAGAAAACGTAGGTGACGTCACCATTTCTGGTAACGTTACATTTATGGGTAATAATATTCTTGGCAAAGCAATGTCCGTGGAATTGCTTCGTTCAAAAGTCGGTATGGTATTCCAAAAACCCAACCCATTCCCAAAATCCATCTATGAAAACGTTGCTTACGGCCCGAAGATTCACGGTATCCGTAACAAAGCAATGCTAGATATGATTGTTGAAGACAGCTTGCGTAAAGCGGCTTTGTGGGATGAAGTAAAAGACCGTCTGAACAAAAGCGCATATAGTCTTTCTGGCGGACAACAGCAACGACTTTGCATCGCACGCTGCCTTGCAGTTGACCCAGAAGTAATCTTAATGGATGAGCCAACTTCAGCACTTGACCCGGTTTCAACACATAAAGTTGAAGAATTGATTCGCACCATTAAAAATGACGTGACAATTGCAATCGTTACACATAACATGCAACAAGCAGCTCGAATTTCTGACCGTACCGCATTTTTCCTAAACGGCGAAATCGTTGAATGCGATCGTACATCTACACTATTTAGCACTCCTACAGATGAACGCACCGATGACTACATCAATGGCCGTTTCGGTTGATAATCTCATATCACAAGCAAAAGGGTATCTTAAGATAGTGTTTCCTTCACTATCTTGCAGATATCCTTTTTATTTCGGCAAAATAAAAAACCGAAGATATTGCCAATAACGGCATCTTCGGTCAATGATTCAGTATCTTACTCGGTTCCCATTTCTTCTTGTACAACGTCAACAATGCGCTGGACAAGACGTACACAATCTTCTTCAGAAGACGCTTCTACCATAACACGTACAAGTGATTCAGTGCCTGAAGGGCGAACAAGAACACGACCGTTTCCAGCCATCTCTTTTTCTACGTCCGCTATTACTTCTGCAACTAGTGTATTATCCGTCACTGCATTTTTATCCGTTACACGCACATTGACGAGTTTTTGCGGATAAATTTTCATGCCTGCCGCAAGTTCAGATAACTTACGTCCAGTAATTTTCATAATGTTTACAAGCTGAAGACCTGTAAGAAGCCCATCGCCCGTTGTATTGTAATCCAGGAAAATAATATGGCCTGATTGCTCTCCGCCAAGATTATAATTCCCTTTTCTCATTTCTTCGACAACATACCGATCACCAACGGCTGTCTGAATACTCTTCATGCCGTGTTCCGTAAGTGCTTTATAGAAGCCTAGATTACTCATAATCGTTGAGACAATCGTTCCGGATTTAAGGCGGCCTTCTTCATGTAAATGACGTGCGATGATGAACATAATCTGGTCACCATCAACTACTTCTCCACGTTCATCGACAGCGATAAGACGATCTCCGTCTCCGTCAAACGCTAAGCCGATATGGGCACCTTTTTCAACAACAAGTTTACCCAATTCTTGAGGATGAGTTGAACCAACACCGTCATTAATGTTCAATCCGTTTGGCGATGCCCCCATTGTTGTCAGGTCTGCATCAAGGTCAGCAAACAGATGTGTCGCCAAAGTAGATGTCGCACCATGTGCACAATCGAGTGCAACATGAATTCCCGTGAATTCCTCGTCGACCGTCTGTTTTAAGTACTGAATATATTTATGTCCGCCTTCAAAATACTCTGTAATAGAACCGACATCTGCACCAGTTGGCCGTGGCAACGAGTCCTCCTGCACGTTTAACAGTTGCTCAATTTCCTCTTCCTGCTCATCCGTCAGTTTATAACCATCTGCACCGAAAAATTTGATGCCATTGTCTTCGACAGGATTATGTGAAGCTGAGATCATGACTCCGGCCTGTGCGTTCATGACGCGCGTCAAGTAAGCGACACCTGGTGTGCTGATAACCCCAAGAGTCATCACTTCAACACCCGTCGATAAAAGACCCGCAATTAGGGCATTTTCAAGCATATGACCTGAGATACGCGTATCCCTGCCGACGAGTACTTGTGACTTTCCTGCTGATTCTTTCGTTAACACATGCCCACCAATTCTACCTAATCTAAAAGCAAGCTCCGGTGTCAATTCCTCATTTGCAACCCCACGGACGCCATCGGTCCCGAAATACTTTGTCATTTCCATTCTCCCTTTCAATCCTACACATTCAACCGAATGTCAGGCAAGTTCAATATGCATCGTTACTTCTTTATCTGATAGTACCCACTGTACATCTAGTGGTCCTATAACCAAGACTGAGAAATTCTGTTCTCCTTCGTCCGTTGTTTCAGATGCATCGATATAGACGGTGAAATCAGACTTCTCCAAGGTATCAATGACATCCTGTTCCGCCGTGACAGTTAGTACAACCAAACCAGCTGCGGGTTTCCGAAATGAACTCGTAAAGTTCTCATCAAGCCCTTTTACAGTAACAGGCATGTCTTTAAATTCCTTCGTAACTACTTTTACGTCTTCAACAGGTGGCTCCGGATTGAGTACTTCTAAGTCTGAGTCGGTCACCGTTGCGTCTATTTTCACTTTAACTTTATCGATAGACATCTTTGAAACGCCTTTAGGCTTTTTCAAATCAAACTCCATTGTTCCTTGTCCTTTTACTTCGGATACATCCACATCAACTCTGAATTCTTTAATATTATCCAGCACTTTCCGTGGACCGGATAAACGAATCGTCTTATCCTCAGCTGAAATGGTATCTACAGTGACACCTGTAACCGGAACTCCTCGCGACTTAAATACAATGGGTACTTCTTTACTATATTCAGATATCTCAACTTTGACCGCCACATGTTCAGGTACAATCGTCACATTCAGCTTCGTCAAATCTTTGTCCAGGACTCGAACCCTCGCTTGCTGCTCGAATGATTTGTTAATTTCCTTATCTCCTGTTATAGAGGCTTTTACAAAACTGATTGATTCAATAACACTCTTCGCACCCGTCACTTCAATGGTTGACGGGATGACATCTATCTTATCAACATTGTAATCTTCAGCCAGAAGACGTTCATTCAGTTCTGGATCTACTCGGAATGTTTGTGTGATTTTCTCTTCGATGATAACTTCAATTGTCGCGGGATCAAACTGCACTTTCAACTTTTCAGAAATATTCTCAGGTTTAATCTTAACTGTATGCCTACCCATTGGTAAGCTCGACAAATCAACCCGCAACGTAAAGTCTTTTAATAGTTTCGTTGTCTGTACAATATTCGCTGGGCCTTCAATAGTCATATTGACCGTTTCTGGGACACCCGTCACGACAAGGTTTTCATTGTCATAATAGACTTGTACGGGAAAATCACGAATGATATCCATCGCATCCCCAACAGCTTTACTACCTTTTTTTTCTTCTGCCTGTACGGAGAAAAAAAGAATAATTGCAAGGAATAAGGCTGTAAAGCGAAGAAACCATGGGTTATCCATAAACTTATCCATTTTTTCTCCACCTCCACTTCCAAATCGAAGTCTCCTTCTTTTCAGGTGTTAAGCCGAACCAAACTCTTCGCAACCGCGCTTCAAATTCCTCCATATCCAAATTCCGATCTATATCCCCGTTCGCAGTAAGACTTACCGCTCCAGTTTCTTCTGAAACGATAATCGTTACAGCATCCGTTACTTCACTAATTCCAAGGGCTGCTCTATGCCGAGTACCAAGCTCCTTTGAGATGAACGGACTTTCCGACAGCGGCAAATAACATCCTGCTGCTGCAATACGGTTACGCTGGACAATGACTGCACCATCATGAAGCGGTGTGTTTGGGATGAAAATATTGATAAGTAGTTCGGATGTAATCAACGAATCCATGCCGGTACCGGTTTCAATGTATTCACTAAGACCTGTTTCCTTTTCAATCGAAATTAGCGCTCCAATTCGACGTTTCGCCATATAACTGACAGACTTCACAAACGCTTCAATCAGACGGTCGCGTTCCTCTTCTTCCTGCATCATTGTACGAGCGAACAGTCGCCCCCTACCAATTTGCTCGAGAGCACGCCGCAGTTCCGGCTGGAAGATGATAATAATAGCCAGAAATCCAAATGGGAGAACCTGATCCATCATCCATTGCAACGTATTTAAGCCAAAAAACTCCGTCAGAATACGAGCAATAATAAGGACGAAGATCCCTTTTAAAAGCTGAACCGCTTTCGTTCCTTTTATTATCGTAATCAATTTATAAAAAACAAACCAGACGAGAAGCACATCTACGATATTAATAAATGCCGCTACTGGACTGAAATCAACTAATTCTTGCCACTTTGGCATGTGCTTCGCCTACCTTCATAAACAGTTTCTTATGCGTCTAGTATAGCATAACAGCACTGTACTGTCCTTTCCCAGAAAATGAAAAAGAGCGAACCGCTTACCACTCCAAACGGTTCGCATGGGTCGCCCAGTCTACTTTTCATCTTGCTCGTCGCCTTTCGAAGATGGGAAGATGTCTTTAGCTGTCTTTTTCATTTTATACCATAGCCAGTCAAACATTTTGTCAATTTCCTCGCTCTTGCCAGTCACAATCGCTGTTGAGGCCATATATTTAGAACCCCTAATAACTGTGACGTTGCCATCCACTTCTCCTTCGATACGGAGCGTGCCATTTTTAACGACAATGTCACCTTTAACGGTTTCACCAACGGGCACAAGTACCGATTGACCTTCGACAACTAGATTCGGTTGTTTCGTCACCGAAAACTGCTGGTCGTTTCCATAACTTGAAAATAGCGTTGCACTCATAAGGATTAAAAACATGGCTGCAGCGGCCAAAAACGGATGGCTACGCAACCAGCGTTGAACGCCTGCTTGGGATTTTTCTTTTGGAAGCTGCGCCATTACACCTTTGACAAAGCTGTCCGGCGCCTTTATTTTTGTAGCACTTCCTATAAAAGCAATAGACTCAGTTAAGCCATTCATGATTTCCTTACATTCTTTGCAGCTATCTAGGTGTTCTTTCAATAGCCGCTCTTCGTCACGGCTAATATCACCGTCTAAATACGCGTGCATATAGTGAACGATTTGTTCCGGACACGTATTCATAGTAATTCCCTCCTATATATTACCCATCTGTTTCCGAAGTGCTTCCCGCCCTCTATGGACGCGGGTCTTTACGGTTCCTAGTGGTAATTTCAAAATGTCACCTATTTCTTGCAGCGGCAATTCCTCGATATACCTTAAAATGATGACAGAACGGTATTTATCAGGAAGTCTTGCAATTTCGTAGTGGATGCGTTCCTGTAATTCCATTCTTTCAACTTCATCTTCAGGTAACTCACCGGAAGCGGCAATTTGTGAGTACATATTCAGACCATCTGTACCCGGTACATTCGCATCAAGATAATAATCCGGTTTCTTTTTTCGGATTCGATCAATGCATAAATTCGTCGCAATCCGAAACAGCCACGTTGAAAACTTCCGTTTTTGGTCAAATGTATGAATATTGATATAGGCACGGACAAATGCTTCCTGCGCGATATCTTCTGCTTCTTGTGCATTACCAAGCATCCTGTAACACACTTGATAAAGACGATGCTGAAATAAAGTTACTACTTCTTCAAACGCATTTTGATTGCCTTTCAAGACTTCATTTATTCTTTTATTGATCAGTTCATCCAATGTAGTTCACCCTCCGCCCTATGCGGCTGTCCCTTCTATACGTTTGAAGGTATTGACAGGTTTCATTTTTTTCATTAATTTTATTTTAACAGATATTGCTAATTATTTCCACGTCTGTTAATTAACCATTTACTTGCATTAAACACTAGTGAGAAGGGCTCGAAAACCCCCATTTTCACTAGATCATTTTCGGTTCGCTTACGACGAACTATTCATACAGATTTACTGAGGGTCCAAGT
This sequence comes from Sporosarcina sp. E16_3, assembly GCF_017347125.1. Lineage (NCBI taxonomy): Bacteria > Bacillati > Bacillota > Bacilli > Caryophanales > Caryophanaceae > Sporosarcina > Sporosarcina sp. E16_3. The sequence continues at coordinate 69,107 of NZ_JADPRX010000003.1, forward strand.
GTGTCTAGAAGTGACTCCGTCACTTCTAGACACACTTTTTTCAGTAATCATGTTGTGAATAGTTGCCTGTCGCGTTCCTACAACATTCAAGTGAAAAATGCAGTTGTTTTGGAAGAATAGAATAGATGACATTCTATAAAGAGTGTAAGTGCCCGAAGATGCAATTTCGGGCACTTTTGCACGTTGTATAATGTGCTTCTTGCATACTTTTAGCAAAGAGTATACATCTAATCATGTGATGTCTTATAGAAAGCGACATTTCTTTACTATATAGGTTGAAGTATTGAATACGTCATATGAACTGAGCGCAGGCGCCTTACAAGGGGCAGCCGGAGCCATAAGACTGGCAGCGAAGCTTGTCAGGCTTATGGCGGGAGGCATCCCCGAAGCGATATTGAATGGAATCATTAGCTCAATCTATATATATAGATTCGGCACTACTTATTTAGAATCAACTAGGTGGTATATCTCACCCGAATAACGATCAAATCTAGCGAAGAAGCGACAAGTGTGAGCCGAAGCAATAAGACTGACAGTGATCTTCTGACAGGCTTATTGCGTAAGGCCATCACCAAGCGACTAAGCGTTTTTGGAAGAACACTCTATTTGTTAAGTGCCAACTATACACATAGCTCCCAGTAGGTGATCATGTTATTCAATGGTTATTTTAGTTAATCAACAGGTGTGAAAAAAGCCCATCTAAGTTACTAGACGGGCTTCCAAGAACTGATTAAAGTAGTTTTTCTCCAAACAGTGAGCCCATTAAACCAACCGCAACATCAGCTGTTTTATTCTTCTCATCCAAAATCGGATTTACTTCTACAAATTCAGCCGAAGTAATCATGCCTGAGTCTTCTAGCATTTCCATTGCAAGATGGCTTTCTCGATAACTTATTCCGCCTGGTACCGGCGTTCCGACTCCTGGTGTATACAAGGGATCGAGCCCGTCTAAGTCAAGTGACAAGTGGACACCGTCGACATCACGCGAACGCAGATAGGCGAGAGCGTCTTCCATAACCGACGTCATTCCGTAGCGATCGATTTCATGCATCGTGAACACCTTGACACCTTGTTCCTTGATCAATTGACGTTCTTCCGGATCCACAGAACGCGCTCCGATGATGACAACGTTCTCTGGTTTCACTTTTCGTCCTTCACTATGTATATTAACGAGACTTTCATGTCCTAATCCGACACTTACAGCAAGAGGCATTCCATGAATATTACCGGAAGGCGATGTCTCTGCAGTATTGAAATCTGCATGGGCATCATACCAGATGACACCAAGGTTTTTATACTTATCCGAAAGGCCAGCGAGTGTTCCAATAGCGATGCTATGATCCCCTCCTAAAACAAGCGGAAATCTGCCTGCTTCCACAACTTCAGCCACTTTTCGCGCAAGTTCTGTAGTCGCTTGAATGACTTCGTCTAAGTTTTTCAGATTCGAATCGCTATGTGTTTTTCGTTCCACAGCACTTACCTGAACATCGCCCTCATCCGTAACCTGATGGCCAATCGATTCCATTCTTCCTACAGCACCTGCATATCGGATTGCGCTTGGCCCCATATCCACCCCACGACGACTTTGTCCAAAATCAAGTGGTACACCGATTAATGAAATATTTAACTGTTGCATGTCAAATTACCTCCCCTTATCTATATCCCTAGTATAAGTCCATTGAAAGTTTGGCTCAACACGACAGGTATCTGAATATTTATTCGTTTACAACTGTTTCCTCATGAACTGTTCACAGGCGTCGGGGGAAGTTGGCTTGCTATAGTAATATCCTTGCCCCTCGCGACAACCTAAATTCATCAGGATAACAGCTTGTTCTTCATACTCTACACCTTCCGCAATGACGTTTAGGCCCACAGTATCAGCTAAAGTTACAATAGCCTTGACGATTGCCCGGCTATCTTCATTCAAGTGTATATCTCGCACAAAGGACATATCGATTTTAATCGTATCAGCTGGCAGTTCTTTGATATAACTAAACGTACTATAACCTGTTCCAAAGTCATCAATTGACACCGTAATACCCAATGCCCTTATCTCACGAATTATATCCTGCATATCTTCCCGATCCGCAAATGCACTTTCAGTTAATTCGATTTCAATAAAATCCGTCGTGACACCCGTCTCATCGAGAATTGTTTTAATTGTATGCAAGATAGTTGGTTCTTCCAATTGTATAGCCGACATGTTAACAGCAACGCGAAATGGGCTATACCCACTAGCCTGCCATTTCTTTGCCTGCCTGCAAGCCTCACGTAGTACCCATTCCCCAAGAGGTATAATGATTTTCGTTTCTTCCGCCACAGGAATGAACTTATCGGGTGGAATCCTGCCAAGATCAGGATGGTTCCAACGCACTAACGCTTCAACACCTACCAATTGCCCCGTCTTCAAGTTCACTTTAGGCTGATAATCAAGATGAAGATGACCGAGATGGACGCTTTTCCTTAACTCATTCTCTAGCAAGATCCGATCTAATGTTTTGGACGCTGTTCCGTGCTGGTACATCTCACATCCCCCACCCCCATGCGCTCTTGCGATAGAAAGAGCTTTTTCCGCTTTCATTGCAAGCTCTGCAGGTTTTTTAGCATGCTCAGGGTACAGGGCAATCCCGAAACTTAAAGAGGGTGTATGCATTTGGTCCTTTACTTCAATAGGTTCCTCAATATATTTTTGAACTTCTTTTGTCAGTTCTTCAGCGTGTTTCGTATCCAGTATTTCTAGTAGAATAAATGCAAACTCATCACCTGAAAGTCTGCCAATAATTGTCTTATCCTTTAGAATCGTCTTTAATCTCTTGGCAATAACAGACAATATATAATCGCCTACCTCATGCCCAAGCGAATCATTAACATAGCGAAGACGGTCGACATTCATATAGACAAAGGCCCGATTTGTCCCTTGTTTTTTCGCCACTTCTATTTCTTGATAAAACATTTTCCGAAATGAAGTTCGATTAGGTAAACTGGTTAATTGATCATTATAAGCAAGATCTCGTATCATCCGCTCAGACTCTTTATTCTTAGTGATGTCATAGCGGATAGAGATATATTGATAAGGCTTTCCATTATCATTTAAAAATGGCACAATCGTCGTGTCAACCCAATAAAAAGATCCATCTTTGGCTTTATTACAGATTTCGCCATGCCATGTATTTCCCCGGCCGATAGTCGCCCATATCTCTTTGAAAAACGATGAAGGATGAAAGCCCGAATTAATAATTCTATGGTCGACTCCTACGAGTTCCTCCACGCTGTATTGCGCTATTTTTGTAAACAGCTCATTTACATACACTATTTTTCCGGTCCGGTCTGTAATAGCGACAATAGCTGACTGATCAAGTGCATAGGCAATGTCCCTAAGCATTTTTTCTGGACTATGACTACCATCATGGCGAATCAAATCTTTTATCATCTTATTATTTTCTTGCATAAAATCACTTCTTTCCTGAAAACCTCTTCAATATGAATAACCTTGCGAAAAAATAATATCTATTGTTATTCCTTCATTTAGTGTACATTAAATTCGTTCTTTAGGGCTATATTAAATAGAATTAAAGACATAAAAAAACCCTTCTCGCTTACGCGAAAGGGTTAATAAAGCTATTTGGATTTCACATGGTTTGGTAAAGCAAAAAAATGGCTGGGGTAGCTGGATTCGAACCAACGAGTAACGGAGTCAAAGTCCGTTGCCTTACCGCTTGGCTATACCCCACTGTTAATTAAGGTTAACTTTTTTTAATGCTATGCATAACAACCTTAATGTAAACTCTTTTTAACGCTTCGTGTTAAAAAAGTTTTATTGGTGGTGGGGGGCAGATTCGAACTGCCGAACCCGAAGGAGCGGATTTACAGTCCGCCGCGTTTAGCCACTTCGCTACCCCACCATGATAAATTATGTAGAATTATATTCAACACCTTAAGAAACAGGCAAACAATTTTCAACACATCGTATTGAAAAAGATTTATGACCCCTACGGGATTCGAACCCGTGATACCGCCGTGAAAGGGCGGTGTCTTAACCGCTTGACCAAGGGGCCTTGTTCCTAAAACTGCTCTGGAGCTTCCAACCGGATTCGAACCGGTGACCTCTTCCTTACCATGGAAGCACTCTACCTACTGAGCTATGGAAGCATATGGCTCCGCAGGTAGGACTCGAACCTACGACCGATCGGTTAACAGCCGATTGCTCTACCACTGAGCTACTGCGGAATAATAACTATTCATTTAAACTTGTTCATGTCGTTCAGGACAATCTCCATTATAACAAACAATAATTATTTTTCAAGACCTTTTTTAAAAGTTTGTTATGTTCCCGACAGCAACTTATATATAGTATCACGTCTTTTGCATAATTGTCAACACACTTTCATAAACTTACGATAGATTGTTCAAAAAGGGGACAACATATGCGAAACAAGTACATGATCACCGCCATTATTTGCTGCGCTCTTTTCCTGCTTCTTCCCGCTTTACCTAAGCAATTGTCTCTCGTATCCGTGTTCCGCGTAACGGAGGAGCCTGTTGTCATTGTACGCGGCGCCAGCGGTTCTGCACTAACCGTAAATATATCATTCGGGGATTTAGAAGTGGAAAAATGGATTCGAGAACTTAGTAAACCTTATCCACTTCTACTCGTTGATATGAAATGGGCTGGACGTTTTCCCGAAACAGTACAACTTATCAAAGAAAAAAATATTTCTGTCGGGCTTCTTGGTGATAATGGAATAACCTATGATCAAAACACCCCATTGTTCATAGAACAACTTGAGCAGTTCGAAAAAACATTCGGAGTAAAACCTCTTTGGTTCCGTACAGTTGACGAAGTTTTCCCAAGCACCTTGCATAGTGTGCTCTGGGAAGCTGAAATTAATGCACTGGGTTCATCTGTTGTTTGGGATGGCGGCGACCTCCCTGTTATCACTAAAGGGGAAATCATTTCTGTCCCACATCACCGGGATAATCGTGTTGATTTAGCTAAATTAAAAAGGTTAGATAAAGATCGGACCTTTATATCTGTGGAAACTATGTTGTTCGGGACAAAAGTGAATGTCAAAAAAATACCCGAATAATCCAATCGCTACAACTACTCTTATAAGAAGAGCGCAAGGCGCGGTTTAGCCGCGACCGACATAAGGCGGTTTGCAAGGAGACGTACTTCAGCCCCCGCAGCAAATAGCTTATGACCCGAGGGGATGGTGCCTGGAGTCTAGACACCAATCCAAGTAGATAAAACTTATAATTTCTTATCTTATAAAGAAACAGCACAATCCGCCACTTCTGGCAATTGTGCTGTTTCTTCATTTTACTTTAGCAGATTTCGTAACTTTCCCTCGTGCTTTTCTACGCGCTTCCAGTTTCACCTTGTCTTCATCTGACTGCTTGTTGAACTTTGGCAGTACTAAGATTTGATAGGCATTCACTGCAAGAAGTGGGAATAGCATGATTGTGACCCATGAATCGATATTACCTGAACGTACCATCAACGCCGGTAACCATTCAAGTGTTGTAATAACGATCATGAAGAATAGTGCTGAAATGAGCGTGTGTTTCTTCGTCCATTTCGCTTTGAAATAAGCGGTTACTGCAGAAACACCAATAAGTGTTGCAAGTAACCCAAGGTACAGCAATGTGCGGCCCGTTTCACCTGACGTCAATTGGAATCTGAAGAAGATGAGGTCAAACAGGACAATTGCAATGATTAAAAGCTGAACCCAGTTCCACAATGTGAGTGTCTTAAAGATATTCACACCGAATTGATGGACCGTTAAATAAGCAAAAAAGCCCATTTGCGCAACGACGCTCATCGTAAATCCAAGGAAGATCATCCACAGAAACGCACCTATAAATTGGCCGTATTCACCGTTGGATAAATATTGAGAGAAGAACTCCCAGCGGACAATTAATCCTACAACTGCCGTCACGAATCCTCCGATTAGTAATGCCGTAAAAAAGAATTTGACCCAATTTCGTATTGTCACAATAGTGATCCTCCGTTTTGTTTTTCCTTTCAATAGTGTAACAACGTTTTGCTTAAAAATCTATTTCATTAAACGATTCATGCATATTCTGCGCCGTATTGTGAACAATAAATGAAAATGCTTGTGGAAGGGAATTTGATTTCAATGAAAAAAAGAATTGGTCTATTCCTGTTTTCAGCTCTTTTATTGACGGGATGCAGCATGCAGCAGACTGCTCCAACATACGACGAAACGAAAAAAATGATGACCGACGCGCTTCAGTCGGAGGATGGTAAAAAAGCAATTCGGCAAATGTTCGCGGATCCGGAATTCAAGAAACTACTTATTCTAGAACAACCGGAAGTAAAGAAATCCGTCGAAGAAACCCTCCTTTCTAAAAAAGGAGAAGACTTTTGGAAGAAATCGTTCGAGGATCCAAAGTTTACTGAATCCATAGCGAAAAGCATGAAGGAACAGCAGCAGGATATCATGAAACAACTGATGGATGATCCGTCATTCCAAAAACAGTTAGAAGAGTTTTTCTCCCAGCCCGACATGTTAAAACAGCTGGAAACTGTTACACAGTCAGCGAATATGAAAAAACATCTTGAAAAAGTTGTTGAAGAAACCATTAACAGTCCTTTGTTGCAAACGAAATGGCAAGAACTTATTTTGAAGGCTGGTGAACTGAAACCAGTAGATAGCGGGGGTAGTGAAGCTGCTAAACCGGAGAAAGGTAAAGGCGGAGAAGGCAAATAGCCTTCTCCACCTTTTTAAATAGTTATTATTTCGATGTTTTTTTAATGATATTTTCCGCAATACCCATGTAAATTTTTCCGATAGGATGATCTTCCGCATAGACAGAAGGAGCAAAATCTTCTTCATCCCAATCTGGCTGGCCTAGTGGTATTTGACCAAGTAACTCTGTACGAAGTTCCTCAGCTAGTTTTACGCCGCCACCTTGACCGAATACGAATTCACGTTCACCTGACGTTTTTGATTCGAACCAAGACATATTTTCAATAACCCCAAGCAATTCATGATCCGTCTGAAGTGCCATTGCTCCAGCACGCGCAGCAACAAATGCAGCTGTCGGATGCGGAGTTGTTACAACGATTTCTTTAGAAGTCGGAATCATCTGGTGGATATCGAGCGCAACATCCCCTGTACCCGGTGGCAAGTCGAGGAATAGGTAGTCAAGATCTCCCCACTCAACGTCACGGAAGAATTGGTCAAGTGCTTTCCCAAGCATTGGCCCGCGCCATACAACCGGTGCGTTATCCTCAACGAAGAAGCCCATAGATATAACTTTTACGCCTAGACGTTCAACTGGAATAATCCGGTCACCACGAACAACTGGCAAGTCAGTTACGCCCATCATGTCAGGTACACTAAAGCCATAGATATCGGCGTCAATTAAACCAACCTTTTTCCCTAGACGCGCAAGCGCTACAGCAAGATTGACCGACACTGTCGATTTACCAACGCCACCTTTACCGGACGCAATTGAAATAAATTCAACGTCATTCAGCGGTGACAACAAGTCTTGTGCTTCTGATTCCGTCACTTTTCCACGGAACTGTTCCAGTACTTCTGCCGATAATTCTTCGAAACGGATACCGACAGATTCAGCACCTGCCCCTTTCAATGTATCGACCACTTGAGTTTGAAGACCCATCTGTTCAGCTGTATTAATTTTAGCGATGGCCAGCTTCACGCTTACGTGTTTTTTCTCAGGCTTGATTGTTACGCCTGTAATTCCACTCGTCTCCGCAAGCGTTTTATGTAAAAACGGATCCTTCAGCTGTCCCAATAATTCACGTACTGCTTCTTCATTCATCAACGTAGACACCCCTTGGAGGTTTATTCATTCACCTCCAAGTATACCATAATAAGCTACATGCAAATCTCAATAAGCCTTTCAATTTTCTTCTGCAGTATGAAAGTCAACGATTCCTTCCATGATCGCATCAGCCACTTTCCCCTGATAAGCAGGATCAATCAGAAGGCCTCTTTCTTCATTGTTTGAAAGAAAACCAGTTTCAACAAGAACGGCTGGAGTCGGTACTTTTTTCAATAAATAAACGCCCTTAATCGCCATCGCCACTCGTTCCGTATTTTTTAAATTAGTTCGGAATGATTCTTGAATTGCTTTTGCCAAAAATTCACCATTAGGATCTCCGCCGGGGTGATAAAACACTTGGGAACCGCGCCATCTTTCTTCCGGTATCGCATTAACATGAACACTGATGAACATATCAGGTTTTTCATTTATTGCGATGTCCTCCCTCAATTTCAAATCAGCCATTTTACGCTCCCGGATCGTTCTAAACTTCTCAGTCGGGGCATGTTCAGCCAGCGCGTCGCCATCTTTCGTCCGTGTCATGATAACTGTCGCCCCTTTCTTTTCAAGTCGCTTCCTGAGTTCATGGGCAATGCTTAGTGTAATATCACGTTCTACGACATCATTGGATGAAGCGCCTCCATCCAGTCCCCCATGTCCCGGATCGATAAGTATCTTCACGCCGCCAAGCTCTGCGGGCATGAAAAAATTCCGATCTGACGAAGCCTTAACGCCATACATGACAACTCCAAGAGAACATACAAATAATAAACAGATCACAAACCACCGCTTCATATGGACACCGCCTTTTTCCTTCACTATACGCAGAGGCGGCGGCAGATATGTCCTACTTTTAACAGAGATGAAAGTCGATACTATTTTTGCTGGACTAAACAATGTTTCGGCAATTGTTCGCAACACTTTCATGAAACTAAGCAACGTTTTACAGAAACCAAACAACGTAACGGCAAAACTTCCTAACATGCATCGAACTTAACAACATCTCCCTGATAGTTCGCAACGCTTTCACGGAACTAAATAACGTCCCTCCGAAACTTAACAACACTTCCCTCATTCGAAAAATAAAAAAAGAACCCCGCAAGGTTCCTTTTCAAAGTACTTATTCAGTAGCGCCTTCCCATTCAAGCATGCCGCCTACCATGTTTGTTACATCATAGCCCTCATCCGCAAGGAACTCTTGTGCACGTCCGCTACGGCCGCTTGAGCGACAGATGAGTATATATGACTTAGAGCTGTCAAGTTCGCTCATACGCACCGGTACGTCGCCTAGAGGGATGTGAATTGCACCTGGGATCATCCCCGCCGCTACTTCATCTGCCTCACGCACGTCGACCAGGTTAAGCTGCTCGCCCTTTTCCAACCGCTCTTGTAATTCGGTAGTTGAGATTTCTTTCATATCAAATCATCCTCCCACTATTTCTACATCTATACTTTAACACAAAAAAGCCCTTTTCCACGAATGGAGAAGGGCTTTTCTTGAATGGAAGATTAACGTTTTGAGAACTGTGGTGCACGACGTGCGCCTTTAAGACCTGGTTTTTTACGTTCTTTCATTCTTGCATCACGAGTAAGAAGTCCAGCTGATTTAAGTGCTGCGCGGAAATCTGGGTCTACTTGAAGTAGAGCACGTGCAACTCCGTGACGGATTGCTCCTGCTTGTCCAGTGTATCCACCGCCATCAACGTTTACAAGGATATCGTAGCTTCCAAGAGTTTCTGTAATTACAAGTGGTTGTTTGATGATTTCGCGAAGTGTCGCGAATGGTACGTAGTCTTCTACGTCGCGTTTGTTGATGATAATTGTGCCATCTCCAGGAACTAGACGTACACGAGCTACTGAGCTTTTACGACGGCCTGTGCCGAGATATTGTACTTGTGCCAAGTTGTTTCCTCCTCTTTAATTAACCGCGAAGTACGAATACTTCTGGTTGTTGTGCTGCGTGCGGGTGATCCGGTCCAGCGTATACGTTAAGTTTTCTGTATGTTTGACGGCCTAAAGGACCTTTCGGAAGCATTCCTTTAATTGCAAGTTCAAGCATTTTTGTTGGGAAGTTTGTACGCATTTCAAGAGCCGTACGTTGTTTCATGCTGCCCGTGTAACCTGAGTGACGGTAGTAAATTTTGTCTTTCAATTTGTTACCTGTAAGATGAATTTTCTCTGCATTGATGATGATGACGTGGTCACCTGTATCAACGTGAGGTGTGAACGTTGGTTTATGTTTGCCGCGCAAAAGTGATGCAACTTCAGAAGCAAGACGACCAAGCGTCTGTCCTTCAGCGTCGACAACGAGCCATTTACGCTCTACTTCGTGACCTTTAGCCATGAATGTTGTACGCATAATTTTATCCTCCTAAATGAATCTTTATTAGTTCCCGTTTTCTCTATCCCTAAACACAAGTTTACCTTCCGGGGCTTATTTGTGGGGTTATTGAAATACCATTACTCATCTTATACTGAATCCCACATTAAGTCAAGCGATTCCTCTAAATACGCCAGGAAAAGTTGCCTCAGTCCCTGTAGCTCACTTCTTCTAGATACAAACCGTGTGATGGCGCGGTTTTGACGTTCGCTTTACGACTGCAAGATTCAAGTATTTGCTTGACGTCTGCCGGTGTTTTCCAGCCGTTTCCCACAACAAGAAGCATACCTGCAATGCTTCTAACCATATTATATAAAAAGCCGTTTCCTTCAATTGTCATGATGAGATGATCGCCTTTTTTTTCGAGTGTCAGCAGCCTCACCGTTCTGACTTTATTGGAAGTAGCAGTTTTTGATGAACAGAAACTGGTGAAATCATGCGTCCCAATTAAATAGGCAGCAGCTTCTTTCATCGCCTGAATATCGGGGTGCGACCTGCCAAGATGAACGGAAAAATTACGCTCAAACGGACTATGCACTTCGTTATAGGACCACTTATAGACATACGTCTTGCCAGTAGCAGAATAACGAGCATGGAAATCTTCGCTAACATATTCAACTTCAACCAACCGGATATCTGTAGGCAAAAGAACGTTCAACGCGAGCTTCCATCGATCTATCGGCAAGTTCAGTGGCGTATCAAAGTGAATCACTTGGCCATTTGCGTGAACACCCGAATCCGTCCTGCCGCTTGCGACCGAAAAAACCCCGTTATTTTTATGCATCTTCACTAACGCTTTATCAATTTCCAATTGCACCGTTCGCATACCCGGCTGTATCTGGTAACCAGAAAAAAGAGTACCATCATATGACACTGTCGCTTTAACACGTTGCATGTGTATTTACCTCCTATGCCCTAAGCAGGAAAAGGACGACAACCAAAGCGGCAAGCAATACCATTATCGTGGTATCACGCCAATGCCACTTCAGCTGTCTGTACCTTGTCCTCCCCTCACCTCCGCGATAGCCACGGACCTCCATGGCGACTGCAAGGTCTTCGGCGCGTTTGAACGCACTCACAAAGAGAGGTACGAGCAAAGGAATCACTGCACGAATTCGTTGCTTAATGGAGCCGGTACTAATGTCCGAACCCCTCGCCAATTGCGCCTTCAATATCTTATCCGTTTCATCCATCAAAGTGGGAATGAAGCGTAGGGAAATTGACATCATTAGCGCAAGCTCATGAACAGGCAATTTCAATCGCTTGAAGGGCCCCAGCAAGTCTTCCATCCCATCCGTAATTGAAATCGGCGATGTCGTCAACGTCAAGATAGACGTCAGCAAAACCAATACAAGAAAACGAATGGAAATGAAAATCCCTTGCCTTACCCCTTCCTCATATATCTTAATGAACTTCCAATCAACAAGAAGTGCTCCTTCTTTGGTAAAAAAGATATGCATGAGCAGCGTGAAAATAATCAAGAATAGTATTGGTTTTAATCCGTTAAACAAAAAATACAACCGAATCCTTGAACTTAAGATAACGAGTAACGTAAATCCTAACAACACAGCATAGGTTATTGTATTATTTGCTAGGAATACTCCAATAATGAAAAGAAAAACAAATGACAGCTTCGAACGAGGGTCGAGCTTGTGGACAAATGAATTGCCAGGAATATAACGTCCAAAAATCATCTTTTCCAACATTAACGGCCACCTTCTTCCTTAGCGGCAAATGCAATTGCCTTCGCAAGCTGAGCTTCCGTTAATGCCAACCCCTGAAGAGGACGACCAATTAATTTCTCTACGTCACGTTGAAACTTCACCGAGCGTGGTAGGCCTAATCTAAAGGACGTCAGCTTCTTTTCATCAGCAAACACTTCCTGCGGCGTACCGGACATGACGGAACTGCCATTATGCATAACGATAATATTATCCGCATAACGTGCAGCATCCTCCATACTATGTGTCACAAGAATTGTCGTCAGTTTTTCTTCTACATGAAGACGATTGAAAAGCTCCATAATTTCAAGCCGCCCTCGCGGATCAAGTCCCGCTGTCGGCTCGTCCAAAACGAGTACAGACGGTTTAAACGCAAGAACACCCGCAATCGCAACCCGTCGCATCTGCCCTCCTGAAAGGTCGAAAGGTGACTGCTGGGCAACCTCTGGAGGTAGTCCCAGCAATTCTATCAGTCGATGTGCCCGTCTCCTTGCCTCTTCTTCAGGTACACCAAAGTTCATAGGACCGAACATAATATCTTTTTCAACAGTCTCTTCAAAAAGCTGATGCTCCGGAAACTGAAAAACGATACCTACATGCCTTCGGACCTCTTTTAGTCCTTTCGCTTTCGTGCCTGCAGTAATCGTTGTATCTCCGATTTTTACAATACCTTCTGAAGGCTTTAACAAACCATTCAGATGCATAAGAAGTGTCGATTTTCCTGATCCGGTATGTCCAATAATTGCAGAATAAGAGCCGGAACGTATCGTTGCATCCACACCCTGCAATGCCCTTTTCTCAAAAGGAGTATCTTTACCATACAAATACCCTACTTGCTGAAGTGAGATGTCCATAATTCATTCACCAACTCTTCTTCCGTCATATGCTCACCAACAAGCTCCATCCCATTTTCCCGTAACAAACTGGAAACTCTTAAAGCGAATGGCAAGTCCAAACCAATTTCCTCAAGTTCATTTCCCCGAGCAAATATCTGCTCCGGCGTACCAACCGTCAGAACTTTCCCTTTGTTCATGACAATAATACGATCTGCCAACAGCGCCTCTTCCAAATCATGTGTAATCGAAATGACAGTGAGGCCCGTCTTACGCTTTAATTCTTCAACTAAGTGAATGACTTCATTACGTCCCTGTGGATCAAGCATCGACGTCGCCTCATCCATAATAAGAAGCTTAGGATGTAAAGCGAGCGCTCCAGCTATTGCAACTCGTTGCTTTTGTCCGCCCGAGAGATGGTGAGGCTCCTGGTCGAGGAAATCACTCATCTTTACCTGTGCAAGTGCATCATTAACGCGAGTCACCATTTCTTCGAAGGGTACTCCACTGTTCTCTAGCGCAAATGCAACATCATCTTGAACTGTCGAACCAACAAACTGATTATCTGGATTTTGAAAAACAAAACCCATTTGTGAACGAATTTCCCATATATTGTCCTCGGTCAGTTTTTCAATAAACACATTAACGTTCCCTTCTTCCGGGAACAAGAGTCCAATCATCAATTTTGCAAGTGTCGACTTACCGGAACCATTATGGCCAACAATAGCAATCCATTCGTCTTCTTGTACCGTAAACGACACGCCATCGACTGCTTTCTTTGCTACCTCGTCCTCAGAGTCATAAGAATAAGACACATTATCCATCGACAGAATTTCCTTCATCGCCTACCACCTCCAGCTACATTCGCATTATGTATACCACGAAGGATCCCCTGCAAATTGCCAAGGAATCCTTTTTAGAAAAGCGCAAGGCGCCGTTCAGCCCCGATAGGCATAAGACGATTTGCGAGGAGGTGTAATTCAGCCCCCACAGCAAAACGGCTTATGACCCAATAGGTTGGCGCCTGGAGCCTAGATATCATATTAAGTAGAAAACTTATATTTACTTATACATTGAAAAGTCTGGACATTATTTTTGGATAAAAAAAAGCGCGCACCTCATCCGAAGAAATGCGCTCATATCTATGACTGGTACCAGGTGCTCAATCCGGTACCGCGGATGAGGTGCGTAGAGCTAGACCAGTGCGGTATTAACCGACGATCATAACACTCAGCTTTTAAAGTTGTCGTATAAATTTTTAAAAAAAGGGTGCGGCTCTGGGTACGCCAGACACACCCTTTGAAGACTTAATCAATTACACCTCGACGAAATTGCGCCCAAACTTTGAATAGAGCGTGCTCAATTCAAAATCGGTGGCATCCACCGGAGGCTTTAATTTTTAAACGAGTTCGATTACAACGACAGGTGCTCCGTCGCCGCGACGAGGTCCCATTTTCATGATACGTGTATATCCACCCTGACGCTCAGTGTAGCGTGGAGCAACATTATCAAAAAGTTTCTGGATTGCGTAGATTTCATTCTCGTTGCCTTCACCGTCTGTCACTGTAACCAGTTCGCGACGGATGAATTGTGCAACTTGACGACGTGCATGCAAGTCTCCACGTTTACCAAGCGTAATCATTTTCTCAACAACTGAACGCAATTCTTTCGCACGAGCTTCTGTCGTTTGAATACGTTCGTGTACGATAAGATCTGTCGCTAGGTCGCGTAGCATTGCTTTACGTTGTGAACTTGTACGTCCAAGTTTTCTGTATCCCATAGAAGTTTCCCTCCTTCACTCTATAAATTCGCTCAATCTTCGGTGCGTAACACTAGGTTAAGCTCGTCCAATTTCGCTTTCACTTCTTCAAGTGATTTACGTCCAAGATTTCGTACTTTCATCATTTCGTCCTCTGACTTGCTAGCAAGTTCAAGAACTGTATTGATGCCTGCACGTTTTAAGCAATTATAAGATCTAACTGAAAGATCAAGTTCCTCAATAGTCATCTCGAGTACTTTCTCTTTCTGATCTTCCTCTTTTTCTACCATGATTTCTGCAGTTTGTGCTTCATCTGTCATACCGACAAATATATTTAGATGTTCAGTTAGGATTTTTGCCCCAAGTGAAACAGCTTCTTTAGGACCGATGCTACCATCTGTCCAAACATCAAGTGTTAACTTATCGAAGTTCGCCATTTGGCCAACTCGAGTGTTCTCCACTTGGAAGTTAACGCGTGAAACCGGAGTGTAAATAGAGTCGATTGGAATAACGCCAATTGCGAGATCCTCACGTTTGTTTTGATCAGAAGGTGCGTAACCACGTCCACGTACTGCATACATGCGCATGCGCAAGTGTCCGTTTTTACCAAGAGTCGCGATTGGAAGTTCAGGATTCAACACTTCTACGTCACTATCATGTGTAATGTCCGCAGCTGTGATGACTCCTTCGCCTTTAACGTCTATCTCAATCACTTTCTCTTCATCTGAATAGATTTTGAGAGCCAGTTTTTTTACGTTCAAAATAATTGATGCGACGTCTTCGACGACACCTTCAATTGTAGAGAACTCATGAAGCACACCGTCAATCTGAATAGATGTAACAGCAGCTCCTGGCAGTGAAGATAGAAGAATGCGGCGCAGGGAGTTCCCTAACGTGTTTCCATATCCGCGTTCGAGTGGTTCGATAATAAACTTACCGAACTTGATGTCTTCGCCGATCATAATTGTTTCAATCTTCGGTTTCTCAATCTCGATCATTCATTTACCCTCCTTCAAAACATCAATGTATAGGCCGTTCCATATTGAAATCGATTTTCATAGACGGCAAATTGCAATCGCACAATCATTGTTGACAAAAATTGTGTTTCTCAATCATATGGAGAAGAAGCCATTATACACGACGGCGTTTTGGCGGGCGGCATCCGTTATGTGGAACCGGGGTAACGTCTCTGATTGCAGTAACTTCAAGACCAGCAGCCTGTAATGAACGAATTGCTGCTTCACGTCCAGCACCTGGACCTTTAACAGTAACTTCCAATGTTTTCAGACCGTGCTCCATAGATGTTTTTGCAGCTGTTTCAGCAGCCATCTGTGCAGCAAAAGGAGTTGATTTACGAGAACCCTTAAAGCCTAGTGCTCCTGCACTTGACCAAGATATTGCGTTCCCTTGCATGTCAGTGATTGTAACAATTGTATTATTGAACGTCGAACGGATATGTGCAATACCGGATTCAATATTCTTTTTCACACGACGTTTACGAGTTTGCTGTTTACGTGCCATGTTAAGAAGATACCTCCTTTACCTATTATTTTTTCTTGTTCGCTACTGTCCGTTTAGGACCTTTACGAGTACGTGCGTTGTTTTTCGTGTTTTGTCCACGAACAGGTAGTCCGCGACGATGACGGATACCACGGAAGCTACCGATTTCCATCAAACGTTTGATGTTAAGGGAAGTTTCACGTCGAAGGTCACCTTCAACTTTAAGCGTGTCCATTTGTTCACGGATTTTATCAAGCTCCGCGTCAGTAAGATCGCGTACCCGTGCATCCTCAGATACTCCAGCTGCCGCCAATACTTTTTCAGCAGTAGTTTTTCCGATTCCGAAAATGTAAGTTAATGAAATGACTACGCGCTTATCGCGCGGAACGTCTACACCAGCAATACGTGCCATATATATTGTGCACCTCCTTCAGAATTAGCCTTGTCTTTGTTTATGTTTTGGATTTTCACAGATTACCATTACTCGGCCGCGTCTGCGAATAATTTTACATTTTTCGCACATCGGTTTTACAGATGGTCTAACTTTCATCTTACCCAACCTCCTTCAGTATTCCGGAGTTACAAAAATTTATTTGAAACGGTATGTGATACGACCGCGTGTTAAATCATAAGGCGAGAGTTCCATTGTCACTTTATCGCCAGGTAAAATACGGATAAAGTGCATACGAATTTTGCCTGATACATGCGCAAGAATTGTATGGCCGTTTTCCAGCTCTACTTTAAACATTGCGTTTGGCAGTGTTTCTAGTACGGTTCCTTCAACTTCAATTACATCATCTTTCGCCATCAACCCAGTCTCCCTTCTATATCCAATAAAGGTTCTCACCATCGAGCGGCATCAGTCGCCTTTAAAGCTTCCTTCAACATATGTCCGGATTGCATGAGTGATGTTCGAAAGAGGTCTGCCACATTCCGTTTTCCTTAAGCCCGTCCTCGACTACTCGTTATGGAAAATCGCGTCGAAATGGACCCGACTGTCCAGAATGCCGTGGATGAGTTCCCAGTTGCGCTATACAGGACTCTCCACGAAATCCATTATACCTACCTAAGCAAGAAAATGCATTTACTCTGTTTCAGATCCTGTACGGCAAAAAATCATCTAGTTGTTATACCGGGCATCATATGCTTTTGCAGCTCGTTGAAACGTTTTTCAATACTTCAATGCTATACTGCCCAAAAACAGCGTATAATATCTAAGTTTGAAAAGGATTATTGTCCGCTTCCTTGCAGAATAACGTCCAGGTCCTTGAAAACGTCTTTGATGTCTTTTTGTCCATCGATATTTACCAACACCTCTTTGGAATCGTAAAACGCCAAGAGTGGTGCAGTTTGGTTCATATTTACTTCCAGACGGTTCGTGACAGTTTCCGGATTGTCATCGGCTCGCTGATAAAGCTCTCCGCCATCCTTATCACATTTACCTTCAACCTGTGGAGGATTAAAAAGCAAATGATAGGATGTACCGCAAACTTTACAGATGCGGCGGCCTGTCAGCCTCGCAATAAGTTCTTCTTTTTCGACTTGGATATTGAGAACATGCTCAATTTTCCGACCCATGTCAGCCAAAAGTTGATCAAGTGCTTCAGCTTGTGGAACTGTACGCGGGAAACCATCGAGTAGAAAACCATTATCGCAATCGGATTTGCTTAATCTTTCACGAACAATTCCGATTGTCACTTCATCAGGGACAAGTGCTCCCTGATCCATGAACGATTTTGCTTTGACTCCAAGTTCCGTGCCTTCTTGAATAGCAGCACGGAACATATCGCCTGTAGAAATATGAGGGGTTCCGTACTTTTCGACAATTCTGTCTGCCTGTGTACCTTTACCGGCTCCTGGCAGACCCATTAATACGATATTCATACGTGTTGCACTCCCATTCATATTCATATCCCGAAGAGATGAACCTTCGTGATTATTACTTCATGAACCCTTTATAATGCCTTTTCACAAGTTGTGATTCAAGTTGTTTCATCGTTTCAAGGGCAACCCCGACGACGATGATCAAACTTGTTCCTCCAATTTGCGCAGACTGTGGAAGGTTTGCGATATTGATAAAGAATATCGGCATGACAGCCACTGTAGCGAGGAAAATCGCCCCTACAAATGTCAGTCTATATAAAGTGCTCGTAAGGTAACTTTGTGTATTTTGTCCTGGACGGATGCCCGGGATATATGCGCCTTGCTTCTTCAAATTATCCGCAATATTCTCCGGATTCACCTGGATGAATGCGTAGAAGTATGTGAATGCAATGATCAGTATCAGGTAAAATACCATTCCAATCGGTTTCGTATAATCGAAAACGTTTGTAATTGTAGTTGTTACACTGTTAGTGCCAAAGAAGGTCGCTATTGATTGTGGTGTAATAAAAAATGCAGAAGCAAAGATTACCGGGATAACCCCTGCAGCATTAAGTTTCAATGGCAAGTGTGTCTGTTGGCCTGCAGTCGTTGGACCTCGTCCAGTGACACGTTTCGCATATTGAATCGGAATTTTCCGTAGTGCTTCTTGGAAATAAATAATTCCGACAGTAATCGCAATGACCAAGACAAGTAGAAGAGCCATAACCGCCAGTTTAATAAACAGTGCGTCGCCCGCATCTTGAATCTGTGTTGCGTAAAGTTGGTTGACTGCATTCGGGATTGCTGCGACGATACCTGCAAAGATAATTATGGAAATACCATTCCCAACACCTTTTGCTGTAATCTGTTCACCAAGCCATAAAAGAAATGCAGTTCCTGCCGTCAATACGATCGCGATAATCACATATGTCGAAACACCGTCGTCTTTTATCAGCGTACCACCATACATTTGGTTAAAACCAAATGACATTGCGATTGCTTGAATAAAGGCTAGGATTATTGTGAAATACCTTGTGAACTGTGCAAGTTTCCGTCTTCCAACGTCTCCTTGTTTCGCCCATTCAGTAAATTTAGGTACGACATCCATCTGCAATAATTGCACGATGATAGATGCAGTGATGTAAGGCATGATTCCCATTGCAAGGATTGAGAAATTTGCAAGGGCACCCCCACCAAACACGTTCAGTAGACCAATAAGGTTGTTATCAGTTTGCTGTAGTGCAGTTGCGTCAACGTTTGGGACTGGAATAAAAGTTCCTAGTCTGAAAACAATGAGTACCAGTAGTGTGTAAAAGATTTTAGACCGTATATCTTTTACTCGCATAAAATTGGCGATCGTCTGGAACATTAAACCACCTCGGTCTGTCCGCCCGCTTTCTCGATTGCTTCTTTAGCAGAAGCAGAGAATTTGTGAGCTTTGACAGTGATCTTTTTCTCAAGAATTCCGTTACCCAGAATCTTAATACCTGATTTAGCATTGCTCACGATGCCTGATTCAATTAGTAGCTCAGGCGTAACTTCAGTACCCTCGTCGAAACGATTAAGTGTGTCTAGGTTTACGATTGCATAATCCTTACGGTTGATGTTCGTAAAACCACGTTTAGGAAGTCTTTGGAAAAGTGGAATTTGTCCACCCTCGAATCCAAGACGTACGCCACCACCCGAACGGGAGTTTTGTCCACCGTGACCTCTACCAGAAGTTTTACCAAAACCTGAACCGATTCCGCGACCAATACGCTTACGCTTAGTACGTGAACCTTCAGCAGGCTTCATAGTGTGTAATTTCATCTCATTGGCACCTCCTTATTCAAAAAATCGTAATTATAGTTCTTTAACTGTTACTAGGTGGTCTACTTTGTTGATCATGCCGCGAATTGCAACATTATCTTGGTGTTCGACCATTTGGTGTAATTTGCGAAGTCCAAGGGCTTCGACAGTTTTACGTTGTACAGGCTTAGAGCCGATAACGCTTTTTGTAAGGGTAACTTCAAGTTTATTCGCCATTGTGTTTCCCCCCCTTAACTATACAGTTCTTTCAAGGATATACCGCGCAACTTAGCTACGTCTTCAGCGCGTTTTAAACTTGTTAATCCTTCGATTGTTGCACGAACCATGTTAATTGGTGTGCTTGAACCAAGGGATTTTGAAAGGATATCAGTGATGCCTGCAAGTTCAAGTACCGCACGGACTGGTCCGCCGGCAATTACTCCAGTACCAGGAGCTGCTGGTTTGATGAGGATTTTTCCTGCACCAAAATGTCCAAGAACTTCGTGTGGAGTTGTTCCTTTGACCATTGGCACAACGATCAAATTCTTCTTCGCATCTTCGATAGCTTTACGGATTGCATCCGGAACTTCTTGTGCTTTACCAGTACCGAAACCAACACGGCCATTTTTGTCTCCGACAACAACGAGAGCAGTGAAACGGAAACGACGTCCGCCTTTCACAACTTTAGCTACGCGGTTAATGGTAACTACGCGTTCTTCGAATTCGCTTTTATTCTGATCATTACGACGCATGAAATGTGTACCTCCTTTTTAATTAAAATTCCAGACCGTTTTCACGTGCTGAGTCTGCAAGAGCTTTCACACGGCCGTGAAATAGGTATCCGCCACGGTCAAATACTACTGACTTAACGTCCTTTTCAACAGCTTTTTTTGCGATCATCTCGCCGACTTTTACTGCTGCTGCAGTGTCTGCTTTGGATTCAGATCCGAAATCTTTTTCCATTGAAGAAGCACTTACAATCGTTACTGCATTCACGTCATCGATCAACTGAGCATAGATATGCTTGTTTGAACGGAATACGTTTAGGCGTGGACGAGCTGCAGTCCCGCTGATTTTACGACGTACACGTGCATGACGTTTCTTACGAGTAGCATTCTTATCATTTTTCGTAATCATCGTGATCACTCCTTCCAGATGCCTTAAGCGGCATTATTTACCAGTTTTACCTTCTTTACGACGGACAATTTCACCTTCGTAGCGAATTCCTTTGCCTTTATACGGCTCTGGCGGTCGTACTTGTCTTATGTTCGATGCAAGGGCGCCAACGCGCTCTTTGTTGATACCACGAACAGTAATCTTAGTGTTAGTAGGAACCTCAACTTCGATTCCTTCTTCTGGTGTAAATTCAACTGGGTGAGAGAAACCAATGTTCAACACTAATTTCGGACCTTGAAGTGAAGCACGGTAACCTACACCGACTAGTTCAAGTTTGCGTTCGAAACCTTGAGAAACACCAACCACCATATTGTTGATAAGTGAACGAGTCGTTCCATGAATAGAACGGTGTTCTTTCGATTCAGAAGGACGGATCAAAGTGATCACGTTGTTCTCCTGTTCGATTTTAATATCCTTGTTAAATGTGTTTGTAAGTTCGCCTTTAGGACCTTTAACTGTAATGAAGTTACCTTCTGCGATAGTAACAGTCACGTTTTCAGGTACCTCAATCGGCTTTTTGCCAATACGGGACATTCAATTGCACCTCCATTCATTTGTTACGAATTACCAGACGTAAGCTACTACTTCTCCGCCTACTTGTTTAGCACGCGCTTCTTTGTCTGTAAGTACACCATTTGATGTAGAAACGAGGGCTATACCAAGACCGTTCAAAACTTTAGGTACTTCGCTAGTTTTAGCATAAACACGAAGACCTGGTTTTGAAATACGCTTAAGACCAGTAATAACACGCTCGTTATCTTGACCATATTTAAGGAAAATGCGGATGATACCTTGTTTGTTATCTTCTACATATTCAACATCGCGTACGAAACCTTCACGTTTCAAGATTTCTGCAATTTCTTTTTTCATGTTTGAAGCAGGTACTTCAAGCTTCTCGTGACGAACCATATTGGCGTTACGGATGCGTGTAAGCATGTCTGCGATCGGATCACTCATTGTCATTACATTTACCTCCTTCCCAAATTTAGGGGTTTACCAGCTGGCTTTTTTGACGCCAGGAATTTGTCCCTTATACGCTAGTTCGCGGAAACAAATACGGCAAAGCTTGAATTTCCGGTATACAGAATGCGGACGACCACAACGCTCGCAGCGTGTGTATGCCTGAACCGCGAATTTCGGTGTGCGTTTTTGTTTAGCAATCATTGATTTTTTAGCCACGTTTACGCCTCCCTCTTATTTACTTTTGGAACGGCATGCCGAACTGCGTTAATAACTCATGTGCTTCTTCGTCCGAGTTTGCAGTCGTAACGATGACGATATCCATACCGCGTATTTTAGAAACTTTATCATAATCAATTTCAGGGAAAATTAGTTGTTCTTTTACGCCTAGCGTATAGTTACCGCGACCGTCGAATGCTTTTTTAGAAACACCACGGAAGTCACGTACACGGGGTAATGAAACCGAAATCAGTTTATCTAGGAATTCATACATACGCTCACCGCGTAGTGTAACTTTCGTTCCGATAGGCATGCCTTCACGGAGACGGAATCCTGCGATTGATTTCTTCGCTTTTGTAACAACAGGCTTTTGACCTGAAATAATTGTTAACTCTTCCACTGCCGCATCTAGTGCTTTCGTGTTTTGAACAGCATCACCAACACCCATGTTAATGACGATTTTGTCGACTTTTGGTACTTGCATAACTGATGTATATTCAAACTTGCTCATAAGAGCAGGAGTGACTTCGCTTTTAAACTTGTCTTTTAAACGGCTCATCTGATGGACCTCCTTTCATCCGTTACTTATTTATCCAGCAATTCTCCGGATTTTTTCGCAACACGAACTTTTTTGCCATTTTCGATCTTGTATCCTACACGAGTAGGCTCGCCTGTCTTAGGATCGATCACCATGACGTTTGATACATGGATAGCTGCCTCTTGGCTGATAATTCCACCTTGAGGATTTTCCTGGTTAGGTTTCGTATGTTTCTTGACGATGTTAACACCTTCAACAAGCACACGGTCCTTTTTAGGGAAAGCAACTAGGATCACACCGGTTTTACCTTTGTCTTTACCTGTGATTACCATAACTTTATCGCCTTTTTTAACATTCATTCTGTCGCACCTCCTTGATTTGGCACTATCATGTGATTAAAGAACTTCAGGAGCAAGTGAAATAATTTTCATGAAGTTGCTATCACGAAGTTCGCGAGCAACCGGTCCGAAAATACGAGTTCCACGTGGGCTCTTGTCGTCACGGATAATAACACAAGCATTTTCATCAAATGTAATGTAAGTTCCGTCTTTACGGCGTACTCCGCTCTTCGTGCGAACGATAACAGCCTTGACAACTTCACCTTTTTTGACAACACCACCTGGCGTTGCTTTTTTAACTGTTACTACAACTACATCACCGATGTTTGCTGTTTTACGGCCTGAACCGCCTAATACCTTAATAGTAAGTACTTCACGAGCGCCTGAGTTGTCGGCGACTTTCATACGACTTTCCTGTTGGATCATTGAGGCTACCTCCTCCCGGATTTATATCTCCGAACGTTATTAAATGATGACCGCTGTTTCGACTACTTCAAGCAGACGAAAACGTTTTGTTGCCGATAATGGACGAGTTTCCATAATGCGAACAACATCACCGATTTTCGCTTCATTCAGTTCATCGTGGGCCTTGAATTTCTTAGAATATTTTACACGTTTACCGTATAGTTTGTGTTTCTTTTGTGTTTCGATCATTACAGTTACTGTTTTATCCATTTTGTCGGATACGACACGGCCTGTATACACCTTGCGCTGGTTACGTTCCTCAGTCATGGCTGCAACCTCCTTCATCAGTTATTTGCACTGATTTCTCTTTGACGTATTACTGTTTTCATGCGCGCAATCGATTTACGTACTTCTCGGATGCGTGCAGTGTTTTCTAATTGACCTGTCGCTAATTGGAAGCGTAGGTTGAAAAGCTCTTCTTTCAGTGATTTCACCTTTTGCTCAATCTCTGCAGTTGTTAAGTCACGGATTTCATTAGCTTTCATTAGATTCACCACCAATTTCTTCACGTTTTACAAACTTAGTTTTAATAGGAAGTTTGTGAGATGCTAGGCGAAGCGCTTCACGCGCAACTTCCTCCGAAACACCTGCTATTTCGAACATAATACGACCAGGTTTAACAACTGCTACCCAGCCTTCTACAGCACCTTTACCGGAACCCATCCGGACTTCAAGAGGCTTCTTCGTATATGGTTTGTGCGGGAATATATTAATCCATACTTTACCGCCACGTTTCATGTAACGTGTCATTGAAATACGTGCTGCTTCGATTTGACGGCTTGTAATCCATGCCGCATCAAGCGCTTGTAGACCGAATTCGCCGAATTGAACTGTTGCTCCGCCTTTTGTAGTACCGCGCATTTTACCACGGAATACACGACGATATTTAACTCGTTTAGGCATTAACATAATTAGTTGCCTCCTTCCTCAGAGTTCTTCTGTTTCTTCACTGGAAGGACTTCTCCACGGTAAATCCATACTTTAACGCCAAGCTTACCAAATGTAGTATCTGCTTCAGCATGCGCATAATCAATATCTGCACGTAATGTATGGAGAGGAACAGTACCTTCACTGTAATGTTCCGACCGAGCGATGTCAGCACCGCCAAGACGTCCCGAAACCTGTGTTTTAATACCTTTAGCGCCTGAACGTATAGTACGTTGAATTGCTTGTTTTTGTGCACGACGGTAAGATACGCGAGTTTCTAATTGACGAGCAATTGACTCTGCAACTAGTTTAGCGTCAAGATCTGCACGTTTAATTTCGATGATGTTGATGTGAACGCGTTTACCAGTAATATCGTTCAGTTGTTTACGAAGTACTTCAACTTCAGTACCACCTTTACCAATAACCATTCCTGGCTTAGCAGTGTGGATGCTGACGTTAACACGCTTTGCAGCACGTTCAATTTCAATTTTAGAAACAGAAGCTTCTAAAAGACGTTTTTCAATAAATTCACGGATTTTGATATCTTCGTGCAAGAAAGTCGCATAGTCTTTTTCTGCAAACCATTTAGACTCCCAGTCGCGAATGATACCGACCCGTAAACCGTTAGGATGTACTTTTTGACCCACGGATTATCCCTCCTTCTTTTCAGATACCACTAATGTGATGTGGCTTGTACGCTTGTTAATCGCACTCGCGCGTCCTTGTGCGCGTGGTCGGAAACGTTTCATAGTCGGGCCTTCGTCAACGAATACTTCGCTTACGAATAGGTTTTCGACATTCATTTCGTAGTTATGTTCAGCATTTGCAATCGCTGATTTCAAAACTTTTTCTACAACCGGAGATGCCGCTTTAGGCGTCAGGCGTAGAATAGCTATTGCTTCACCGATTTTTTTGCCTCGGATAAGATCAACGACCAAACGGACTTTGCGAGAAGCAATACGGACTGTGCGGGCGGTAGCTTTTGCTTGTTGCATCAGAAATAACCTCCTCTCAAATTAACGTTTTGTTTTCTTATCGTCGGCGCCATGACCTCTGTATGTGCGCGTCGGAGCGAATTCACCAAGTTTATGACCTACCATATCTTCAGTTACATAGACAGGAACGTGTTTGCGTCCGTCGTATACAGCAATTGTCATTCCGATGAATGTCGGGAAGATTGTTGAACGGCGTGACCAAGTTTTGATAACCTGTTTTTTCTCGGAATCCTTTTGTGCATCAACCTTCTTCATAAGATGATCGTCTACAAATGGTCCTTTTTTCAAGCTGCGGCCCATGTTGGAACCTCCCTCCGTGTTTGTACTACGGTCCAATCGTTGAACCGCAGTGCATTAAAATTATTTCTTACGGCGACGAACAATAAGTTTGTCGGATTTGTTGTTTTTCTTACGTGTTTTATATCCAAGCGTCGGTTTACCCCATGGAGTAACTGGTGATTTCATACCGATACCAGTTTTACCTTCACCACCACCGTGTGGGTGATCGTTAGGGTTCATTACAGAACCACGAACTGTTGGGCGTTTACCCATCCAACGTGAGCGTCCTGCTTTACCAATATTGATAAGTTCGTGTTGCTCATTACCAACTTGACCAACTGTCGCGCGGCATACTGCAAGAATCATGCGAACTTCTCCAGATTGAAGACGTACAATTACGTACTTACCTTCACGGCCAAGTAGTTGTGCAGAAGTTCCTGCTGAACGTACTAGTTGTCCGCCTTTTCCTGGTTTCATTTCGATGTTATGGATTGTAGTACCCATTGGAATGTTTTCAAGTGGAAGTGAGTTACCCACTTTGATATCTGATTCTGGGCCTGACATAATTGTTGCTCCAACTACAAGACCTTTTGGAGCGAGGATGTAACGTTTCTCTCCGTCTACGTAATTGATTAGAGCAATGTTAGCTGAACGGTTTGGATCGTATTCGATCGTAGCAACGCGTCCTGGTATGCCATCTTTCCGGCGTTGGAAATCGATGACACGGTATTGGCGCTTGTGGCCTCCACCATGGTGACGAACAGTAATCCTACCAGTGTTGTTACGGCCGCCTTTCCGCTTAAGCGGTGCAAGCAATGATTTTTCCGGTTTGTCAGCAGTAATCTCAGCAAAATCGGATGTAGTCATGTTACGGCGTCCGTTGGAGGTAGGTTTGTATTTCTTAATCGCCATTTGTGTTCCCTCCTTCATATAATTAGATATCTATTAGTTGTTAAACTTAAACTTCGAAAAGTTCGATGTCTTTTGAGTCAGCAGTTAGTGTAATAATCGCTTTACGGCGTTTATTCGTATAACCAGAGTGCTTGCCCATACGCTTAAGTTTACCTTTGTAATTCTGTACGTTCACTTTATCAACTTTAACACCGAAAACTTCTTCGATAGCTTGCTTAATAAATGTTTTATTAGCGCGCGTGTCAACTTCAAAAGTGTACTTTTTGAATTCCATTTGTTCAGAAGTACGCTCGGTAATGACCGGACGTTTAATAATATCACGTGCTTCCATTAACCTAGCACCTCCTCTATTTTTTGAACTGCTGCTTTAGTCATGACAAGCTTGTCGTGACCGATAAGATCAAGTACGTTAATACCTGATGCAGTTACGACACTGATTCCAGGGATGTTACGTGCAGACAAAGCTAAAGTTTCATCTAGGTCAGCAGTTACGATCAACGCTTTTCTGTTAATCGAAAGATTAGCAAGCACTTGGATGAATTCCTTTGTTTTTGGTGCATTGAATGTTAGTCCTTCTAGAACGATAACATCTTCTTCGCGAACTTTCGTAGAAAGAGCTGAAAGAAGAGCCAATCTGCGGACTTTCTTCGGTAATTTGTAGCTATAGCTTCTTGGAGCTGGACCAAATACGATACCGCCTCCACGCCATTGTGGTGATCGGATTGAACCTTGACGGGCACGACCTGTACCTTTTTGGCGCCATGGTTTACGTCCGCCACCAGCTACTTCCGCGCGAGTTTTTACTTTATGGTTACCTTGACGCAATGAAGCACGTTGTTGGACCAATGATTCGAATAAGACAGCTTCATTCGGCACGATACCAAAGATTGCTTCATTTAGTTCGATTTCTCCGACAGAAGTTCCTGCCTGATTTAATACGGATACTTTAGGCATTCCTGTTTCCTCCTTTCTTTAGTAGTCAGTTTCCTTTGATAGCGCTACGCACTTGTAGAAGTGATTTGCGTGATCCAGGAACGTTACCTTTAACTAGTAGCAAGTTGCGTTCAAGATCAACTCGTACAATTTCAAGGTTTTGAACTGTTACTGTTTTGCCACCCATACGACCTGGCATTTTTTTACCTTTGAATACACGTTGAGCGTCAACAGATCCGATTGAACCTGGTGCGCGGTGATGACGTGATCCGTGGGTCATAGGTCCGCGTGAATATCCGTGACGCTTGATAACACCCTGGAACCCCTTACCTTTTGATGTACCAGTGATGTCGACGATATCGCCTTCAGCAAAAGTATCAACTTTGACTTCTTGACCAACTTCGTAGCCACTAACGTCTAATTCGCGGAATTCGCGAATGAAGCGCTTAGGTGCAGTATCAGCTTTTGCAACGTGCCCTTTTTCAGGTTTGTTAGCAAGCTTTTCGCGTTTATCTTCAAATCCGATTTGGATTGCTTCATAGCCGTCCGTTTCAGTTGTTTTCTTTTGAAGAACAACGTTTTGTCCAGCTTCAATCACAGTTACCGGGATAAGATCTCCGTTTTCAGCAAAAATTTGCGTCATACCGAGTTTTCTTCCCAAGATTCCTTTGGTCATTTAGTCCACCTCCTGAATTAATGTGTGTTGTATTTAGTATCGATTAAAGTTTGATTTCAATGTCAACGCCTGATGGTAAATCGAGTTTCATTAAAGCGTCGACAGTTTGTGGTGTCGGATTAACGATATCGATTAGACGTTTATGAGTACGCATTTCGAACTGCTCGCGCGAATCTTTGTATTTATGCACCGCACGAAGAATCGTGTAGACAGTTCTTTCAGTCGGTAGTGGAATCGGACCCGATACACTAGCACCCGAACGTTTTGCTGTTTCTACGATTTTTTCAGCTGATTGATCAAGAATTCTATGATCATATGCTTTTAAACGAATACGAATCTTTTGTTTTGCCATTATTTTCCCTCCCTTGCGCCTATTTTGTTATAGACATTCTCCACGAAAATTTCCCACACACATGCCATGGCAAAGCGGCCTGGTGTGTCGGCAACCTCTCGCTTCATCGCAGTCAAAGACCAACATTTAATATTATACCATAAAAAAAGAATAACGCAAGTATTTTGGCGAAATCCTTTTCTCAACTTTATTATTATAATTCTTTTTACCGCTCATTGCAAGTCCGAGACTAAAATCCCGGACTATTAATTACTGATTAAAGAACATTACTGTTGCCCAGCCAAACAGCAACAATGGAATGTTGTAGTGAATGAACGTTGGCACACATGTATCCCATATATGATTATGTTGTCCATCGACAGCAAGTCCCGCGGTTGGTCCAAGTGTAGAATCAGATGCAGGTGAACCAGCGTCACCTAGAGCCGCTGCTGTTCCAACAAGTGCGATGGTGGCTAACGGACTGAATCCAAATGCCATGCTAAGTGGTACAAAAATCGATGCAATAATCGGGATTGTGGCGAATGATGAACCAATGCCCATTGTAACGACCAATCCAATAAGTAACATAACTAAGGCTGCCATTCCTTTATTATCCCCAAGAGCAGAGCTTGCATATTCTACCAACGAGACAATATGACCTGTCTCTTGAAGTACTGCAGCAAATCCATTCGCCGCAATCATAACAAATCCTACAAATGCCATCATACGCATTCCTTCATTGATTAAACCGTCAGCATCTTTCCACTTAAGCGCTCCGGTAATATACAAAATTCCAATACCAGTAACCGCACCCGCAATCATAGACTGCGTCGGTATTTGCACAGTAAGTGTGCCAATAAGCGCTAGTATTGTAAAGACAATATTACGAGTTTTAACAACTACCACTTCTTCAGAGATTTCTACTTGCTTATCCGCATACTCTCTCGGCTTACGATAAGAGAAGAAAATTGCAATAAGAAGACCTACGAACAGACCAAGTACAGGAAGTGCCATTGCTTTTGGTATGTCCGCCATATCAATTGCCATACCCGCTGCAGCCATTTGATTCGCAAGAATTTCATGAAAGATGAATCCGTATCCATATGGAAGCAAGATATAAGGTGCTGTTAATCCGAATGTAAGAACGGATGCAATAAGACGACGATCTATTTTCAACATATTCAAGACATGTAAAATTGGCGGAACCAATAAAGGTATGAATGCGATATGGATCGGAATAAGGTTTTGTGAGAATAAAGCCATCACAAGAAGCATTAAGACAATCAGGACTTTTCCAAGAGCGGTACGATCAGGCTGTCCTTCTTTCTTCACAATCCGTAACATAGCCGCCACAAGCAGTTGCGGAATGCCCGTCTTCGATATAGCTAATGCAAATCCACCTAGCAAAGCATAACTAAGCGCAATCGTCGCACCATTACCAAGCCCACCAGTAAACGAAGTAATCGTCTCACTAAACGATAAGCCTCCTGTAAATCCTCCCACAATTGCACCTGCAACAAGCGCTAATACAACGTTCACTCGTAATAAACTTAAAGCCAACATAACGACAATGGCAATAATAACCGCATTCATTTGTATTCCCCCTATAATTTGTTTCTTTATCCAGCTAAAGTGGTGAAGCATTGTTATTAAGATAGCAGAGGGGAATTCTTCTGTCAATGATTTTTTTCATAGCACCAAATCCAAGGATCAAAATGAGTAACCGCTATGTCGTAGCTTGTCCACATAACGCGATTTTATAGTTTCCAAAGCAACAAAAAAATCCCGCCACAAAGGGCGGGATTTAAGAAAAAATTATTATTTAAGGATTGTTGCTACAACGCCAGCGCCTACAGTACGTCCACCCTCACGGATAGAGAACTTAGTACCTTCTTCAAGAGCGATTGGAGCAATTAGATCGATTGTCATTTCAATGTTATCCCCAGGCATAACCATTTCTACGCCTTCAGGAAGTTCGATAACACCAGTTACGTCAGTTGTACGGAAGTAGAACTGTGGACGGTAGTTAGAGAAGAATGGAGTATGACGTCCACCCTCTTCTTTTGAAAGAACATAAACTTCAGATGTGAATTTCGTGTGTGGAACGATAGTTCCTGGCTTAGCAAGAACTTGTCCACGTTGGATGTCATCACGTGATACCCCACGAAGTAATGCACCAATGTTGTCGCCAGCTTCTGCATAATCAAGAAGTTTACGGAACATTTCTACACCTGTAACAGTTGTAGCTTTTGGTTCTTCTACGATACCGATGATATCAACAACATCACCGATTTTAACTACTCCACGCTCAACGCGACCAGTAGCAACAGTTCCACGTCCTGTGATTGAGAATACGTCCTCAACAGGCATCATGAATGGTTTTTCAGTATCACGTGGTGGTGTTGGAATATACTCGTCAACAGCAGTCATAAGTTCCATAATTTTATCTTCGTATGCTTCGTCGCCTTCAAGCGCTTTAAGAGCAGATCCTTTGATGACAGGAATGTCATCGCCAGGGAAGTCATATTCAGAAAGAAGGTCGCGAATTTCCATTTCAACAAGCTCAAGAAGCTCTTCGTCATCAACCATGTCACATTTGTTCATGAAGACAACTAGATGTGGAACACCTACTTGACGTGAAAGCAAGATGTGCTCACGTGTTTGTGGCATAGGGCCGTCAGCTGCAGAAACAACTAGGATTCCGCCGTCCATTTGTGCTGCACCAGTGATCATGTTTTTAACGTAATCGGCGTGACCTGGGCAGTCAACGTGTGCGTAGTGACGAGTTGCAGTTTCATACTCAACGTGTGAAGTATTGATTGTAATACCGCGTTCTTTTTCTTCAGGTGCGTTATCAACGTCAGCATAAGATGCTGCTGTTCCACCTAGTCTTTTTGCTAGAACTGTTGCGATTGCTGCAGTTAGTGTAGTTTTACCATGGTCGACGTGACCGATTGTACCAACGTTAGCATGCTGCTTGGAGCGGTCGAATTTTTCTTTTCCCATTATGGAAATCCTCCTCGAAATATAAAAGTTTTTTTGTTTTTATATAGATATAGGTGCTAAAGGGGGCCCCCTCTAACATCCGATATCTATCTATTTACTAATTTAATGGATTACAGGCTAAAATAAAAATTATTCGCCTTTGTTTTTCTTAACAATTTCTTCTGCAACTGATTTCGGCACTTCTTCATAGTGATCGAATGTCATTGAGAAGTTTCCGCGTCCTTGTGTGTTAGAACGTAGAGATGTTGCATAACCAAACATATTAGCAAGTGGAACCATAGAGCGAACAACTTGCGCGTTACCGCGCGCGTCCATTCCCTCAACGCGGCCGCGTCGGGAAGTGATATCGCCCATGATGTCTCCCATATACTCTTCAGGAATAGTTACTTCTACTTTCATCATTGGTTCAAGTAGAACTGGGTTAACTTTTGATACAGCGTTTTTCAATGCCATAGATGCAGCGATTTTAAACGCCATTTCATTGGAATCGACATCATGATAAGAACCGTCGAATAGACGAGCTTTAATGTCAATCAAAGGATAACCAGCAATTACACCATTATCAAGTGAATCACGGATACCAGCTTCTACTGCAGGGATATATTCACGTGGAACTGATCCACCGACAACGTTGTTAATGAATTCGAATCCTTTTCCTTCTTCGTTAGGAGAGAATTCAATCCAAACGTGACCAAACTGTCCACGTCCACCGGATTGACGCACAAACTTACCTTCAACTTCCGCCGAAGCGCGGAATGTTTCACGATAAGATACTTGTGGTGCTCCGACGTTAGCTTCTACGTTGAATTCACGGCGCATACGGTCTACAAGAACGTCAAGATGTAATTCACCCATACCAGCGATGATTACTTCTCCAGTTTCTTGGTCTGTATGTGCGCGGAATGTCGGGTCTTCCTCTTGAAGCTTAGCAAGAGCCATACCCATTTTATCTTGGTCGGCTTTTGTTTTAGGTTCAACAGAAAGTGAAATTACTGGTTCTGGGAAGTCCATTGACTCAAGAATAATAAGTGCACTAGCTTCACAAAGTGTATCGCCAGTTCCTGTATCTTTAAGTCCAACTGCAGCAGCAATTTCTCCTGAATGTACTTCAGAAATTTCTTCACGAGAGTTAGCATGCATTTGTAGAATACGTCCTACGCGTTCACGCTTACCTTTTGAAGAGTTTTGTACGTATGATCCTGATTGAAGAACACCAGAATACACACGGAAGAATGTTAATTTACCAACATAAGGGTCCGTCATAACTTTGAAAGCAAGTGCCGAGAACGGCTCTGAGTCGTCTGAGTGACGCTCAATAGCTTCGTCAGTATTAGGATCTGTCCCTTTCATAGGCGGGATATCAAGTGGTGATGGAAGGTAATCGATAACAGCATCAAGAACAAGTTGTACACCTTTGTTTTTGAAAGCAGTTCCACATACAACCGGATAGAATTCAACAGCCAATGTCGCTTTACGAATCGCTTGTTTGATTTCTGCGTTTGTAATTTCTTCTTCATCCAAGAATTTGTTCATAAGAGCTTCATCAAATTCAGCAACCGCTTCAATTAGCTTTTCACGGTATTCGTTAGCTTGATCAAGATGTTCTGCTGGAATTTCTTTAATTTCAGCGTTTAGACCCGTATCGTCGCCATAGTAAACTGCGTTCATTTCAACTAAATCAATAATCGCTGCAAAAGTATCTTCTGCACCAATTGGCAATTGAATTGGATGAGCGTTTGCTCCAAGACGGTCAACAAGTGTACCTACTGAATAAAGGAAATCAGCACCAGTTTTGTCCATTTTGTTTACGAAAACTAGGCGCGGTACGCCGTAGTTAGTCGCTTGACGCCATACTGTTTCTGTTTGTGGTTCAACGCCCGATTGAGCGTCAAGTACAGTTACAGCTCCATCAAGAACACGAAGTGAACGTTCAACTTCAACAGTGAAGTCTACGTGACCTGGAGTATCAATGATGTTTACGCGGTGGTTTTTCCACTCAGCTGTTGTAGCAGCTGAAGTGATTGTGATTCCGCGCTCTTGCTCCTGTTCCATCCAGTCCATTTGAGATGCACCTTCGTGCGTTTCTCCAATTTTGTGGATTTTACCAGTATAATATAGAATCCGCTCAGTCGTCGTCGTTTTACCAGCGTCGATGTGAGCCATGATACCAATGTTACGTGTATTCTCTAAGGAGAATTTTCTAGCCATGATATGATCTCCTTCCGTCTCGGATTAGAGTAGTAATAAATTGCTGAATCTTACCAGCGATAGTGAGCGAATGCTTTGTTAGCATCAGCCATTTTGTGCATTTCTTCACGGCGTTTCACAGAAGCACCAGTGTTGTTAGAAGCATCAAGGATTTCATTCGCAAGACGTTCTACCATAGTTTTTTCTCCGCGTGTGCGTGAGTAGTTAACAAGGTAACGAAGTCCAAGAGTTGTACGGCGATCAGGACGTACTTCAACTGGTACTTGATAGTTTGCTCCACCTACACGGCGTGCTTTAACCTCAAGAACTGGCATTACGTTAGTAAGTGCCGCTTCGAATACTTCAAGTGCATCTTTCCCAGAACGTTCTTTCACAAGCTCGAACGCACCATAGAGGATTTTCTGAGATGTACCTTTTTTACCATCCACCATCATTTTATTAATTAGACGTGAAACGAGCTTCGAATTATAAATCGGATCCGGAAGTACGTCACGTTTTGCAACAGGGCCTTTACGTGGCATGTTGTATTCCTCCTTTCAAAGTTTTTAAGCGTTTTCCGCTTAAATAACCATCAATCGTAATTGTTTTAATTAGCCTTTTTTAACTTTAGGTCTTTTAGCTCCGTACTTAGAACGGCTTTGCAAACGGCCAGTTACACCAGCTGTATCAAGTGCTCCACGAACGATGTGGTAACGAACACCTGGTAAGTCTTTTACGCGTCCGCCGCGAAGTAGAACAACACTGTGCTCTTGAAGGTTGTGACCTTCACCAGGGATGTATGCATTGACTTCCAATTGGTTAGTCAAGCGTACACGTGCATATTTACGAAGAGCCGAGTTTGGCTTTTTCGGTGTCATTGTACCAACACGCGTACAAACACCTCTTTTTTGTGGTGAGTTTACGTTTGTCATTGACTTTTTGAAGCTGTTATAACTTTTTCCGAGTGCTGGTGATTTAGATCCTGCCACTTTTGACTTACGTGGTTTACGAACCAATTGATTAATTGTAGGCATCGGTATTTCCTCCTTTCGAACTTCTTTTGTAAGACCACACATCCAGGTGGTTCATTTTTGGGGTAAAAACAAAGTCTTTGTGCTTCAATGCACAAAAACTATTAATCAGTAATCACAACCACAGCTGCACCGACTTGAATCCCACATGCATTTCCGAGTCTTTCTCTCGAATCAACATACGTGACTTGAATGTCATGAAGTTTGGCCTCCTCCATTACTGGAGCAATAATCCGTTCTTCTGCATCCTGCGCAATAATAATTTCTATCACTATCCCTGCACGGATTGCTTTCACTGCCTGCTTTGTACCAATGATTGTTTTCTTTGCCTGCTCGACTTTTTCATAAGACATTTCCATATCCTCCAAAGTACAGACATCCAACTATCAACCTTTTGTATTTTATCACCTTTAAAGTGAACTGTCAACACATAAACGAAAAGTCGGGGGAGTTACTTTCGCATTCCCCCGTTTTCAGTTTAAGTTACAGTACCGTAACTTACTTAGTTGTAGCTTTTTCTTTTTCTTGCTCCATTACGATATGACGGTAACGTTGCATTCCTGTTCCAGCTGGAACAAGTTTCCCGATAATAACGTTTTCTTTCAAGCCGAGTAACTCGTCCGTTTTCCCTTTGATAGCTGCATCTGTCAAGACACGAGTTGTCTCTTGGAATGATGCTGCCGATAAGAAGGATTCCGTTTCAAGTGAAGCTTTCGTAATACCGAGAATAACAGGACGACAAGTCGCCGGAATTTTATTAACTTTTAGTACTTCCGCATTTGCATCTGAGAATTGGTGGATGTCGAGTAGTGAACCCGGTAATAGATCCGTGTCCCCTGCTTCGATGATGCGCACCTTACGAAGCATCTGGCGAACCATTACTTCAATGTGCTTATCACCGATTTCAACACCCTGGCTACGGTAAACTTTTTGAACTTCTTTCAATAGATAGACTTGAACGGTAACGACGTCTTTGACAACAATCAGTTCTTTCGGATCGATAGAACCTTCTGTTATAACTTCACCCCGGTCAATCATATCACCGACATCAACTTTAAGGCGGGCGTTGTATGGCGTCAGATATTTACGCGTTTCTACTTCGCCTTCAATCGTAATTTCTTTCTGACCTTCACGTATTTCATCGATTTCAGTGATTTGTCCTTTGATTTCCGAAATAACTGCAACCCCTTTAGGATTACGTGATTCGAAAATTTCCTGGATACGTGGAAGACCCTGTGTTATATCAGACCCCGCAACTCCACCTGTATGGAACGTACGCATTGTAAGCTGTGTACCTGGCTCACCGATAGATTGTGCTGCGATAATACCAACCGCTTCACCAACCTCAACTGTTTCACCAGTAGCCAAGTTAATGCCGTAACATAATTTACAAACGCCGTGTTTCGTATTACAAGTGAAAGCAGAACGAATTGTAATTTGTTCAAGTCCCGCATCCAAAATGGCACGAGCTGCATCAGCAGTAATCAAGCCATCTCGTTTAAGAATCAAAGCGCCTGTTTCAGGATGATAAATCGTTTTCTTCGTGTGACGGCCTTCGATACGTTCATCCAGACCTTCGATTACTTCCGTTCCATCCATAAGTGCTCCAATATCCAATCCGCGATCTGTACCACAATCGTCTTCACGGACAATTACGTCTTGCGCAACATCAACAAGTCGGCGTGTCAAGTAACCCGAGTCAGCCGTCTTAAGAGCCGTATCCGCAAGCCCTTTACGAGCACCGTGTGTCGAGATGAAGTACTCAAGCACTGTCAGACCTTCACGGAATGACGATTTGAT
This sequence comes from Sporosarcina sp. E16_3, assembly GCF_017347125.1. Lineage (NCBI taxonomy): Bacteria > Bacillati > Bacillota > Bacilli > Caryophanales > Caryophanaceae > Sporosarcina > Sporosarcina sp. E16_3. The sequence goes on from NZ_JADPRX010000003.1 coordinate 105,542, forward strand.
TGGTAATTCAATGATTCGGCCGGCCGGATTGGCCATCAGACCACGCATACCAGCAAGCTGCGTAAAGTTAGATGCGTTACCCCGCGCCCCCGAGTCACTCATCATGTAAATTGGGTTTGAGTGATCAAGTGAATCCATAAGTTTATCCTGGATTACATCCTTAGCATGGCTCCAGTAAGAGATAACGCGATCATATCGCTCTTCCTCTGTAATAAGACCACGACGGAATTGTTGTAACACTTTATCTACTTTTTCTTGTGCTTCACTTAAGATTGCATCTTTATTCGGCAAGACGACAATATCGGATATACCAATTGTAATTCCTGCACGAGTAGAATATTTGAATCCAAGATTTTTCATGCGGTCAAGCATTCTTGACGTTTCTGTAATATGGAAACGCTTGAAGATTTCCGCGATGATATTTCCAAGGATCTTTTTCTTAAATGGTTCAATTAGTTCCTGTTCAGCAACATGTTCTTTTATATTGACAGTCCCAGAAACAAAATACTTGTCTGGTGTTTCAGTTTGCAAGTTGAAGTCTGACGGCTCGTTAATATACGGGAACGATTTCGGCAAAATCTCGTTGAAAATCACTTTTCCGACTGTCGTTATTAGAAGTTTGGCATTCTGTTCCTCTGTGAAAGTAGGGTTATTCAGAGACCTTGCCTGAACAGCGATACGTGAATGAAGATGCACGTGACCGTTATGATAAGCAATTAGTGCTTCGTCCGCATCACGGAATGAGCTACCTTCTCCTGAAGCGCCTTTACGTTCCAGTGTAAGGTAATAGTTCCCTAAAACCATATCCTGAGAAGGCGTAACGACTGGTTTCCCGTCTTTCGGGTTCAAAATGTTTTGTGCTGCTAGCATTAGTAGACGCGCTTCCGCTTGTGCTTCAGCGGATAACGGAACGTGGACTGCCATTTGGTCACCATCAAAGTCAGCGTTATAAGCTGTACAAACCAGTGGGTGAAGCGTAATCGCACGTCCTTCTACAAGGATTGGCTCGAATGCTTGAATACCAAGTCGGTGGAGCGTCGGGGCACGGTTCAATAAGACCGGATGCTCCTTGATGACTTCTTCAAGAACGTCCCACACTTCTGAATGAAGGCGTTCAATTTTACGTTTGGCACTCTTAATGTTATGTGCAAGACCTCGTTCAACGAGTTCTTTCATAACAAACGGTTTAAACAGTTCAATCGCCATTTCTTTCGGCAGACCACACTGATACATTTTCAGGTTAGGTCCAACGACGATAACGGAACGACCAGAATAGTCAACACGTTTTCCTAGTAAGTTTTGACGGAAACGTCCTTGCTTACCTTTCAGCATATGAGAAAGGGATTTAAGCGGACGGTTACCAGGTCCTGTAACCGGACGGCCACGACGACCATTATCGATGAGCGCATCGACTGCTTCTTGCAGCATCCGCTTCTCGTTCTGAACAATGATCCCTGGTGCTCCCAAATCTAATAGGCGTTTCAATCTGTTGTTCCGGTTGATGACCCTTCGGTACAGGTCGTTCAAGTCGGATGTTGCAAATCGTCCACCATCAAGTTGTACCATCGGGCGAAGTTCTGGTGGGATAACTGGTAACACTTCAAGAACCATCCATTCAGGCTTATTGCCTGAGTTACGGAATGCTTCAACAACTTCTAGGCGTCTGATTGCACGCGTACGACGTTGTCCTTGAACTGTTTTCAATTCTTCTTTCAAGAACTCCATTTCTTTTTCAAGTTCGATAGCAGCAAGAAGACGTTCAATCGCTTCAGCGCCCATGAGCGCTTGGAATTTAGAACCATACTTTTCGCGGTAGATACGGTATTCCCGTTCAGAAAGCAGTTGCTTTCTTTCAAGCGGAGTATCCGCAGGGTCAACGACTACATAAGACGCGAAATAGATAATTTCCTCCAGAGCACGTGGTGTCATATCAAGAATAAGACCCATTCGGCTTGGAATTCCTTTGAAGTACCAAATATGTGTTACTGGAGCTGCTAATTCAATATGTCCCATACGTTCACGGCGGACTTTTTGACGCGTCACTTCTACTCCACAACGGTCACAAACGACGCCTTTATAACGAACGCGTTTATACTTACCACAATGACATTCCCAATCTTTTGTAGGTCCAAAAATACGTTCACAGAACAGACCATCTTTTTCAGGTTTCAACGTACGGTAGTTAATTGTTTCCGGCTTTTTCACTTCACCATATGACCATGAACGGATCTTATCAGATGAAGCAAGCCCTATTTTCATATACTCAAAATTGTTTACATCTATCAAGGAGCCTACCTCCCTCTAGTCTTATCGCTGCAATTGGCTTTTCCGAGCAAGCGCACACTTTATGTTCAAAAGAGAAAGGGGAAAATGTTAACTTTCCCCTAGATTCATTTATATCATTCACTAGGCTAATCAAACAGGCTGATTTTCTTTTATAAGATTCAAAGCATCTGTTGGTTGCATATCATCGTCTTCATCAAGATCGCGTAATTCGATTTCTTCAAAATCAATCGACAGCATCTTAACATCTAAACCAAGACTTTGAAGTTCTTTTATAAGAACTTTAAAGGATTCTGGAACACCTGGTTGCGGAACACTTTCACCTTTAACAATTGCTTCGTACGTCTTCACACGTCCTACAACGTCATCCGACTTCACAGTCAGAATCTCTTGAAGCGTATAAGCTGCTCCATAGGCTTCAAGTGCCCACACTTCCATCTCACCGAAACGCTGTCCACCGAACTGAGCTTTACCGCCCAGTGGTTGTTGTGTGACGAGTGAGTAAGGTCCTGTTGAACGGGCGTGAAGCTTATCGTCAACCATGTGGGCCAGTTTAATAATATACATGACACCTACTGATACACGGTTATCGAAAGCTTCACCTGAACGACCGTCATATAGTACTGTTTTTCCATCACGGTCCATCCCTGCTTCTTCCATCGTTTCCCAAACATCCGCCTCATTCGCTCCGTCAAATACGGGCGACGCCATATGGATGCCGAGAGTACGAGATGCCATACCAAGGTGCATTTCAAGAACCTGTCCGATGTTCATACGTGATGGTACACCAAGCGGGTTAAGCATAAGGTCAATTGGTGTGCCGTCCGGTAAGTAAGGCATATCCGCTTCAGGTAAAATGCGAGAAATAACCCCTTTGTTTCCGTGACGTCCCGCCATTTTGTCCCCAACGGAAATTTTCCGTTTTTGGACGATGTACGCGCGGACTAATTGGTTAACGCCCGGCGGCAATTCATCGCCATCTTCACGATTAAACACTTTCACGTCTAGAACAATCCCACCAGCGCCATGCGGTACTTTGAGGGATGTATCACGGACTTCACGTGCTTTTTCACCGAAAATCGCATGCAAAAGTCTTTCTTCGGCAGTCAGTTCAGTTACGCCTTTTGGTGTAACTTTCCCGACAAGAATATCACCATCACGAACTTCTGCTCCGATACGAATGATTCCACGGTCGTCCAAGTTACGAAGCGCATCTTCACCTACGTTCGGAATGTCGCGCGTAATTTCTTCAGGCCCGAGTTTCGTATCTCTCGCTTCAGACTCGTATTCTTCGATATGGACCGAAGTATATACATCATCTTTCACAAGACGTTCGCTCATGATTATTGCATCCTCATAGTTGTAGCCGTCCCATGTCATAAATGCCATCAAGACGTTGCGACCTAGCGCTAGCTCCCCTTGCTCCATCGAAGGACCATCTGCAAGAATATCAAGCGGTTTAACGCGATCCCCTACACTACAAATTGGACGTTGGTTATAACATGTACCTTGGTTAGATCGGATAAAGTTTTCAAGACGATATATTGTAAGATCGCCTTTCACTTCTTTTTCATCAACCGTTTCAATACGACGAACACGTATTTCTCTAGCCTCGACATGTTCGACAATTCCATCAAACTTAGCAAGTACAGCTGCACCTGAATCGCGTGCTGATATGTGTTCCATACCAGTTCCTACGAAAGGTGATTCCGGATTGAGAAGAGGGACTGCTTGACGTTGCATGTTCGCTCCCATAAGGGCACGGTTCGAGTCATCATTCTCAAGGAATGGAATACATGCTGTTGCCGCAGAAACTACTTGTTTAGGCGAAACATCCATGTAGTCAATTTGTTCGCGTTTAAAGACAGTGTTATCCCCTTGGAAACGACCGACGACTCCTTCACTAACGAAAGAACCATCTTCTGCAAGAACTGCATTTGCTTGTGCTACGACGTAGTTATCTTCTACATCCGCAGTCAAGTAATCGATTCTAGAAGTGACCCGACCAGAAATAGGATCAACTTTCCGGTATGGTGTTTCAATAAATCCAAACTTATTCACTTTCGCAAACGTAGAAAGCGAGTTAATCAGTCCGATATTCGGTCCCTCTGGTGTTTCAATTGGACACATGCGTCCGTAATGGGAGTAATGTACGTCACGTACTTCCATACCTGCACGTTCCCTTGTCAAACCACCAGGTCCAAGTGCAGACAGCCTGCGTTTATGCGTTAATTCGGCAAGCGGATTCGTCTGATCCATGAACTGAGAAAGTTGAGAACTACCAAAGAACTCTTTAATAGATGCGATAACGGGGCGAATATTAATCAGCTGTTGCGGTACGATTGACTGCGTATCATTAATGGACATACGTTCTTTTACGACACGTTCCATACGAGAAAGCCCGATACGGAACTGGTTTTGAAGAAGTTCACCCACTGAACGCAGACGACGGTTACCGAGATGATCGATATCATCCGTATTACCCACGCCATGAAGAAGGTTGAAGAAATAACTAATTGAAGCAACGATATCTGCCGGCGTTACATGCTTGATAGAATCATCGACATACGCGTTCGATATTACGTTGATTACTTGTTTCTCTTCGCTTTTCGGAGAATATATTTTGATGGACTGGATTGTTATCTTTTCGTCAAGAACACCACTTGCGTGAGTAATCTCTTCGAAACCGATTCCTTTTTCCAAATGCGGAAGAAGACGGTCTAATGCACGGCGGTCGATGAGTTGATCTTTTTCAAGCAGTATTTCACCAGTTTCAGGGTCGACAAGTGTTTCAGCGACAACCTGGTTGAACAAGCGATTTTGTGCATGAAGCTTCTTATTCATCTTATAGCGACCCACATTCGCTAAATCATACCGTTTTGCATCGAAAAATCGTGAGAACAAGAGGTTCTTCGCACTATCTAGTGTTGGTGGTTCACCCGGGCGAAGACGCTCGTATATCTCAAGCAATGCTTTTTCAGAGCTTTCAGTGTTGTCCTTTTCCAGTGTGTTGCGCAGATACTCATTATCACCGATTAAATCAATGATTTCCTGGTCGGATGAGAATCCGAGTGCACGAAGGAGTACTGTAACCGGCAACTTACGCGTCCGATCAATACGGACGTGAACAACATCTTTTGCATCTGTTTCGTACTCAAGCCAAGCACCGCGATTCGGGATAACAGTTGCACCGAAACCACGTTTACCATTTTTGTCCGTTTTGTCGCTGTAATAAACACTTGGAGACCGGACGAGTTGGGAGACAATAACCCTCTCCGCACCATTAATAACAAATGTACCATTTTCCGTCATAAGTGGAAAATCACCCATAAAGACATCTTGCTCTTTTACTTCTTCCGTCTCTTTATTGTGGAGACGTACTTTTACACGGAGCGGTGCTGCAAACGTAACATCACGCTCTTTCGATTCCTCAACGGGGTATTTAGGATCCCCAAGAGTATAATCGATGAACTCCAACGATAGATTTCCCGTAAAGTCTTGAATCGGAGAAATATCGCGGAACATATCCAGCAGTCCTTCTTCTAAGAACCACTCATAAGATGCCGTCTGGATTTCAATCAGATTCGGCAGATCGAGCACTTCGCTGATCCGTGCGAAACTTCTCCGCTGACGGTGTTGACCATACTGAACTAAATGACCTGTCAACTCTTTCACCCCTTATAAAACAATATTAGTTCTTTGCGAAACCACAAAAATAGTGTATGATATCGAAAAAACAAAAAGAAAACGAGTTCTGGCAAGAGCTCATTTTCGGTTTTACCATCTTTTATACATTGTCAGTATGCCTTTCATTTCCATTATTCATGCAAAAGGGCATACGACCGCACTATAATAATTTATGCATTTTATAACATTACCATATCATTACTATCGAGTCAATTTTTTTGGACTCTCAAAATATAATAACCCTTCTTCTTAACAACAGTCTCAACGTTGCCAAAAAGCTCTGTCAAACAATTTATCGTTGAAGGTGCACCTTGTTTCTTTTGAATGACGATCCACAACTCACCGCCAACCTTAAGTTTCAAAAAAGCGCCTTCGTAGAACTTGAATACCGTCTCTTTTCCTGCACGGATAGGCGGATTCGTCAAAATTGCAGCAAACCCCTCTGCCGTGACATCGGATAATGCATCACTTGGATAAATCTCTGCATTTGATATGCCTTTTTGTTTTGCATTATGCGCAGCAAGAGCGAGTGCACGTTCATTCACGTCGACCATGTGAACGCTCCGTTCCGGAAAAGATGCGGCAATCGATAACCCAATTGGACCATACCCACAACCAATGTCGAGAATTAACCCTTCCGTTTCCGGTAAGACAAAAGCATCAGCCAAAAGCTGCGAACCGAAATCCACTTCACCTTTACTAAACACACCAGCATCCGTTTTGAATCGGAATGTTCTTCCGCGTAACTCTGCAGACCACTCTTTCGGATTACTCTTCACTTTCGGATTTCCCGAGTAATAATGTTCAGACATACCAGTCTTCCCCCTCGTATAGAGACTTATAACACAAAAAGAAGATAGCGCACGTACACTATCGGTTAAATGACTTGTTTATCACAAGTCCAGATAAAAAAACAAAGAAAAGCTCGTCCAAATCTGACGAGCTTTTCTTCATTATTAAAAATTACTTAACTTCGATGCCCGCGCCTACAGCTTCAAGTTTAGCTTTGATTTCTTCAGCTTCGTCTTTAGAAACGCCTTCTTTGATTGCTTTAGGAGCTTCATCAACAACCGCTTTCGCTTCTTTCAAGCCAAGGCCTGTAATTTCGCGAACTGCTTTGATAACTTTGATTTTTTCTTGTCCAGCAGCAGTAAGAATTACGTCGAATTCAGTTTGCTCTTCTTCAGCAGCAGCACCAGCACCAGCCATTGCAACAGGTGCAGCAGCAGTTACGCCAAATTCTTCTTCGATTGCTTTTACAAGGTCGTTTAGTTCAAGTACTGTCATTTCTTTGATCGCTTCAAGGATGTTTTCTTTAGTCATTATAATTTCCTCCTAATATTCTTTTTTGTCGGGCTTAACCCGCAAGTGGTATTTCAGGCTGCTTTATTAAGCGCCTTGTTCTTCTTTTTGCTCTGCAACTGCTTTTGTTGCAAGCGCAAAGTTGCGCATTGGAGCTTGAAGTACGCTGAGAAGCATAGAAAGTAGACCTTCGCGTGACGGAAGTTCCGCCAATGCTTTAATGTCTTCTTCTGATGCAAGTACACCTTCGATTACGCCAGCTTTAATTTCAAGCTTGTCGTTTTTCTTTGCAAAATCGTTAAGGATTTTTGCAGGAGCAACAACGTCTTCGTTTGAAAATGCAATCGCGTTCGGGCCTGTTAGGTGTTCGTTCAACCCTTCAAGTCCTGCAGCTTCAGCAGCACGACGTGACATCGAGTTTTTGTAAACTTTGAAGTCAATACCCGCTTCACGAAGCTGTTTACGAAGTTCGGTAACTTGACCGACTGTAAGACCACGGTAGTCAACTACTACTACAGATGCAGCTGATTTCAACTTATCTGTAATTTCACCAACCACTGCTTGTTTTGCCTCTAATACTGTGCTCATTTGGACACCTCCTAAAAAGTTTGGGTCACTTATACCGGTATGAAAAGCCCTCAATCTACAAAAGTAGACTGAGGGCTGAAAAGTCGTCATCTTTTAAAAGAAAAAGAGCGTCTTGTCCTCGGCAGGAATATTTAAGCGGCATGCGCTCCTGCTGTCTACGGTACAAATGGTTATATTCACAACAAAAATCATCTTAACAAAAGATTATCTGTTTGTCAATATTATTTATTAACTGCTACGCTTGAAGGATCAACTTTTACAGAAGGACCCATTGTCGTCGTAATGTTAACCGACTTCATGTAAGTTCCTTTTGCAGTAGCTGGTTTCGCTTTAAGAACAGTTTCAAAAACAGTTGCGAAGTTTTCCGCAAGCTTAGTATCGTCGAATGAAACTTTTCCGATTGGAGCGTGGATGATTCCAGCTTTGTCTGCACGGTATTCAACTTTACCTGCTTTGATTTCTGCTACAGCTTTCGCTACATCAAATGTTACTGTTCCTGTTTTCGGGTTAGGCATAAGTCCTTTTGGCCCAAGAACACGACCAATTTTCCCTACTTCACCCATCATGTCAGGTGTTGCAACGATAACGTCAAATTCGAACCAACCTGCTTGAATTTTAGCAATATATTCTGCATCGCCTGCATAGTCTGCACCAGCAGCTTCAGCTTCTTTAAGTTTTTCACCTTTAGCAAAAACAAGAACACGTTGAGTTTTACCAGTACCGTTTGGAAGTACAACTGCCCCACGGATTTGTTGATCATTTTTACGAGTGTCGATTCCAAGACGGAATGCAACTTCGACTGTTGCGTCAAAGTTAACTGTGCTCGTTTTTTTCGCAAGTTCGATCGCTTCAGTAGCGCCGTATGCTTTCATGTGTTCAACTAGCTTTGCAGCTTCTGTGAACTTTTTACCTTTTTTAGCCATTTAAAAATTCCTCCTCGATTGTGGTTTTAACGGGTTAAACCTCCCACGAATAAGGGTTGCGTGCTCCGGAGAACAAGCGCAACCCCCACTACAAACAACTATTGATTTATAAAATCATGATCAGTCTTCGATCGTGATTCCCATACTGCGAGCAGTACCTTCAACCATTGCCATCGCTGCTTCAACTGACGCCGCGTTTAAATCTTCCATCTTTTGTTCTGCAATTTCGCGAACTTTATCACGTTTTACAGTAGCAACTTTCTTTTTATTCGGTTCACCTGAACCTTTTGTAAGATTAGCTGCAACCTTCAGCAAAACTGCTGCAGGTGGAGTTTTTGTAATGAAAGTAAATGAACGGTCTTCGAATACAGAGATTTCAACAGGAATTATAAGACCTGCTTGATCTGCAGTACGCGCATTGAATTCTTTACAGAATCCCATGATGTTCACACCTGCTTGTCCTAACGCCGGTCCAACTGGTGGAGCCGGATTCGCTTTCCCTGCAGGAATTTGCAATTTAACAACCTTAATGACTTTTTTAGCCACGAGACACACCTCCTTAAGTCCGTGATGTGGTAATAGGGTTGCCCCTCCCACTCATATGTGCCTGCCGACTTACGCCGGTAGAATTTGATAGTTCGTCCAGACCATTTGTTTACAGTCTGACCTTTGAAATGATACCACTATTTCGCGATATATGCAAGTGGTAAACGTTTATATTTTTCGAACTTGTTCGAAGTCGAGTTCCATATTTGTCTCTCGGCCGAACATATCGACAGATACTTTTACTTTACCTTTATCTTCATCGATTTCTTCCACTTTACCTTGGAAGTTCGCAAATGGTCCTTCAAGTACTTCAACCATTTCGCCAAGCGCGAAGTCAATCTCAACTTTACGCTCTTTCACACCCATTTGTTTGAGGATGAAATCAACTTCTTCAGGAAGTAACGGTGTCGGTTTGGCGCCGCCGCCTGACGAACCGATGAAACCCGTTACGCCCGGTGTATTACGTACAACATACCAGGAGTCGTCCGTCATAATAATTTCCACAAGAACATAACCCGGGAAAGTCTTTTTGAGAAGAACACGTTTCTTACCGTCTTTGAAATCTGTTTCTTCTTCTTCCGGGATGACAACGCGGAAGATTTTGTCAGACATACCCATCGTTTCAACACGTTTTTCCAGATTGGCTTTCACCTTATTTTCATAACCGGAGTACGTATGAACGACATACCAATTTTTTTCCATATCCATAGTGACGAGGACTAAACGTCCGTCCCTCCTTTTTCCCTACAATTAAATAAAAACGCATGCGCCTGAACTAAAGACGTTGGAATTTAGACAATTGAAAAATCCCGTTCATACTGTCAGACGGGATATTTTTCAAGGGGAATATTTATAGTGCTTTATTATAACGCAATGTACCATTCCAACACTCGTGAAATACCAAGGTCAACGAGTCCGAAGTAAACTGCCATGAATAGGACTGTCGAAAGAACAACAATTGTGTAACGCGTTAATTCTTTACGTCTCGGCCAGCTGACTTTTCTCATTTCCGAGACAACGTCTTTGAAAAAACCAGTTAACTTGCTCATTATACCGTAAACCTCCGAATATAAGTATGATCCTGCTTCATAACTAACCGCTTCACGCCGTTTGCCTATGCAATGTATGTGCATTGCAATGCCTGCAAAACTTCTTAATTGACAAACGTTCTGTTGGCTTATCTTTCCGTGCCGGTACAGAATAGTTTCGTGATCCGCATGTATCGCAACTTAAAATAATTTTTTTAGACATTCCCTCACCCCTTACGACTCAATGTACTTACTTGGAAAAGAGTCGTGGTAACGCATGTTAAAATACGCTAGGAGCGGAGATAAAAGCTGATAAATAGTGCTACAACCTTATGTCCCCGAACTTTTTGAACATCTTCTCATAGTCTCGCTAAAGGGTACCATCTACCATTCATAATGTCAATACGAGGGAAATCGATGGCTAGCGGACTGCATCAACTTGCATATAACGCTCGAGTTTACGTTTTATCCGCTGAAGTGCATTGTCCACAGACTTAACTTGTCTGTTCAGCTCTTCAGAAATTTCCTGATAAGACTGCCCATCTAAGTACAGTGCCAGCACTTGCTTCTCAAGACTACTTAGTACTTTGTTCATTTCATCTTCCATTTGAACAAAATCTTCCCGGTGAATCATGAGACCTTCCGGGTCATCGAGTACTGGGCCAGCAATTACGTCGAGCAATGTACGGTCGGACTCTTCATCGAATACCGGCTTGTCCAATGACACCGACGTATTAAGCGGGATATGCTTCTGTCTTGTAGCAGTTTTAATAGCCGTGATAATCTGCCGTGTGATGCAAAGTTCCGCAAACGCCTTGAATGAACTCAATCTATCCTCTTTAAAATCACGAATTGCTTTGTATAGCCCAATCATACCTTCTTGAATGATATCTTCCCGGTCTCCACCGATAAGAAAGTATGAGCGCGCTTTCAATCTAACAAAAGATTGGTACTTCCTAATAAGGAAATTAAGTGCATCCGTGTTGCCTTCATGGATGATTACTATGATTTCCCCGTCGGATAATCCGGCGAAATCCGATATGCTGCCTTCAACGTATGTTTTCTCCACCACCTGGATCACCCCGGTTCGTTATCACTATTATATAACAAGTATACCGTATGGTAATTTTTTACGTCAACCGTTCATTTCATTCCACGCCGCCATTTTTCAAATATTTCTGCAACTTCGTCAGTTAAAGGGATCTTCGAAAGCGGCCGCTGCCCTTGAATAGCCTTCACTTTCACCGAAATAAGATCATCGATTTTATTTACTTCAAGTTCTAGCTCACGAGCCGACTTTCGGAGTGCTCCATGCGCAAAAATGACCCATTGTTCTGTCAGATCCGATGTAGCCACATGAATTTGCACCCGTCGCCCTCCCAATTCAGAAACGAGCTTTTCAATTCTTTCATCAGCTGTTTCTTTTTCCCGAGTAAAGACAATCTCGACATTGTGATGCCGTTTCCTCTTTTCGATCCCCGGCACAAGATGAGCATCAAAAACAATAATAACTCGCCACCCGGTATGCGCCTTGTATTCCGCCATTCGTTCAATCAGACGGTCACGTGCATCCGCTAGTTTTTTCCGCTTCATCCCACCCAGTTCCTCCCACGCGCCGATGATGTTGTACCCATCGACTAGGAGTATATCCGTTTTCATCTACCAGACGTATGTGGTTGACGCTTGCGCAGTACCTCATACATGAGAAGGGAGGCTGCGACAGACGCGTTCAATGATGTAACATGCCCAACCATCGGTAAATGATAGAGGAAATCGCATTTCTCTTTCAAAATACGTGACATTCCCTTCCCTTCGCTTCCAATAATGATGGCAAGCGGAAGTGTCGCATCCATTAATCTATAATCCACCGATTTAGCAGCGTCTGTACCTGCAATCCAAACACCACGTTTTTTCAGGTCCTCCACTGTTTGCGAAAGATTATTCACACGCACGACAGGGATATGTTCGATTGCACCAGTAGACGATTTCGCAACAACACCCGTCAACCCGACGGCGCGACGTTTTGGAATAATGACCCCGTGCACACCAGTTGCATCAGCAGTTCGTAGTATTGAACCCAGATTATGAGGATCTTCAAGTTCATCAAGTATAAGGAATAATGGGTCTTCTCCACGCTCAGTTGCGACAGTAAATAGGTCTTCAAGTTCTGCATATTCATAAGCCGCAACCGATGCGACAATTCCTTGGTGATTTATATCAAGCAAACCATCCAATTTTTGTTTCGGGACCGCCTGCACGATAATTCCTGCTTTTTTTGCCAACGATAGAATTTCACCGATGCTTTTCATATTAAGTCCTTCAGCAACCCATATCTTATTTAATTCCCTGCCCGAGCGCAGTGCTTCTACGACGGGATTTTTACCACCGATTAATTCAGATTCAATTTCATTCTCGTGTTCGTTTTCATGTTCATTCATTTTGACTCTTCCTCCTTTGGCATTTCGATGAATCGGATTGACTCACCGATAATTTCTTGCACGCGTTCCGTTCTTCCTAATAAGTGTAGATAACCGATGACCGCTTCAAATCCTGAACTGTAATTATATGTTACAACATCCGTATTTTTAGGGACAGAGCCCGACTTCGCATTGCGGCCACGTCTCATGACCGCCTCTTCTTCTTCCGTCAGAAACCCTGATTCCTGCATCATCTTAAGTATAGCCGCCTGCGATTTTGCAGAGACATAATGCGTTGCTTCTCTGTGCAGCACATTTGGTTTTACACGACCTGAACGCAGGAGATGCTCCCTTATCGCCTGTTCGTACACCGCGTCACCCATGTAAGCAAGGGCCAGCGCTTTTAGTTGTTTCACATCTATATCTCGTAAGTTATATACGTTGCTCATCCTCTTTTCCAACGCATGCCTTGTGCTGTATCTTCTAGAATGATACCTTGCGCTTTCAATTCATCTCTAATTTCATCCGACCGTTTAAAGTCTTTGTTACGACGCGCTTCGAGTCGTTCTGCGATTAACGCTTCGACATCTTCATCCAACAATCCTGCTTCTTCGTCCATCGGCAACCCAAGAACCGACAGTAGTCCGTCAAATGTGCGGATGAAATGCTCTAGTACATCGGATTGTGTGTTTTTCTCTACTAGATAGACATTTGCCAGCTTGGATAATTCGAATACCGACGCGATAGCGTTAGCCGTGTTAAAGTCGTCATCCATTGCCAATTCAAAGTCATTTTTGATTTCATCCACTTTATGAGTCCAGATATCTTTCTGATCACCTAGATCTGCAGACGTCGCGAGTCTGTGTTTCAAATTGTTGTATGCTGTACGAATGCGCGCAAGTCCATTCTCCGCACTACCAACAAGATCTTGCGAGAAATTGACCGGGTGTCTGTAGTGGACGGACAATATGAAGAAACGAAGTACTTTCGGATCAATTTGCTTCCTGATATCATTCACAAGAACAAAATTACCGAGTGATTTGGACATTTTTTCATTGTCGATATTAATGTAACCGTTGTGCATCCAATAGCGCGCAAATTGCTTGCCTGTCATCGCTTCAGATTGGGCAATTTCGTTTTCATGGTGCGGGAATGTTAAATCTTGACCCCCCGCGTGGATATCTATTGTATCGCCGAGATGTTCTCTCGCCATAACTGAACATTCGATATGCCAACCCGGACGGCCTAATCCCCACGGACTTCCCCATGAAACTTCGCCAGTCTTAGCAGCTTTCCATAAGGCAAAGTCAAGTGGGTTTTCTTTCTTGATTCCCTCTTCGATACGTGCACCGACCTTCAACTCATCCGTCGATTGGTGGGACAACTTTCCGTAGCCTTCAAATTTCTGCGTACGATAGTAGACATCCCCTTGCGATTCGTAAGCAAAACCTTTATTAATCAGCACTTTCACGAAATCGACAATGTCTTCGATATGATCCGTTACTCGTGGATGGACGTCAGCTTTACTGCAACCGAGTGCTGAGACGTCTTCAAAGTAAGCAGCGATGAAGCGATCTGTTAGTTCACCGACCTCTTCCCCAAGTTCATTAGCCGCTTTAATAATCTTGTCGTCAACGTCCGTGAAATTCGAAACGAATGTTACGTCATACCCACGATATTCTAGATAGCGTCGCACTGTATCAAAAGCGATAACCGGGCGTGCATTTCCGATATGAATGTAGTTGTAAACAGTCGGACCGCAGACATACATCTTCACTTTCCCCTCTTCCATTGGAATGAAAGGCTCTTTCTTGCGTGTCAGCGTATTGTAGATTTGAATTGTCATGATAAATCCCCTTCCTTTACTTTGGAAACTTCTAATTGTTTGAACCTATTTTTCAATTCACTAATCTCATCTTCAAGCGTCTGGCATCTGTCCGCCACGGGATCCGGCATATCTCGGTGATCATGTTTACTTTTCACTTTAACACCGTTCGAAATAACGACTTTCCCAGGTATACCTACAACCGTCGATTCCGGCGGGACGTCTTTCAGTACAACTGAACCAGCTCCTACTTTACTCCCTTCACCGATTGTGATGGAACCAAGCACTTTCGCACCCGATGCAATAAGTACATTATCATGAAGTGTCGGATGCCGCTTGCCGCTTTCTTTACCTGTACCACCTAGGGTCACACCTTGGTAAATCGTGACGTCATTACCGATTTCACAGGTTTCCCCAATAACAACACCCATCCCATGATCTATGAAAAACCTACGCCCTATTTTTGCACCAGGATGAATTTCGATACCTGTGAAAAATCGGCTAATTTGTGAAACGAGCCGTGCCAAAAATAACAACTTCCGTTTATATAAAGCATGTGCTATTCGATGAGACCATAATGCATGTAAACCTGAATAAGTTAGAACAACTTCAAAAATAGTACGCGCCGCCGGATCCTGTTCAAATATGCATCTAACGTCTTCTTTCATCCTCTTAAACAACTCGTTCCCCCCTTAAATTCGGTGTCTAACTCCGTTCATTTGTAAAGGCCGCTTCCGCTTTTCCTGTCTAGCTCCAGCGGCCAGATGCTTGGGTCATAAGCCGATCTGGCTATGCGGGAAAGAGCCCCGCATAGCCAGGCCGTCTTATGCCTGTCGCATCAATGCGGCCGCTTCCGCTTTTCTAACAATAAAAAAATACGTCCCCGTCAAATAAATGACAGAGACGCATTGAATGCGCGGTTCCACTCCGCTTGGAAGGTGTTGGCCTTCCCGCTTGATGCCCATAACGCTGGCAATGCGTCCGGCCTACTTACACTTTCGGCTCGGCACTCAAAGGGGCATTTCCACATTACAGAGGCACAGATCATTTACAGCCGATGATGACCCTCTCTGAAGAGCTTGCAATGTGTACTTATCCTTTTCTACGGTTTAGGCCTACAGGATGTGGGTCATGCAGTCGTTGAGACAGGACGTCGCGGTTTTAGACTGCGTTCCTAGAAACACTCTCCTATAGTTAATTACTTTCATTCTACATTTCAAACGATGAAAGTCAACGTTATTGTTTTGCGTATTTAGCGACTCTTTCAATTGATTTTTCTTTCCCAATCAGCGCAATGGATGCCTGCAATTCAGGACCGTGCATTTGACCAGTTGTCACAACGCGAATCGGCATAAATAAGTTTTTCCCTTTATGACCCGTTTCCTTCTGGACTGCTTTAATCGCGTCTTTGATGGACGGTGCATCGAATGTTTCAAGTGCTTCCAGCTTCTCTTTGAATGAAGCCATTACCTCAGGCACTTGCTCCCCAGCGAGTACGGCTTGGGATTCTTCATCATATTCAATTTCATGATCGAAAAACTGGGCAGATAATTCAACAATTTCTGCACCAAAGCTTAACTGATCTTGATAAAGAGCAATTAAGTCGTGTGCCCATGCTGTTTCTGATTCAGTCATCTCTTTATTAAGTAGACCGGCTTCTTGAAGGTGCGGCAATGCGAAATCAATTACTTCTTCAAGACTCATCTTTTTCACGTATTGGTTATTCGTCCACGTCAGTTTTTGTTTATCGAACATGGAAGGTGATTTGGAAAGACGACTTACGTCAAACATCTTAACAAGTTCTTCGTGTGTGAAAATCTCCTCTTCTCCACCCGGCGACCAGCCAAGCAGCGCAAAGAAGTTGAACATTGCTTCAGGTAAATATCCAAGATCTTTATATTGAGAGATGAATTGAATAATCGATTCGTCACGTTTTGAAAGTTTTTTACGGTCTTCATTAACAATCAGTGTCATATGGCCATATTGTGGATACTGCCAGCCGAAGACATCAAAAACCATCAGTTGTTTTGGTGTATTCGTCAAATGCTCTTCACCGCGGAACACATGGCTGATTTTCATTAAATGATCATCAATAACAACCGCAAAGTTATAAGTTGGAATGCCATTTGCTTTTACAAGAACCCAGTCGCCGACGTCTTTTGATTCGAACGATACTGTGCCACGAACTAGGTCTTCCACTTTATACGTTACGTTCTCTGGTACACGCATGCGAATCGTATGGGTAAGTCCAGCAGCTTCTTTCCCTGCCACTTCTTCTGCACTTAAATTACGGCATTTACCGCCGTACATTGGTGCTGCAATTCCAGCAGCCTTCTGCGTTTCGCGCTCTGCTTCCAGCTCATCTGATGTACAGAAACATTTATAAGCATTACCGCTTTCCAATATCTCTTGACCGTATTTCGTATATAAGTCAAGACGTTCCATTTGGCGATATGGACCGTATGGACCGCCAATGTCGACTGATTCATCGTAATCGATGCCAAGCCATTTTAAATTTTCAAGTTGGGAAAGTTCCCCCGCTTCGATATTACGTTCAATATCTGTATCCTCGATTCGAACAATGAATTTCCCACCGTGGTTACGTGCGAAAAGATAATTAAAAAGCGCTGTCCGTGCTCCTCCAATATGTAAATGGCCGGTTGGACTTGGCGCGTAACGTACGCGTACTTCTGAAGTCATATGAATTCTCTCCAATCTAATTTTACTACTGTTTGCTATTTTACCACTTGGCGGGGCTGTTTAAAAGGTGTTACGCCTTAACAAGCAGAATCGTCGCCATGGAAGCAATTCCTTCTTCTCTTCCAGTGAAACCTAATTGTTCCGTTGTCGTAGCTTTAACATTCACTTGTGAAACATCCGCTTTCAATAAATCAGCAACACGTTTACGAATTACTTCAATATAAGGTGCCATCTTCGGCTTTTGTGCGATAATCGTGCAGTCGATATTCCCAAGTTTATAGCCTCTGTCTTCTACAAGTGTCCAAATTTTTTCTAAAAGCACCGCAGAATCAGCATCTTTGAATTCCGCATCTGTATCCGGGAAGTGGCGTCCGATATCCCCTTCAGCAATCGCACCAAGTGCTGCGTCAGTAATAGTATGTAAGAGCACATCCGCATCGGAATGCCCCGTCAGACCTCTGTCATGCGGAATCGTTATGCCACCAATAATAAGTGGACGCCCTGCCTCGAATTTATGCACATCAAAACCTTGCCCTATCCGAATCATCAAAAAACCTCCTATTTTTTTCACGAAAAGCGCAAGCGCCTGTCACTCCTAGGCGCTTGAGCTAGACACTAGTTCAGGTTCAAAACTTATACTTTCCTTCTTTTCAATAAAACCTCTCCAAACAGGAGATCTTCCTGTGTAGTCATCTTCACATTGTCATACGTACCTTCGACGATTCTTACAGGTTCACCAAAACGTTCGACCAACATTGATTCATCCGTCCCCAGAAAGCCTTGCGCTTGTGCTTTGTCAGACGCTTCTTTCAGCAAATCATATCGAAATGCCTGAGGCGTCTGGATGATCCATAACCTGCCACGATCCACCGTCTCCTCGACAATGCCATCCCCCGCATATTTCATCGTATCTTTTGCCCGCACGCCTACGATTGCGGCACCATGCTCGTTAGCCACTTTTACAAGCTCAGCAATGACTGTTCGACGAATGAACGGCCTTGCAGCGTCATGGACAAGGACAATTCCACCCTTGCCATGCGCTTTCATACATGCCGCCACACTATCTTGTCGCTCTCCACCACCGTCTACCATTTCTACCACTTTTGTAATGGCAAACTGTTCAAGCATTGACTGGATTTGCAACCGTTCGTCCGGTTTCACCGCAAGGATGACCCCGTCACACGATGGATCCCCTTCGAACACTTCAAGTGTATGGATAAGAATCGGTTTGTCATCTAGTTTCAAAAAAAGTTTATTGTAACCGGCGCCCATTCGCTGACCGCTTCCAGCTGCCGGCATCATAACTGTATAGTTCAAGACTTCTCTTCCTTTTCTTTTCATGATTACCTACTACTTAATTTGCCTTTGAAATCTTACCATTTTTAAGTTTCGCAAAAATCATTCGTCCTGCCGATGTCTGCAATACACTTGTTACGACAACGTCGATTGCATTGCCAATGTGGAATTTCCCATCTTCAACTACAATCATTGTGCCATCATCCAAATAAGCGACACCTTGGTTATGTTCTTTGCCATCTTTAACGATAACAACATGCATATCCTCGCCAGGAATAACAACTGGTTTCACCGCATTTGCAAGGTCATTGATGTTAAGCACTGAGACACCGTGTAAATCCGCTACTTTATTCAAATTAAAATCATTCGTCACAACGAGTCCACCCATCTTCTTCGCTAGATGGACGAGCTTCATGTCGACTTCAGGAACACCGACAAAATCTTCGTCTGTGATTAAGATCGTCGGACCGTCATCCGTTTGCATACGTTTCAAAACGTCCAGCCCGCGTCTACCTTTTGTCCGCTTTAACGTATCTGAGGAATCTGCAATATGTTGTAATTCTGTCAACACAAACTGCGGTACAACAAGTATACCTTCAAGAAAACCGGTTGCCGAAATATCAGCAATCCGACCATCTATAATAACACTTGTGTCTAATATCTTGTAGAGCTTACCTTTTGTTTGAGTGGCACCATCCTCCACTTCTTTCTTTTTGAGTCCACTATATTTTGTGGACTGCAGCGTGTTGATGATTTCCTCCCGCTTCTTAAACCCGACTTGAAAACCTAAATAGCCAAGAATAATCGAAAACAGTATCGGAAGGACAGACGTGATAACTGGTATTTGGATACCACTCACGCCAAAACTGGCAAGGAACGCGACACTCAAACCGACAATAAGACCGAGTGTCCCGAATATCAAATCAAATACCGGCGCTTTCAATAAACGCTCTTCCATCCACTTAATAAAATTAATAATTGGTTCTGTAAGGAAAAAGCTAAGCACAAAGAGCAACACTGCTCCTAAAATTGCTGACACGTACGGATTATCAATCCATGGGCTCGTCGTAAAAGAAAATAATTTAAATAAATGCGGTAAAAATAATACACCCAGTGTTCCACCAATAAGCAAAAATGAAACTTGAACTACCTTTTTCAACATATGAACCACCTCCTTTATTTCTTAATTATACATGTTTACGCTACAAACCGCCTTGATAAGGTCAGTTAAGTGCGATATTTCCTTCTATTCTGTTAGGACTCCCTCCCTCATGCGAAAGTTTCTCATTCACTGTATCTTTACAGTAGAAAAGTGACAGGACCGCCATAATTACAGCCCTGTCTTCCACTCAATTCGAAAAAGCAATTTTCAGTGCATCACTAACTGTTTCAACACCAATAACGCTGATACCTTTCGGGTATTCCCAGCCGCCAATATTAGAAGCAGGAATAATCGCACGCTCAAAACCAAGTTTTGCCGCTTCGGTCACACGTTGCTCAATCCTGGAGACCCGTCTTACTTCACCCGTCAACCCGACTTCACCGATAAAGCAGTCAGACAAACCGGCCGCCAAGTCGCGATAACTGGAAACGATGCTCATAAGCACAGCCAAGTCGATTGCCGGCTCATCCAACTTCACGCCGCCCGCCACTTTAATATAGGCATCCTGAGCTTGCAACAGCATCCCCATACGTTTCTCAAGCACGGCCATTAACAAGGACACGCGGTTCTGATCGAGCCCCGTAGCCATTCGTTTCGGATAGTTAAAACTAGATGGTGTAACAAGTGCTTGAATTTCAACTAGAATCGGCCGGGTTCCTTCCATTGATGCGACAACCGTTGAACCGGCTCCTCCCTGGGATCTTTCTCGCAGGAATAGCTCGGATGGATTCAGTACTTCTTTCAAACCGGACTGCAACATTTCAAATATCGCAATTTCGTTCGTAGAGCCAAAACGGTTTTTCACGCTACGTAAAATCCGGTACGTATGATGACGCTCCCCTTCAAAATAGAGAACGGTATCCACCATATGCTCCAGCAAGCGCGGTCCTGCAATCTGTCCGTCTTTCGTTACGTGGCCAACCAGGAAAATAGCGATGTTTTGTGTTTTAGCAATGCGCATCAGCTGCGCTGTACATTCGCGCACTTGAGATACACTTCCTGGTGCTGAGGCTACCTCCGGATGATGAACAGTCTGGATGGAGTCAACGACAACAAACGTCGGTTTCACATCGGCTATCGTTTCGTGAATTAAGCCCAAATCCGTTTCTGCATAAATATAAAGTTCATCTGATTTTACGCCAAGTCGTTCTGCACGCAGTTTTGTCTGACGTATTGATTCCTCACCTGAAATGTAAAGTACACGCTGACCTTTATTCGCCAATAGTGAAGATACTTGAAGAAGTAGTGTCGACTTGCCTATCCCCGGATCTCCACCGATTAGAATAAGTGAACCGGGGACAATCCCACCACCTAGAACACGGTTGAACTCCTCCAAGTCTGTGCCAATTCTTGGTTCTTCTATCATTTCAATTGAACTAATTGGCAGCGCCTTTTGACGGACACCCCCTGTATGTTGAAATGCGCCCCGTGGCCCTTTTTGAACGGCTATTTCAACTTCCTCTTCCATTGTATTCCATTCCCCGCAACCTGGGCACCGGCCCATCCACTTCGCTGATTCATAACCACATGATTTACACATAAACTTCGATTTTCTTTTCGCCATGGAATCCTCCGAACACGAAAAGGACAGCCCGTTCCCACCGAAAAGAACTGTCGGTGGGACGGACTATCCAGTTCACACTTTATTTTTCGAGTACTTCTTCTTTTTCCGCAATTTCCGATTGTTCAGCGTCTATTCCTGTCTTGACGACGAACTCTCCATCAACCACATCGACAAGTACTTTACTGCCTACCAGAACTGTTCCTTTTAGGAGTTCTTCCGACAACCGATCTTCGATATGTTTCTGGATTGCGCGGCGTAGTGGCCGAGCACCGTATTCCGGATCATAACCGACATCAACGATTTTTGTTTTCGCTTCATCTGTTAACTCTAATTGTATATCTTGTTCGCCTAGACGTTTCGTCAATTCATTCGACATAAGCGAGACGATCTTACGTAAATGTTCTTTTTCGAGTGCATGGAACACAATCATTTCATCCACACGGTTTAAGAACTCCGGACGGAAAGCTTTCTTCAACTCTTCAAGCATCGCCGATTTCATGCCTTCGTAATCACGGCCCGCATCTCCCAGATTAAAGCCGACATAACGATTTTTCCGCAATTCTTGTGCCCCAACGTTGGAAGTCATGATAAGAACTGTATTTCGGAAATCTACTAAGCGTCCTTTTGAATCCGTCAATCTGCCATCTTCCAGCACTTGAAGGAGGATGTTAAAGACATCCGGATGTGCTTTTTCAATTTCATCTAACAAGATGACTGAATAAGGTTTGCGGCGGACTTTTTCTGTTAACTGTCCGCCTTCTTCATAGCCGACATACCCTGGAGGTGAACCAACAAGACGAGATGTCGAATGTTTCTCCATGTACTCAGACATGTCTACACGAATCATTGCATCTTCATCGCCAAACATGACTTCTGCAAGCGCTCTTGCCAACTCCGTTTTCCCGATACCTGTTGGACCAAGGAAAATGAACGAGCCAATCGGACGTTTCGGATCTTTCAAACCTGCACGTGCCCGACGTATTGCCCGGGAAATAGCGGTTACTGCCTCACTTTGGCCTATGACGCGTTCGTGTAGCATTTCTTCCATGTTGAGCAGTTTAGCCGATTCTGTTTCAGCTATCTTAGATACCGGTATTCCAGTCCACATCGCTACGACTTCTGCGATATCTTCAACTGTCACTTCGGACTCTTTTTGGCCTTGCTTTTCTTTCCAGTCCGTTTTCGTTGTTTCAAGTTCATCTTTCATCTTTTGTTCTTTATCACGGAACGATGCCGCTTTTTCGAATTCTTGACTCTGAACAGCAGCATTCTTTTCAGAACGAATTGCTTCTAGTTTCAATTCAAGTTCTTTCAGGTTCGGTGGTGTCGTGTATGAACGAAGACGTACTTTCGAGCCCGCTTCGTCGATCAAGTCAATCGCTTTATCCGGAAGGAATCTGTCAGAAATATACCGATCCGACATTTTCGCAGCCGCTTCGATTGATGCATCCGTGATTTTCACACGGTGATGCGCTTCATAGCGGTCACGCAAGCCGTAGAGAATTTGAATTGTTTCATCGACAGTTGGCTCGTCGACTTGAATCGGTTGGAAGCGTCGTTCAAGCGCTGCATCTTTTTCAATATATTTACGATATTCGTCAAGCGTCGTTGCACCGATACATTGCAATTCACCGCGTGCCAACGAAGGCTTCAGGATATTGGATGCATCGATTGCACCTTCAGCACCCCCTGCTCCAATCAGTGTATGCAGTTCGTCGATGAACAGGATGATATTGCCCGCTTGACGAATCTCTTCCATTACTTTTTTCATGCGATCTTCAAATTCACCACGGTATTTTGTACCCGCGACGACTGTTCCCATATCAAGTGTCATAACACGCTTGTCACGAAGAATTTCCGGGACTTCGTTATTGATAACTTGCTGTGCAAGGCCTTCTGCAATAGCAGTTTTACCAACACCTGGTTCCCCGATAAGTACTGGGTTGTTTTTCGTTCGGCGTGCTAATACTTCAATAACACGTGTGATTTCCTTGCTACGCCCGATAACTGGATCGAGCAAGCCTTCACGCGCCACTTCCGTTAAATCACGTGCCAAACTATCCAATGTCGGGGTCGCAGCAGAATTTGAAACGCCTTGACCTGTGGCAGAGCTATCATTACTGCCCAGTAACTGAAGTACTTGTTGACGCGCTTTATTAAGACTAACGCCGGCGTTATTCAAGACACGCGCCGCGACACCTTCTCCTTCGCGGATAAGTGCTAGCAAGATGTGTTCAGTTCCGATGTAAGAATGACCCAGCTTACGTGACTCATCCACCGATAATTCAATAACCTTTTTTGCTCTAGGCGTGTAATGAACGATTGGACCGACATCCTTTGTTCCAGCCCCTACAAGTTTTTCTACACCTTGTACGATTGTTTCAAAGTTGACACCTATCGCTTCAAGCGCTTTTGCAGCAATGCCTCCGCCTTCGCGAATTAGCCCAAGTAAAATATGTTCTGTACCAATGGACTCGTGTTTCATCCGGATTGCCTCTTCTTGGGCAAGTTGTAATACTTTCTGCGCACGCTGTGTAAATCGATTAAACATCATATTCAGTCCTCTCCTTCTATACTATATATATACAATCAATTCCCCAAAAACCCATACATTACTCAAATGAATTGCTTTTCTAGAAAGGCGTAAGAAAACAACCACCCTTTTATACGTATTCAACCGAGCACGCAGGAACTCCTTTATTGGAAAAATTGACTTTGACTATCTTTGACCTAACTATACCTAAACGATAGGAAATGTGCAAAATACTTGCTCACTCTTCCGAATTAGTTTCAGTCGGAGGGGAGGACTTCTCCACATTGAGCCGTTCTCTAAACAGTTTCGCCCTGAATATATCCCGTTCTTCTTGTGATAACTCCGTGCTTGCATATTGTTGTAGGAAACCTGCCTGCATAAAAATCATCAGTTCGTTCAAAATCGACATATCAACGTCCTGGATGATACCAAGATCGATACCAAGTCTGACATCCGATAGGCATCGTGCTGCTTCGCCTGAAGGCAAAAGCCGAGCATAGCTGATTGTACCCAACGAACGGAATAACCTGTTCTCAAGCGCAATTCGCGATTTTGCCAGTAACAGTTCCCGCGATTTCCGCTCATGCCCAATTAACCGAGATGCAATATTTCCAAGATCCGTAAGAATCTCCTGCTCCGTCTTGCCAAGCGTCGTCTGATTCGACACTTGATAGACATTGCCAGGCGCTTCGCTTCCTTCGCCGTAACTTCCTCGGACGATGATTCCAAGCCGCGAGATAGCGGGAATAATACGGTCAATCTGTTTCGTCATTGTAAGTGCCGGCAAATGCATCATCACCGATGCACGCATGCCGGTTCCCGTATTCGATGGACAGCTTGTCAAATAACCGAAGTCTTCATCGAAAGCATACGGCAGTTCTTTTTCCAAGTAGTCATCGACCTGATCCGCCTGTTTATAGGCGTCCTCAAGTTGTAACCCAGGATAGATGCATTGAATTCGGATATGATCTTCCTCATTCACCATTACACTTACGGTCTCATCTGCTGATAGAAGAACCGCGCCATGCCGATCGGGAATTGCAAGTTGTGGACTAATTAGATGTTTTTCGACAAGTACTTGACGTTCCAATGCAGGGAGATCGGACATCTTGGTGTAGGAATAGCCACTCTGCACGGTATCAAGCAAAACACCTGTAACCGCCCTGTCTACCGCCATCGCTTCATCTTCAGTGAACGCGATAGGAAAACGATACCCTGTCAAGTTGCGAGCAAGCCGAATCCGCGTCGACATAACGATGTCTGAATGCTCTCCATAAGCAGTCATCCAAGGAGTTACCGCGTCACGCATGAATTTTTCAATCGACATCGTTGTCTTCACCTCCATGGGAAAGGTGTTGCTTTAGTGTATTCACTTCATCACGCAAAGCTGCGGCTTCTTCAAAACGCTCGGCTTCAACAGCCTCTTTCATCTTCACGCGTATCTCTTCGATTTTCTTTTTAACTGCATATAGTTCATTAAATGAAACCGGTATTTTCCCGGTATGAGTTGAATGGCCATTGTGAAGCTTGCCAAAAACTTGCGGTAAGCTGCCACGGAACGTGTCATAACAGTCGGCACAGCCAAATTTCCCAATGTCGAGGAACTTTGGAAACGTTAAACCACACGCTGGACATTCAGGTCCTTCTAACGGTTCTCCCCGTGTTTGCGGTTGTGCCTGGAAAGGATCAGAACCGCTAAACCAGTGAGATAAGAACTGCTGAATGGACAACGGCTCCTGATTAGGGTCGAAATGGAATGTTTGTGATTGGAAAGCGCACTTCTCACACAAATGGCGTTCCAGCGATCCAATCACACTTTCTTGCTTGATCGTAATGGACGCAGGTCGTTCTTTACAATTTTCACAGTTCATCGAAAGCCACCTCATATCAGTTGGATTGGTGATTAGTTAAGCTGTTCGTAAATAAGCGTCAAGAGCATCGCTTGTAAAATGCGTGCACGCATGATATCGCGGTCTGGAAGTGGCTGATGGATAGTCCTTCGATCCACCGCAGCAAGAATAAGCTTTGACTCGCGCTCCGTTATGACCTCTTCTTCAATTAGTCTATAAACGACATCCAAAGCCATCGTATAAGATGCACCCGATTGTATACCGCCCAAAATATGTTCTATCAATTCTTTACGGGAATTCGCCTGGACGCGGAAAATACGTATGTAGCCGCCGCCTCCCCGCTTCGATTCAACCGCATAACCACGCTCAGCTGTGAAGCGCGTTTTAATGACGTAATTGATTTGAGAAGGGACGCATTGGAACTTTTCAGCGACTTCATTACGCTTAATTTCAATGGTGCCACACTGTCCCTCTTCAATTATCGCCTTCAAATATCCTTCAATAATGTCGGAAATGTTTCTCATGCCCTCACCTCTTTCATACGGGGGGTAAGCCGTTGACTTTGACTATCTTTGACTTGATTGTACATGATATTCCTCACGTTCTGCAATCGATACGCACCTGACTTAGCCAGTATCGGCATGAGGCAATACCTTTTAACCGTAGTAGCTAAAAATGGAGCACAGGGCGAATTCGCCTTGCACTCCACTTCCCATTATTCCATGCTAACATTCGTCAACTCTTTCACAGGCAAGAATAATTCACCCGTCTCTAAATACGTTACAACAAGCTTATCGCCTTGTTGAATATAGATTGAGAGTGGCACAGTTTCCGAAGAAACGATGTAGTTGCGTCCATCATCCGCTAAAAACGAAACAAGTGTAAAATCGCCAACACGCTCTTTAAAAACACGCACGACTTTTACCGCGACTTTCGCCTCTTCCGCGCTCGAACTACCATCTACACTGCTCCCCCCGCGTTGCAGAGCTGTCTTATACAATTTCAATGCTTCATTTGGCGAGTTGCCGAAGACCGATATCTCCGGATTGGCAGCTGATACAATGAAGTAATTTTGCAGGAATCCATTGGAATCGAGCACCGGTGTTAGCCAACTCGCTTCTCCGTAAAAGTTATACAAGACCGGCATTTCACCAGACCATTTCTTTTCGATGAATTTCTTTTCAATAATCTGCAATGCCCCTTGCGAATCCATATACGACTCTTCCAGATTACCTGAATAATACGTTGCTTTTCCTGTTTTACCATCCGTCAACGCATAGCCAAGCATTGAGTCAACACCTTCTTTGGGGCTTGTGAAATCTGTGAAGTAATACATATGCCCATTTTCATCAAAAATCGGACTGACGTTCGCTTCTGTTCCTTCATCAGATGGCAGCTTGACATCTTTCTTCCCAACGACTGAATTCCAGAAACCGTGGATATAGTTCCCGAAATAACTGTTTTGCAAACTGACTGCTTCAGGTGAAACCGCACCATCGATAAATTCAGGTACATCTGCAAGCGAATACTTTTTCACATCGCCAGTTGCAGGATCAACCGTTACAATCCCTTTAACATCAAAGCCGTTACGCGCGGAAATGAAGTCCCCATAAGAACGGATATAATGCGGTTTCCCATCATCAGCAATTTCAAGTTGAACATCCCCGTAAAAAATGAGGTTCGGCATTTCCATTCGTATATGACGTTCCACTTGTTTGTGGAAGAATGACGACGGTGTATACGCCATTTCAGCTTTCACAAATTTCGGGTTATCTGCTGAATCCGTCGCACTCATCGTAAAGTACCCCGGCGTCGTTTTAGCATTCAACCATTTAAAGAAGCCAGAGAACTCGACGGGGGCAATGTAGACGAACTTGCCATCGACTTTTTGAATTTGCAGACTGCCGAGCTCATAGTAACTCGTATTTGGAACTTGCCCGAATGCTTTCTTCATCTTATTGCGCGCAAACTTAGGTGGCACACTTGCAGGCGTCTTTGTTTCATCGAACGCCGTGATTTCCACTTGCTGATCCATTTCAACCGCTTTGTATTTCTTATCGGCGTTGAATAGCGGCGCGCTGAGTATATACGCTCCGAAAGCCAGTGCACCTAAGAATAAAACGATTTTCAGTTGGCGGTCCTTGCCACCCGCTGAAATGGCTCCGAGGAAAGTAACAATTAAAAGCGCCGCCCATAAAGACGTCCAGTTACGGTCCAAGTTGGTTGTGTAGTAAAACATGAACACGATTATGGTGGATAAAATAGCTACGGTTGCAATCGCAGCTCCCCTATTAAAAGGAACTCTTACAGTTGCCTTCGCCTCGTCTGCACTGCGTTTCGCTTGCGTACTTAGGATAAACGGGACAATCACTAGACTGAACACGACGCCCACAATAATTGAAAATAGTAGTAAGTTAAACATACATACACCCTTTTCCATTAATAAAGTTTTTTGCTGCTAGTTAAGTATACGGATAATCAAGGGAATAGTTTCATTTCCTTGATCGAAAACCAAGCATGTTTATTTAGTAGAAATAACGGGTATACAATAAAGTAGAGGATTTTTTACTACCCTTCTTTTTTCCTCGGTCTCACAATCCAAAACAAAAAACTCCGGGGTAAATAAACCATTGGAGGCGATACGTTTTGAATTGGTATGAGAAACTAAATGAATACTTCCCCGTTGAAGAGATGAAGTCAAAGGAACATATGGATGCGTTACTAACAGACAAGAAAAGTGTTTACAAGAAAGATGAAGGACCCCATCATGTCCTCATGTATGTCGAGTTCGAAAAGTTTATATTCGTCGACTACTTGTTCGTTTCAACACAATCACGCGGCATGGGACTTGGCGGCAAATTGTTGACGATGTTAAAGTCCAAGAACAAACCCATTCTACTTGAAGTCGAGCCCGTCGATTATGAAGATACAGATACCGCAAAACGGCTCAAGTTTTACTCACGCGAGAACTTCACACATGCACAGCGTATCGGCTATAACCGACGCTCTCTCGCAACAGGTGAAAACACAGTACTTGAAATCTTATACTGGTCACCTACCCATTCTGGTGAAGAAGAAATCTATAATGCGATGACCCAAACATACGATGAAATCCACACCTATAAAGATGAAACGTTTTACGGTAAAAAGTACGATCCGACAGATAAAGTCCTTATTTTCCACACAAAGGGCAAACGGGATATTCTTCAACCGTTCGATACGACCGAATAAAAAATGGACATCCCGTTGAAATGGGATGTCCATTTTTTTATTCACACTGAAACAGGCTCTTTTGCTAAAGGTTCCAAATCAATTTCGAATCCCATATCCTTTAACATTTGATAGTCCCTGTCACTTTCCTGACCCTCTGTCGTCAAATAATCCCCAATAAAAATGGAGTTTGCAGGGTATAAGCCAAGCGGCTGAAGACTGCGTAAGTTCACTTCACGTCCGCCTGAAATCCTAATTTCCTTTGTCGGGTTAATGAACCTAAACAAGCACAACACTTTCAAACAATAAAGCGGTGTCAATTCATCCGTACCACCAAGAGGCGTACCATCTACGGCGTGTAGAAAGTTAACTGGAATTGAATCTGCATCCATCGCGTGCAAACTACGCGCCATTGAGATGACATCTTGTTTGGTTTCACGCATACCAATGATGACGCCCGAACACGGTGAAATACCTGACTGCTTGACCAGATCAACCGTGTTTACACGGTCCTCATATGTA
This sequence comes from Sporosarcina sp. E16_3, assembly GCF_017347125.1. NCBI lineage: Bacteria > Bacillati > Bacillota > Bacilli > Caryophanales > Caryophanaceae > Sporosarcina > Sporosarcina sp. E16_3. The sequence continues at coordinate 134,978 of NZ_JADPRX010000003.1, forward strand.
TGAGATGTCGTGATGCTTTCATGATGAGATGCTGACGTATTAATGTTGTGGTTGTAACGGTCGACGCCGGCTTCTTTCAATCGCGACGCCTGTTCTGGTTTCAACAGTCCAAGACAAGCACAGACAGTCATATTCGCATGCTTAGACTTTATTTCCTTTACAGAATCAATGACAATTTCAAGTTCTCGCTTCGCAGGACCTCTACCGCTCGCCACGATACAGTAGGTCCCCGCATTTAGTTCTGCTGCCCTTGCTGCCCCCGCTACAATTTCCTCTTTTTTCATCATGGCATACTTTTCGATGGGCGCTGTTGAAATGATTGACTGCGCACAATAGCCACAGTTTTCAGGGCATAAGCCAGATTTCGTATTCATGATCATATTGAGTTTCACTTTATTCCCATAATAATGTTTCCGTATTGTATAAGCTGCATGCAGAAGCGTTAGTAAGTCGTCATCTGAAGCGTTCAGAATAGAATGTGCTTCCTCATCCGTTAGTTCATGTCCCTCGATTACCCGTTCAGCAAGATCAGCATATTTCGTCATATTAACGCCTCACCTTCAACACTTTGTACATACGATGGCCGAAAATCCCGGCCAGTACAGCAAGTACAATATCCTTAGGCAGCGGAGGCATCATCCATAGCCACGCTACTTTGTATGTAAAGGCATCCGGTGCTGCAGCCCAAAGCTTATAGGCATAATACATCCAGTTCGTTCCAATTAAATAATTAACAACCATTCCAACGAGTGCAGCAATAATATATCCATATAATTTACTGTTCTTTTCAACGATTTTCCCAGCAATGAATGCTACCAAAATGAAAGATACGATAAATCCGAATGTTGGACTGATAATCGATCCAAAACCACCGCTGAATCTTGCAAATACAGGCGCCCCCGCAAGCCCGATGAACATATAAACCGTCATTGCTAGTGCACCCCTGCGACTACCAAGAATAAGTCCTGCAAGTATCGCAAAAAACGTCTGCAATGTAATCGGCACACCGCCTACCATTAAAAATGGTACAAACGCTGTAATATTTGCTCCAATCATCATCAACGCCGCGAACATTCCGCTGTAGACAAGCGTTAACGGACTCATTACACTTTTACTTTTTGGTTTCATTTTCTCTGTAACTGTTGTCATAATACACCCCTAACGTTTATGTTATCTTTAACAGAATAATAGATAACACATTATGAGTCAACATATAATTATTATAAGTTGACACAAGTAGCGTGATTTTTAAAAGCGAATTAAAAGAACCGATAGCAAATTCGCTATCGGTCCTTTTTTAAGATTTTTCGCCTTCATCTTTTGGAAATAAAAAGTAAGAAATGACCCCACTCAAAATCATCGCACCTATTATAATAGCCAAGCGCGTTAACCCGGGCACTTCTTGAAATTCTTTCGTCAATTTCATCCAGCCAAATCCTCCAACGAGTAGCATGACTGGAATGACAAATTTAAAAGCTCTCAACAAATTCACCTACTGTATATCATTATGGTAGCTTTATTCTACCATAACTCTGACCTATCACCAGCCGCGGCGATTTCCACAGCCACAGCCTGGTCGATGTCCACAGCCCGGTCGATTACCGATACCGCCAACTTGTGGACCGTATCCGCCCATTCCTGGACCCATTCCTTGACCGACTCCGCCCACTCCTGGACCGAAACCAGGTCGAGCAGGGAGTGTTTGCCCCATCACATTCTGTGTTGTTTCTGTGACATAGTGACGTGGAATTTCAACTGTATGCACCCGATTCACATTGACGATCGGATGGATAAAAGGAACTTCACGCGGTACGAATTGATCGTGGCAACGATACTGCGTCGGACATACTACCGGCCGCACTTGATTGCCACCCATCATATTACCTTGATGACAATTTGGCTGCTGCCAATTGCCTTGTTGCATATGGTTACCTTGTTGCCAATTACCTTGTTGCATCATACTATCACCTCCTCCTTCTAGTAGATGTGAAAAGAAGGAAGACAAACGGGCGATAGACACTATGGATATTAATGAATATTGGAAAGTCTACTAACTATAGATGTTGCAATCAAGATTCCATTCAAATCCGCTGCGCTGCAGCAGATTCAATGGGGGCTCTTTATTTCAACTTATATAGCCCGCAAAGAAACAGAAAAACCTCACATTGCTGTGAGGTCTGGTCATTGGTAATCACGAGGGAGTTTTTCTCCATCCTCGAAAACATGGGACTCTTCTCGCCTTTTCTCGAGCATTCCAGATTGATCATAAATCGGACCGCCTTCACCAATCATGTTTAGCTTATCGATGTAGTCCTTGTTATGCCTTAGTGCCATTTCGGATGGTTCAATAGGTAAACGTTCCATAGTCTATCATCCTCTCATCATTTTGCCGGGGCTAAATGCGGTGGAAAACATCCAAACGTTTGTAGCACGCGCTATTTCTTCTAACAACAATTATACTAAATATTCCGCCAAACGTAAACTGTTACATCTTTCACGTTTTATAGCTAGACTAACAGGCTATACTATAAAAAGAAGCGTGCCGGGAGGTTATTTTGTGAAGAGAATTATTTTATTTGACGGGGTTTGTAACTTTTGTGACTCAAGTGTGCAGTTCATTATAAAGCGAGATCCTGCCGCCCATTTTCTATTTACTTCATTGCAAAGCGAAAAAGGGCTGGAACTTACGAAAAAATATGCCATTCCTGAAGACGTTGACAGCTTGGTTTTGATCGAAAACGGTAAAGCGTTCACCAAGTCTTCAGCAGCACTCCGTATCGCAAAAAAGCTAGATGGATTATGGCATCTATTCTTCCTATTTATACTCGTACCACGTAAAATCCGTGACGGCGTATATGACTACGTCGCAAGTAATCGCTATAAATGGTTTGGCAAGAAAGAAGATGCGTGTATGTTGCCATCGCCGCAACAGCGCAAACGTTTTATTTAGGTAATGACAAAAGCGCAAGCACCTGTTCAGAGGCGACAGACATAAGACGGGTAAAGGAAGGCAGTCTAAGTTCGCGACGTCGTGTCGCAACTACTGCATGACCTGCATCCTGCAGGCCCAAGCGGTGTTCTTTGCCGCACAGCCGGACCGACTTATGGCCCGAGCCTCTAGGTGCTGGAGTCTGGACGTGAAATCTCTATGTTACAATTTATCCACAGTACGAGATTTTATAGTTACCTAGACAATGAAAAGGGGCCCTTCGAGTTTTCATCGAGGCCCCTTTTGTCATTCACTTATACCTGTAGTTCTTTATTTTCCTCAGCCGTAAACGCACGCGACCTAGTCAAAAAGCGTTTGCCTTCGACGCCTTCGAGCGAAAACATGCCTCCGCGACCTTTGACAACGTCAATGATCAGCTGTGTATGCTTCCAATACTCGAACTGGTTTTTGTGCATATAGAACGGTGTTTCACCAATAGTACCAAGCAGGACATCCTGATCACCTAGAATCAGTTCTCCATTTGGATAACACGTCGGCGATGAGCCATCACAGCAGCCGCCCGACTGGTGAAACATGAGTGGGCCGTGTTTCTCTTTCAAAAACGCAATGAGTTCCAGTGCAGCGTCAGTTGCAAGTACGCGTTCCGTCATCCGCACTACCCCTTCCCGCTTAAAAGAAGCCTTGTTTGTTTTCACTGTAACTAACTAGCATGTTTTTCGTTTGTTGATAGTGGCCCAACATCATTAAGTGGTTTTCACGACCGACACCAGATGCTTTGTAACCACCGAACGCAGCATGCGCCGGATACATGTGATAACAGTTTGTCCAGACTCGTCCCGCTTGAATGCCACGGCCGAAACGGTATGCCGTATTCATGTCGCGCGTCCAAACACCAGACCCTAAACCGTATAGCGTGTCGTTCGCAATTTCAAGCGCTTCTTCTTTTGTTTTGAACGTTGTAACCGAAACGACAGGGCCAAAGATTTCTTCTTGGAAAATCCGCATTTTATTATTCCCCTTAAAGACAGTCGGCTTTACGTAGTAGCCGTCTTTCAAATCGCCTTCGAGCTGATTTCGCTCTCCGCCAACCAGACATTCAGCACCTTCTTGTTTGCCAATATCTAGATAAGAAAGTATTTTTTCCAGCTGTTCAGTTGACGCTTGCGCACCCATCATGACAGTTGGGTCAAGCGGATTCCCTGTTTTAATCGCTTTTACGCGCTCAATTGCACGGTCCATGAATTTATCGTAAATGGATTCTTGAATCAGCGCACGAGAAGGACATGTACATACTTCACCTTGGTTCAGTGCAAACATGACGAAGCCTTCTACTGCTTTGTCTAAGAACGAATCGTCTTCGTCCATTATGTCTTCAAAGAAGATATTCGGTGATTTACCGCCTAATTCAAGCGTGACAGGGATCGCATTTTGTGAAGCATATTGCATAATCAGACGTCCTGTTGTCGTTTCACCTGTGAATGCAATTTTCCCAATACGTGAGCTCGATGCAAGTGGTTTACCTGCTTCAAGACCGAAACCGTTCACCACATTCAGAACGCCAGGAGGCAATAGATCTGCAATCAATTCTACGAGTACAAGAATCGATGCCGGCGTCTGTTCCGCAGGCTTCAGCACAACACAGTTTCCGGCAGCAAGCGCAGGTGCAAGCTTCCATACAGCCATTAGAATCGGGAAGTTCCACGGAATAATTTGTCCAACGACACCGATGGGCTCATGGAAATGGTACGCTACTGTATCGTCATCAATCTGACTAACTCCACCTTCTTGCGCTCGAATCGCACCAGCAAAATAGCGGAAATGGTCAATAGCAAGCGGCAAATCCGCATTCAAGGTTTCACGAACTGCTTTGCCATTATCCCATGTTTCAGCAACAGCCAGCATTTCTAAGTTTTGCTCGATGCGATCAGCAATTTTCAGTAACGTATTTGAGCGCACAGTAACGGACGTTTTGCCCCAAGCATCTTTTGCAGCATGTGCCGCATCCAACGCAAGTTCAACATCCTCTGCAGTTGAGCGTGCTACTTCTGTAAATACTTTTCCTGTTACCGGCGTTACGTTATCGAAGTATTCCCCTTTAACTGGCGCTGTCCACTTTCCACCAATAAAGTTATCGTAGCGTTCCTTAAAGTTTACTTTCGCACCTTCCGTGTTCGGAAAAGCATAAATCTGATTTTCTACCGCTTGTACCATATTTCCATTCCTCCCTGTGAGTTGAATTTTTCACACAATGCCACTATACGTCGCAAACTTCTGCCATATGCGCCCCTACCATAAATAAAGTGATGTATGCGCTTACAACCCTTTTGAAATAAAAAAGAAGCTTGTCCTTTCATTCTGTCAGACTATGTTGATTATTTCAACTACTTAACTTTAAAATCGTTCGACATAGATTGACATGTTCTTCGGAAGCCACTTTATTATCGGTGCTGGGGGAGATAAAAAGTTATTAGTTCACGTCTGTTGATTAACCATATTATTACATTAATTACTTGTAATAAAAGATAGAGAATACCCATTTGCACTTGTACGTTTTCGGCTTGCTTTGAACAAAGTGGTCACGACAGCTTTACCGGGGGTTAAATGTGGCTAGAAATGACTTCGTCATTTCTAGCCACATCAATTTCGGTAATCCTGTCGCAACTATTTGTCCGTCACATACCTACAATGTTCAAGTGAAAAGTGCAACTACTTTGGATGATGAAATAATAGCTACTTTTCTATAGAAGTTGCAAGTGCCCGAAGATGAAATTTCGGGCACTCTATCCCTTTTAATAAAGCCTTCCTTACTAATTTCAGCAAAGATCATACAAGTAACAGTGTGACGCCATATTGAAAGTGTCACTGTCTTAAAATCGAAAAGGAAATGCTATAAAGAAGTATTCAGCAGCCAAAATTGCATCTTTGGCTGCTCCTTGCTGAATAGAAAGAGGTTATTCATTCGTCCCCAAAAGTTTTAGCACCTAATGTACCTATAACTTTGGAGAGCGACGGACGAAAGGTCACCATACGATTAACGAAAAAACTGCTTAGTGATGCGACAAAGTCGTATCACTAAGCAGTTAGAAACTCCGGTAATGTTGTAGTAGCCGTTCAGTCCAAAGCAATACAAAGGCTCCCGTACATAGAGTGCCTAGTGTTTCACCATAAAAGTAAGCAGTCATTTACTGGTTTGGTTAATCAACACATGTGTTATTAGTTCATTAATTGGCTTCTTCATCAATTATTAACTTCTCGGTAATAGTTTGTTCATATATTCCAACTAAAATAAAGGGTATCAGATGAAACGGGAGGAATTAGCATGGAGACAGAAAATAAAAACAAACCAGGTAAACGATTTTTAGCAACATTAGGAGCAGGCGTTATTGGTTCGGTATTAACGTTAGCAGTCGTAGTCAATACAGATTTACTGCAAGGCGGTTCCGCCGAAACGGTTCCAGTCACTACGGATACGGTTCCCTATAATGTACAACAAACAAGCGCTAAAGATACACCGTCACTTTCCGATATGGTCGAACAGTCTTCCGGCGCAATTGTCGGGATTGTTAATTACCAAAAAGAAAATAACCCTTTTTCACAGCAAGCCGGGAGTGCCAAGAGCGGGTCAGGTTCTGGTGTCATCTATAAAGTAGAAGGTGACAAAGCGTTTATCGTGACGAATAACCACGTCATCGAAGGTGCAGAAAAGCTTGAAGTTTCACTTGAAAGCGGAGAGACAACAACAGCTACACTTGTTGGTAAAGATGCGCTAAGCGATCTCGCTGTCCTAACAATCGATGCGAAGTATGCAGACACTTCCCTTGAATTTGGCGACTCCGATAAACTTCGTGCAGGAGACGATGTTATCGCCATCGGTAATCCACTTGGTCTCGACTTCTCCGGTACAGTGACTCAAGGAATTGTAAGTGCAGTCAATCGATCCATTAATGTGAAGACATCTGCAGGCGAATGGGAAATGAATGTTATCCAAACGGACGCCGCCATTAACCCCGGCAACAGCGGTGGTGCACTTCTCAACGCGGCTGGACAAGTAATTGGCATTAACAGCTTGAAGATTTCTGAAAGTGGTGTTGAAGGTCTTGGCTTTGCGATTCCGAGTAACGAAGTGGTTCCACTTATTGAAGAAATGACAGCAAACGGACAAGTTGAACGCCCATATATCGGTATTGGACTTGCGGATCTTGATCAGGTGCCACGGACCTACTTGCAAGGTCTTCCGAATGAAGTTACAGCCGGTGTAGTAATTACAAATATTGATCCTGCATCCGCAGCAGGAAAAGCAGGTCTCGATGTAGAAGATATTATAACTGCGATTAATGGCACTGAAGTGAAGAACTCGACAGAGCTACGGAAGTTCTTGTATTCGAATCTTTCTGTCGGTGACAAAGCAACATTTACGATTTATCGCGGCGCAGAGTTAAAAACGGTTGACGTTTTACTTACGAGCAATGTATCCACGGCAAATTAATATATTCGTGCAGGCACCTCTCCTTATTAACATAGGAGGGGTGTTTGTAGTTGCTAATTTCTTGTTTTCGATTTAACTTGAAAGGAATGGCAGTGCAACAGGAGGCGTGTTTTAGTGAGAATTTTAGTAATTGAAGATAATGAGAGTGTCTCTTCCATGATTGAATTATTTTTTTTGAAAGAAGAAATCGATGGCTCATTCATAAAAAATGGTTTGGAAGGTTATGAACTGGCGAAGCAGGGCGGCTGGGATTGCATCATTATTGACTGGATGTTGCCTGGCATGGACGGTATTTCGATTTGCCATAAACTGCGGGCGGCAAACATTGCGACGCCGATTATTATGTTAACCGCAAAAGACGGTGAATCAGACCAGGTGCTCGGACTTGAAATGGGTGCAGATGATTATGTCACAAAACCATTTAGTCCACTGGCACTTATGGCCCGCATTAAAGCGGTGACACGCAGGTATTCAACACTGAAAGACAAACCGTCGCAGGATGGTATCGTCGAAACAGCCCATTTTAAAATCAACGTAAACACACGTGATGTATTACTCGACGGAGTCCCGGTACAAAACCTAACGCCGAAAGAATTCGATCTGCTCTACCATTTTGTCCAACATCCGAAACAAGTTTTCTCACGTGAACAATTGCTGGATAATGTGTGGGGCTATGACTTTTACGGTGATGATCGAACTGTCGACGTGCACATCAAACGGCTTCGCACGAAAGTCTCGACGGATGAGCGGCCTTTTTTCCATACCGTTTGGGGCGTTGGTTACCGATTCGACGAAACCTTAGGTGACTTAAAGTGAAAGTAAAATACTTATACCAGCAACTTGTCAGTCACTTCAGCGTAATCGTCATCGCTTTTTTATTATTGAGCTTGCTATTTTCCCACTATATTGAGCAGTTTGTCTATGCTAATAAAACGGAAGAACTCGCGACATATGGACAAACTATTTTACGCGACATTCAACAAGACCAACGAAGTTCGGACCAGATTTTAAAGTCTTACGGACAAGTCCTAAATGGGCGAGATATTCAATATAGTTTATTCAACGAAAATTCGGCCATCATTTATTCGACTGGCATAAAAACACCACTCATTAGTTTAAGTGAAGAAGAATGGCACGATATTAAAAATGGTGAAACTGTAACTGTGAAGCAGGATTTCAAACGATTCAACGAAGCCGTCACATTTGTTCTTCTTCCCTATGTACAAAATAATCGATTTGGCGGCGGCATACTTTTGACTTCCCCCATAAAGGGCTCACGTGAGGCAATTTCGCAAATGAATACCTATTTGCTGATTACAACGTTTATCGCACTGGCTATTTCACTTCTTCTGAGCTGGATTTTATCGACTTTTCACGTTAGGCGTATTAAACGGCTTCAAGCAGCAACTTCTGCCGTTGCACAAGGTGATTACTCCGTACGTATCCCCTCTTCTGATTTTGATGAAATCAGCGAGCTTGCGGGTGATTTTAACGAAATGGTTGAGAAGCTGGACGCCTCAATGGAGGAAATTGAAAATCTCGAAAACAGACGTCGCCAATTCATGGCAGATGTGTCACACGAATTGCGAACACCCCTTACGACGATTAGAGGCATGATTGAGGGCCTAAAAAATAATATGATTCCTGAATCCGAAAAAGAAAAAGGACTGCAGCTCGCAACCAATGAAACGTTGCGACTTATCCGTCTGGTCAATGAAAACCTGGATTACGAAAAAATCCGATCTAACCAAGTCACCCTCATTAAACAGGACATCCAGCTCGTTGAATTATTAGAGATTATCAAAGATCAGCTGGATGGCGTTGCGGCGGAACGAAGTAATAAGATCTTTTTAGCTGCGGATCCTGATGTAATGGTGTTTGCAGATTACGATAGACTCACCCAAATATTGATCAATATTACGAAAAACAGTATCCAGTTTACCGAAGACGGTACAATCTATCTTCGCGGTTATATGAACAATATGAACTGTATCATCGAAATTGAAGATACAGGAATCGGCATTGACCCTGACGATGTCGAGAAAATTTGGGGTCGATTTTATAAAGCGATTGTATCTAGAACAACGAATCCATACGGTGAATTCGGACTTGGCTTGTCCATTGTAAAAAGTTTGGTCGTGATGCATAACGGCACAATCGATGTAACAAGTGAAAAAGGGAAAGGGACAAAGTTTACGCTGTCATTTCCTGTACAAAACGAAAATTAACTGCTTTTTAACAACCGTTACACATCTCGCGTAGCGGCTGTTTTTAATTTGGTAATAGTTTGTTCATATTTCTCCGGTAGAATGAAGTTATAACAAACATTGGAGGAATTAAAAAATGCGTAAAAAAAGGTTATTCCCGTTGTTAACAGTCAGTCTACTCGCAATTATACTAACTGTCACAACTGGTTGCTCAAAAGATTCAAAGGCATCAACAGATGAAACCGTAGCAACTATAGGTGATGAAAAAATTACGAAAGATGAATTATATGAAGTTCTCGTTCAATCAGCTGGGCAAGAAGCCCTTACTGCAATGATTGATGATAAAGTCGTTGCACTTGAGTTAAAAAAAGAAAAAGTCTCCGTTTCTGATAAAGAAGTAGATGCAGAACTTGCAATATACGTCGAAAACGCCGGTGGACAGGAAGCTTTTGACGCTGCACTCAAGACAAATGCTATGACAGAGAAAGAATTCAAAGAGAATATCGTTGATTATTTATCTATTCGAAAAATAATTGAACCACGTATCAAGATCACTGATGAGGACATTAAGGCGTACTTCGAAGAAAACAAAGAGTCCTTCAACGAGGAAGAACAAGTCGCAGCCAGCCATATTTTAGTGGAAGACGAAGCCACAGCGAAAAAGGTGGCGAAGAAACTTGCAGACGGAGAGGATTTCGCTACACTTGCAAAAGAGTTCTCAACAGATACAATGAGTGCGGAAAATGGCGGAGAATTAGGCCTTTTCCCCCGCGGCAAAATGGTAGCCGAATTTGAAGAAGCAGCATTTTCAATGAAAGTTGATGCAATTAGCGACCCTATAAAAACAGAACACGGTTATCATATTATTCATGTAACCGACAAGAAAGCAGCAAAAGAAGCCGTATTAAGTGAGCTTAAGGGAGAAATAAAAGGACTATTACTAGAAGAAGGTGTACAAGCAGAGTACGTAAATTGGTTAGATGAAGTAAAGCTGAATTATAAAATCGAGAATTCGTTACTAACAAAATAAGTTACTTATCCAGTAAACTGAACTCCCTACAATGCAGAATGATAGATACTGCATTGTAGGGAGTTTTTTATTCGTTCAACTTATATAATGGATTGCCAACAGTTTACTAGTAAGCGCTTTCACTCAATTTCATTGCGATATATTATATACAATGTGTAAAATTCACTATTATTCGACAAAATTTTATGATACTATAGTAAAAATTCTATATTATCTGAAGGGGATGAATACTATGTCGCAAATGTTAGCTTTAGTAATCTTAGTAGCTATTTTATATATCGGAGATGTCGTCTCCGTTCGGACGAAAGCGTGGATTCCATCCGTTTTCGTCTGCGCCGTCCTTTTCTTGCTAGGCTATTGGACGTTTTTCCCGCAAGATATTGTTTCACTTGCCGGCGTACCACCTACTGTCGCGTCAATGATGATTTATTTACTCATTACCAATATGGGTACATTGCTATCCCTTCAACAACTGAAAGAACAATGGAAAACCATTTTAATTTCCCTTGCTGGAATTCTAGGAATTGTCGTTGCTTTATTCGGAATCGGTACACTGCTATTTGGTATTGAAACAATCATCGTTGCAATTCCACCTCTTGTCGGCGGTGTTGTATCTGCGTTGATCATGTCAGAAGGCGCTGCTAACGCCGGACTCGCAACATTGGCTGTATTCGCGATTGTCATTTACGTGATGCAAGGCTTCGCGGGTTATCCCCTTACGTCAGTTGTTCTTAAAAAAGAAGGAAAAATGCTTCTTGAAAAGTATCGCAAAGGTGAACTGAAGGAACAAAAGACCGGTACTCAAGCTTCCATTTCAGAACGACATGAACTTAAGCTATTTAAGAACATGCCTGATAAATTCAATACAGATTACTTCAAATTTTTCCGCCTTGCATTTGTTGGCTTCCTTGCGTATCTCGTTTCTACATTGCTGGCACCTATCGTGACAGTCAGTCCTTATGTGCTTTGCTTATTGTTCGGTATTATCGCAACAAGTATCGGTTTTTTGGAACGTCACGTACTGCAAAAAGCAAATGGCTTTGGATTAGCAATGATGGCACTAATGCTGTTCATTTTTGACGGTTTGAAAAAAGCGACGCCTTCCATGATGATGGAAATTCTGTATCCACTAGTCGGCTGTATCGTATTGGGCGTCGTCGGCATGTATATCTTCTCCTTGTTTATGGGGAAAGTGCTAAAAGTGAGTAAAGAAATGGCGTTTGCCGTTTCGTTAACTGCGTTATACGGCTTCCCAGCAGACTACATTATTACCAATGAAGTCATCAATTCATTAACGGAAGATGAGAAAGAAAGGGAAGCTTTGACAAGTCATATGTTACCCCCAATGCTCGTCGGTGGATTTATAAGCGTCACGATGGTTTCGGTTATCCTTGCAGGCCTCTTCGTCGGATTCCTGTAATAGGCTAATTTAGAAGCTAGTCAAACGAGGAGGAATAGACATGACAGCCAATCAACAACGGATTGAACAACATATTGAATTGTTGAGTCGATTTACAGCTACGCCTGGTGCTGGTGTGACGCGACTTACGTATAGTCAAGAAGACTTACAAGCACGCAATTACATTAAAGAAGCAATGACGGAGTACGGTCTAACAGTAACGGAAGATGGGTTTGGTAATATATTCGGCAAACTTGAAGGTACGTTACCTGACGCCCCTTCCGTCATCGTTGGTTCCCACTTTGACTCTGTTCCAAATGGCGGAGCATATGACGGCACTGCAGGTGTTGTTGTTGGATTAGAAGTTGCTGCATTGTTCAAAGAGAACAATCTTATGCCAACCTACCCACTTGAAATCATTGCACTCGTTGAAGAAGAAGGCTCACGTTTTGGCGGTGGTCTAATGGGCTCACGTGGGATGATGGGTTTATTGACAGCAGAAGATTTCAAAACGCTTGCCGATAAAGATGGTATTTTAGCAGTAGATGCGATGGCGGATATCTGGGTCAATCCGGCAAACGAGAAAAAACGAGATCCAAAAACGATTAAAGCCTTCCTTGAGTTGCACATTGAACAAGGCCCGATTCTTGAGGAAACAAACATTCAAATTGGTGTCGTTGAAGCAATTGTTGGGCTGACACAATTGGAAGTGACTGTACAAGGCCAGGCTGGACATGCGGGTACAACACCAATGGCTAGGCGCTCCGATGCACTCGTTTCAGCGGCGCACATCATTGCGGCCTTCCCAGGTATTGCAAGCGGTGAAGGCGAAGGTACCGTCATCACAACGGGCCGGTTAAACGTCTTTCCGAACGGAGCAAATGTTATCCCAGACAAAGTTGTCTTCAGCGTAGATATTCGTTCAGGTAAAGAAGCGCATGTACTGAATGCGGTACACAAAGTGAAAGAACTGATCGCGCAACAAGACGGCAATGGCATTCGCACATCAATTGAACAGCAACTCTACATTGAGCCGAAAGAACTCGATAGCGACATTCACTCTTTACTGAAAGAAGCGAGTGACCATCTTGAAATTCCTTATTGTTCGATTAATAGCGGAGCAGGCCATGATGCGATGGTATTTTCAGATTTCACGGCTTGCGGAATGGTGTTCATCCCAAGCAAAGACGGGCTAAGTCATTGTCCCGAAGAATGGTCAGATCCAGGTCACCTTGCAGACGGAACGACTATTATCTATGAAGTGGCAAAGCGATTAACGGAGGCTAAAACGGCATGATAAATCAAAAAATAAAAGAAGCCATCACAAACTATAGCGACGAACTGACTGCACTGCGACGCAAATTGCATAGCGAACCAGAACTGTCTTTTGAAGAAGTAAAAACAACTGCGTTCATTTGCTCTTATTTGGATGAACTCGGTATTCCCTACCGCAAGACGGAACCTACTGGCGTCATCGCTGAAATTAAAGGAGCATCGGGCAGCAAAACAGTCGCACTGCGCGGCGATATGGATGCACTCTCTGTTGAACAATTAAATACGCATGTACCCTATGCTTCTAAGATTGACGGAAAAATGCATGCATGCGGCCATGATGCACACACCTCGATGTTGCTAATCGCTGCAAAAGCATTGTCCGATGTGAAAGATGAACTGCCGGGTAACGTACGCCTTCTCTTCCAACCTGCTGAAGAAATTGCGCAAGGTGCAAAAGCGATGGTCGACCAAGGCGCAATGGACGGCGTTGACAATGTTTTCGGCATCCACATCTGGTCGCAAATGCCGACGCATAAAGTTTCTTGTACACCAGGACCATCATTCGCTGCAGCTGACATTTTCAAAGTCCACTTCACAGGTAAAGGCGGACATGGTGCCATTCCTCAGGACTGTATCGACGCAGCACTCGTTGCTTCTTCGTTCGTCATGAATATCCAGACTGTCGTTTCACGGACAATTGATCCGCAAAACCCAGCTGTACTGACTGTCGGTAAAATGGAAGTTGGCACGCGTTTCAACATTATAGCCGAGAATGCGTTAATCGAAGGTACGGTTCGTACGTTCAATCAAGACACGCGCAATCATATCGAAAAAAGCATTTCACAATACGCCAAAAGCGTTGCTGACATGTACGGTGCGACTGCGGAAGTTGAGTATATCCGTGGTACACAGCCCGTTGTCAACGACGAAGAGAGTGCGAACCTCGTTCAGCAAGTTGCAGCTGAAGCATTCGGTCCAAATGTTGTATATGATGAAAAACCAACGATGGGCGCCGAAGATTTCTCGTTCTTCCTCGACAAAGCACCCGGCAGTTTTGCACTTGTTGGTAGTGGAAATCCGGAGAAAGATACGGAGTGGTCACATCACCACGGCAACTTCGATATCGACGAAGACGCGCTGGTCACTGGTGCAGAACTGTACGCACAGTATGCGTGGGCTTATTTGAATAAGTGATTGATTGAAGGAACGGAAAAGCTGAATCAGCTTTTCCGTTTTTTTGTGTGGCAGTGATAACCTGCACCTTTTCGGTGATAAATCAGCAACCGTTAACCATATAATCAGTGTGCTATGATAAACCTACTTAATTACAACTCGATGAAAAGAGGTGTTCCTATGAATTTCATTGCTTGGACGATTGTTGCCTGCGAAATTGGTTTCTGGGTCGTCATTGCTCTCGGTCTTATCACCCGCTATATTTTCAAACGAGAAAAGCTCGGTTTTTTCTTTCTTGCTTTGACGCCGGTTATCGATTTAATACTACTCATCGTCACAGCAACCGACCTATACAACGGGGCAACGGCAACGCAAGTACACGCCATTGCGGCTATCTATCTCGGTTCTTCCATCGCGTTCGGCAAAAGCATGATCCATTGGGCTGATGAACGGTTTCGATTCTACTTTCAAAAAACGGGGACAAAACCTGTACGTAAGGCTGGATACGAACACGCTCGCCACTCGATGAAAGGTACATTGCAACATCTGCTTGCTTATATAATCGGTGGCGTTTTCCTTGTCGCAATGATTTATTTCATCGGGGATCCAGCAAGAACAGAAGTACTATCCGCCACCTTGAGAGTATGGGCACTCGTTCTCGGGATTGACTTTATCATTTCTATTTCGTACTTCATCTGGCCGCGGTCGAAGAAAGTTAAATAAGTTATTTGCAAAGGTTTATGATTAGTTTACAACTTATATGTTCGGTCATTTTCCAAATATAGATCAACCCATTTCTAAACACGAAAAAGCCGACCCATCACAGGTCGGCTTCACTCAAGATTATGCGTTCATACTTTTCAATGCTGCTCCAACTTTTACTGTACGTCCAGCTTGATGAGCAACTGCGGCTTTAATTGTCGCTTCGTCGTCAGCTATTTTTCCATCTTGTCCGACTGTTACACTTGTGCCATACGGGTTACCGCCTGCTGCAAATGTAACTGCATCTGTGTAACCAGGCGCCGCAACAACTGCTCCCCAGTGGTACATTGTTGTGTAAAGAGACAGGATTGTTGCTTCCTGACCGCCATGCGGATTTTGTGCAGATGACATTGCACTTACTGCTTTATTAGCGAGTTTTCCTTGGAACCAAAAACCACCTAATGTGTCAAAGAAACTTTGGATTTGCCCAGGTACATTACCGAAACGTGTTGGTACGCTAAAGATAATTGCGTCTGCCCATTCAAGATCTTCTCCTGTTGCAACAGGAACGTCTTTCGTTGCCTCGGCATTTGCTTTCCAGCCTGGAGATGAATCGATTACAGCTTGCGGAGCCGTTTCAGCCACTTTCATTAACCTTACTTCAGAACCTGCTGCTTCAGCTGCCTCAGCCGCCCATTGTGCCAATTGGTAGTTTGTACCGCCTGAACTGTAGTATACGATTGCTGTTTTTGTTTTTGTCATTTTTACCGTCTCCTCTATTGTTGTCCTAGTTGTCTTTCCGAATAACCTGTCTAAAAAACTCATTTTTTTGTCTCCACTTCTTGTTTCATTTCCCGAAAATTGTTTTGTACCATTCTGCCGCCGCATCCACTTCTGTACGCGTCAACGAATGACCGTTCATTTCCCAGTGAACTTCCGTCACCGCTCCCGCGCCTGCCAACAATTCATCCAGATCTTCCGACTCCTTCGCAGGACATATCGGATCGTTTTTCCCCGCGGTGATAAAGACTGGAACGCCAGCTAAATCGGGCAAGTCGATTCCACGTCGAGGAACCATCGGGTGATGAAGAATTGCGCCTTTCAAAGCCTCTGCATAATGGAACAGCAAACTTGCAGCGATGTTCGCTCCATTAGAATAACCAACCGCAATGACATTCAACCTGTCAAAGCCATTTTCTTTAGCAGCTTCATCAAGAAACGAATTTAATTCCTTCGTACGGAAGATTAAATCCTCTTCATCAAATATACCTTCTGCCAATCTACGGAAGAAACGCGGCATGCCGTTTTCAAGGACATTTCCTCGAACACTTAGTACACCAGCATCCGGGTCAATTAAGTCAGCAAGTCCCAGTAAATCTTGTTCAGTGCCTCCTGTACCATGAAGCAAAAGCAACACCGGTTTCGAATCATCTTTACCTGGTTTATAGATATGTTTCATAGCTCAATTTCTCCTTATTTAATCAATTTCGCGCACTACAAAAGGGATCAAAGATGATTCCAACTGTTCGCGATTTTTTTCATATTGCGCTGGAAGCATGAGGTTTTCACCCATCGTTTCCACTGACTCATCATGTGCAAATCCTGGTGCGTCAGTTGCGATTTCAAACAAAATATTCCCATGTTCTCGGAAGTAAATCGCATTGAAATAGTTTCTGTCTTTCACCGGCGTCACACCGTAACCGTTCTCTTCAACAAGTGATTTCCAGTCCAGTTGATCCGCATCATCTTCAGCACGCCAAGCGATATGGTGAACTGTACCGACACCCATTTGTGCACGACCTGATGATGTCGTTTTCACATCGATGACATTGCCGATGTCTGCTGTTGAGCGAAAACGAATGTATTCGCCTTCTTCACCGACTTTTTCAAGCCCCATAACCTGTTCAAGAAGATGAGCTGTTTTTTCAGGTTGAGCAGATAATAGCGTTGCGCCGCCGAACCCTTTTATGGCGACATCCGCAGTTACTTCACCAACCGTCCATTCATTCTTTACCCCATCTTCTCGCTCGACAATCTCAATTTTTAAACCGTGTGGATCATCAAATGATACATATGTTTCGCCAAAACGGTTTGATTTGCTAAACGCAATCTTAAATTTCTCAAGACGATTTTCCCAGAAAGTCATTGCCCCAACTGGCACTGCGTACGACGTAACACCGACTTGACCATCCCCAATTGTTCCTTGGCGAGCATTAGGCCATGTGAAAAATGTAATGATCGTACCCGGTGCACCGTTTCCATCACCAAAGTAAAGGTGGTGCGTGCCCGGATCATCGAAGTTGACGGTTTTCTTTACAAGACGTAACCCAAGAACCCCCCCGTAAAAGTCGACGTTTTCTTGCGGATGTCCGACGATTGCAGTTATATGATGAATACCCATTGATTTTTTCTTCATATCGATTCTCTCCTTATATTTTAGTAGAAGGTTATTTATCTTGAATTCAAGGTAATCATAACAAGTGATGTTTTCATTGTCAATAAGTTGGCTTGAATATGCATTTAATACTGACTTAGACATTCCCTTTTCAGATATTCAAAAACCCTTCCATTCATGACACTGGAAGGGTTCATCGTTTACTATTCAAAATTTGATATTCGCCAGTATTGCCATGCAATTACTTCCGACAT
Organism: Sporosarcina sp. E16_3; assembly: GCF_017347125.1. Classification (NCBI taxonomy): domain Bacteria; kingdom Bacillati; phylum Bacillota; class Bacilli; order Caryophanales; family Caryophanaceae; genus Sporosarcina; species Sporosarcina sp. E16_3. The sequence goes on from NZ_JADPRX010000003.1 coordinate 152,849, forward strand.
CCATGCAAGCCCCTTACTTTCCGCCTGGTGGATTGGCTTCCAGTCATCCCCTGCGCCGCGCATCAAGTAAATCTCATGATGGGGCGCCTGATCGTGGTAGCCCGTCATATCAAAAGTTCCGTCACGCCGCATAACTGCACGTACTTCATAGTTAATGTCAGGTGCCGTTGAAAGGGGATTTCCAACAGCATGTAAGAGACAAAATCCCGCTTCGTCTTCCCCGTGATTCGTCCGTTTCAACATAATCCCGTCGGGTGAAGCAGTCGCTTGTTTCCTAAAGCGCTTGAAAGCATCATAGGCAATCGACGGTCCAACATCCCGCGTAAACGTCAACGGAGAACGTTCAAGATCATACGCCAGTTCGACGGCCACCCGCGTGCGATAAGCCGCCCCATTTACATCAAATCCCCTGTCATCCCCTTTAAAATAACGATTTCGCGACAATAGATTTGGATTCAACACCCAGTCATCCTTTAAAAACGTCATGTAGCGGAATCCCCATCTGTCTACATTTGGGCGGCGCACTCTGTCTTGAACAGGAATTAGTAACTCTACCGGCTTGGCAATGACTTTGGTCACCGAAAACCATTCAATCGTAGCTTCTACCTTCGATGAAACCGGGTTCAACATCCCAAATACAGTGGAGACAATCGACTGAAATACGTTAAATCGTTCTTCCGACTTCACAAGCGGACGCTTCGATTCAATGGTATACGTATAGATTTCATCCAATGAAAAATCCCTGTCAATGTAGCGATTGTTGGCCACAGTTGTCATGTACGTCCCATTTCGGTATACGTCATACTCAGCGACATCCTTCATTTCCTCCCAGGACAACGCAATTTGCGTCTTGGCGACAATCGTTGTCATGACGAGCGACTGAAGCGGGTTTTCCTTGTTTTTCTGTTCAGCAAATGCTGACGTCTGCATGACAATAATATCAACAACGACGCCAGCTTCCACACGTTCGATTACGTAATTATATAGTTTCGCATGCTTGAAATCACCATCACTAAATTCGGAGACCGTTCCTTCATACAAATGATGTCCGTCTTTATAGACGCAGTAAGTTCCTCCGACATCATTCCATGTGAAATAAATCAAATCCGCCTTATGCAAAACGGTTTGTATTTCAAACAGTTTCTTTTTCATCCGCACACCACGCCCCTTACTCGTAAGTGTGGTGTATTTCGCGAATGGTTAAACATTACATTTCGATACCTGTCAACGAAAGTAGGACTGCGCCTTTTAAACGGCTTGCTGCTTCTCCAGCATCTTCTTCACCGGAAATCGCGGAAATAACCGCTACCCCTGAAGCACCCGCTTTAATAACAGCTCCGGCTCTGCGTTCTGAAATCCCGCCAATCGCAACAATTGGTAATCCAGGTAGCAACGATGCCACCTCCCTAATTGTTTCGATACCAATAACAGGTTGCGTATCCGTTTTTGTCTGTGTCTCGTAAACTGGACCAAGACCGATATAATCTGCCCCGGCATCAGCTGCTGCAATCGCTTCCGTTACACTATGCGTCGAAACACCAATCAGCATATCTGGGCCGACCTTATCACGCACTACTGAAATATATCCGTCTTCCTGCCCGATATGAATACCATCCGCGGCTATTTCAATCGCAAGGTCTATATCATCATTGACGATGAAGGGCACACTATATTGTTCACATAATTGCTGACACGCAAGTGCGAAAGCCTTCAATTCTTCACCCGTTAACGCGCCGGGACCTTTTTCACGTAATTGAAAGCTCGTTACGCCGCCCTTTAGCGCCTCTTCTAAGACATGCAACGGATCGCGTCCCGCCAAATTCACTGTACCCATGATGAAATATAAGTTAACTGTTTGCTTATCCATAAACTACAACCCCTTCCATTGTCTTGTTGCCGCGGCGTCCATATGCCCAATGATTCGTCGGACCATGACCGCCACCAATTTTAAGTCCATCTTCAATTGCTGCGTGGATGAAACATTTTGCAGATACAACTGCATTTGCTGCAGTTTCGCCATTTGCCAAAAACGCTGTCAGTGCCGCTGAATACGTGCACCCCGTTCCATGCGTGTCTTTCGTATCAATCCACGGTGCACGAACCAAAAACCGTTCCCCGTCGGCCCCCATGAACAAATCTTCCGCAAAAGATGCTTCTTTTCGATGGCCCCCTTTTATGAGAACCGCCCTCGCGCCCAGGGCTATTATATGCTTCGCTGCTTGTTCTATGTCTATTTCCGACTTTATCACCATTCCAGCAAGTACTTCTGCCTCCGGAATATTAGGAGTCACAATAGCTGCATGTGGTAGAAGAACCGTCTTCAACGCCTCAACCGCTTCATCTTTTAACAATGAAGCACCGCCCTTCGCAATCATTACCGGATCAATGACGAGCGGAATGCCACGCCAATGAAATGCATCTGCCACCGCATGGATAATCTCCGCCGAAAATAACATACCTGTCTTTATCGCTTTTATGTCGAAGTCTTCCATAACTGCCCGAATTTGCGCCGTAACAACAGCAGCGTCAATCGGTTGTATCGCCGACACCCCACATGTATTTTGAGCTGTTACCGCCGTCAGTGCCGATGTACCAAACACGCCTAGTTCCTGAAATGTCTTCAAGTCCGCCTGTATACCTGCCCCGCCGCCACTATCCGACCCCGCAATTGTCAATGCCACATGTACCAACTGATTCGCCACCCTTTTATTTATACTAAAAAGCCGCTTTCCGGTGGCGTAAGAAAGCGGCTAGCCATTTAGCTGTTCGTAAAAGGCGTACCCACTTTCCTACGCCGGTATAATCCGGATCAGGTTCCAAGGGTCCGCGCATTCATGCACGTCTCAGCCTAAAAAAGGCTCCCCTAGTGGTTGTTGTAATATTCAGCTTTGAGTTAAGTGTAACATAGTTGATGTAAATACGTGGGAATGATTGGTCTACTTCTGCTAATTAGTTTATTCTATTCAAAGGTCGGGAAGAGTATAGGTGAGGACATAAAGAGAAGGAAGGCGCAGTATATGAACAAAGCAGACAGCAGACCGAATAATCCCGACAAATCCATGTGGCTCAGTCTTTTCGGAGTACTCGTTATTATCGCAGGTGTCATACTAACTAATCTTACAATGCGTTAACATTCCCAACCAAAAGGCAGTTTCCCTAAACCAAAAAGGTTCGAGAAACTGCCTGCTTTTCATCTTTCTTATACGCTAAATTTGACCTTACGCCAATTTTTCAGTAGCCGCGAAGTACGTATCCTCTTTCTCAGGGTCAAACCGACCTTCCCACTTCGACAATACGACAGTCGCCAGCGCGTTACCAACAACATTGACAGCCGTACGTGCCATATCTAGAATCCGATCGATCCCTGCAATAAACGCCAAGCCTTCCAGTGGTATACCAACAGTCCCCAAAGTCGCTAGTAAAACAACGAACGAAGCCCCCGGCACCCCTGCCATGCCTTTTGACGTTACCATTAAGACCAGCACTAACGTAATTTGTTCCGAAATACTCAATTCAATCCCATACATCTGAGCGATGAACATCGCCGCCAACGCCTGATACAACGTTGATCCATCCAGGTTAAATGAATACCCCGTCGGAATAACAAAGGAGACGATATCTTTCGGACAACCGAACTTCTCCATTTTCTCCATAATTCTAGGCAACACCGTTTCCGAACTTGCTGTGGTAAACGCCAAAAGCAGTTCATCTTTCAGCACTTTCATAAGGCGGAAAATACTCGTACCAACCATTTTTGCAATGATGCCCAAGACAACAATAATAAAGAAAATCATCGTTACATAGACAAGTAGCGCCAGTTTTCCAAGTGGGATCAATGATTGCAATCCAAATTTCGAAACCGTTACACCGATTAACCCAAATACCCCAATCGGTGCGAATTTCATAACCAAGTTCGTAACCCAGAACATGGCATCCGCAGTTCCTTGGAAAAATGCCAGCACGGGTTTTCCTCTATCACCAATCGCAGCAACCCCTAAACCAAACAAAACGGAGAAGAAAATAATCGACAACATATTCCCCTCACCCAAGGACTGAATAATATTCGTCGGAACAATATTGACAATGATGTCAATGAGGCCGTTATCCGCCATGGCTTCAGTCGTTTCAACATGCTTGGATATATCCGTTTTCGTAAGCGCAGACATGTCGATGCCCATACCTGGCTGGAATAGGTTAGCAGCCAACAAACCGACAAGTATCGCAATCGTCGTAACAACTTCAAAATAGATCAATGTTTTCCCGCCAAGTTTACCTAATTTCTTGATATCCCCAGTCCCAGCAACGCCAATAATTAATGTAGAAACGATAATTGGAACCACAATCATTTTAATCATGCTAATGAAGATTGTACCAAGTGGTTGCAAATAGGTTTCCACAGCCGGATTCCCGTAAAAAATGCCACCCACAGCAATCCCTAAAATTAATCCCGCAAGAATTTGATAGGCTAAAGTAAATTTAAATTTTTTCTTCATCAATCATTCACCCCTTCTCCAAAATGAAACCGCTTCCATAGTTCAGGATTAGGTTTAGAGATAATAATAGGGTCAACTTATCAAATCCGACGAAATCCTACATTTTTTAATTCAGTATTTTCTTAAAGTTAGGTAGTCGTACTCAAGTCTGACCAAACTTATCACCGGTTTCAAGGTATAAAACTTGAATAAATTTCTTACAATTAATTTTCACTTTCATTGGCTCATGACTGTCTTCTTGAATCTGTTTCATTCGATTACGTATTTCTTGAAAGTCAAAATAACGAGGTGCATAATACTCAAACTCTCGAGTCGTGTAATCCACCGCTCCCAACGAAGCCAAATGATTGATAGCCACAAGAATCGTTCTGCGAATCCGTTGCTCAATCGCTTTACTTTCTTTGTTGATGTCCACATTACTCATCTTGCCTGCAACCGCTTCATATAGCTCTTTTAACGGCGGTAATTGGCTACCCCGCCCCTGCTGACTCATTAGAATTTCAATCATCGTGACAATATCACCACTACCCACTTCCCCGATAATCCCCATGTCGTTCAATATGGATGAAACAATTTCTTTCACATTTCGCTGCTTTATCGTTTTAACAGCCGGCCCAATATGTGCCAACGACTCCCGGATTGCAATCAACGAATCTTTTAAACGTGATTTCTCCGCGGTCTTTCTTAAAATACTCTGCACTTCCACACGATTTATTGGCTTATGTATGAAATATTCTACTCCTTTTTCATACGCTTCTCCGACCATTTCTTTATTGACAACTTGAGAAATCATGATGAATTGCCCTTGGAAACCTTGATTCTTCAATTGCTCCATCGTTTCAATCCCATCCAATCCAGGCATTAACAAATCGACCAAAACAATATCAGGTTGCAATGAAAGGACGGGTGAAATTGCCTTCACACCACTTTCGGCATCACCGATTACCATACCGAGATCGCCTTCTACTATGACTTTCTCCAGCATTCTTCGACTTGCCATATCATCATCAATTATATAATAGCGCAGCATTATTCAACTCTCTTTCGAATGGTATGAATCGGAATCCAAACATAAAAAATCGTTCCTTTTCCCAGCGTTTCGATTTGAATTCGACCTTCCAACGTCTGAAGGATCTCCTGTACATGAGATAGGCCAATTCCCGTTGCAGCAACGCCACGGTCGTTAAATTTCGTCGTATAACCTGGTTCAAAAATGATTGGGACGTCCTCTTTCGCAATGCCTTTGCCGCTATCCTTTATCTTGATACAGATGCGCTCCTCGTCCTCATACAACTCAAAATCAATCTCCCCTGTATCCGCAATGGATTCAACAGCGTTGGCGGTAAGATTATTCAACAATGCAAGCAGGGGGATATGTTGGTCCGTTTCAAAATCGACGGTTGCCGACAATCGTAAAGTAATCGTCTTATTTAACAGCTCACTATATTTTTCATTCGCCGTCACAACGAAGCCCAGTAACTCAGAAAGTAAGAATGCATCATGCCGTTTTACATTCGTGATTTTGGATAGTCCCGACAAAATACGCTGTGAATCCTTCTTTACTTCATGGATTTCTTGTGCTATGGCTAACGCTTGTACACTCAACGTCAGAAGGTTTTCCTTTTTTAACTTCCGATATAAATCATGGCTTGACGCCGTAATTTGTTCAATATGATTCATCGACTTTTGCAAGTAAAGTGTTTCTGCATACAATTCTGAACCAACGCCGAGCATTTCTTGCATGCGCTTCTTTTGTTCAGATATCGTAATGGAGCTGTATAAACCCACAACAAAGTAACTGCGGAATAATGCGACCCCGCTAACCAATGCCAAGTCTTTTACATTTAAGCCCCCACGATGTAACAGCAAGTCACGCATAAGGAACTCGGCGCTGTTGCCAACAAAATCGAATAGCGCAGCACAAGCCCCTAATAGTAACGGGAACGTTTTATACTTCTCTATATTGATGATACTTACCCCAAGGGCAAACAAAAAGTAAAACAAAAAAGTAGGCAAATGATTGTTCAAACTTGCAAATATATTAAACGCTTCAAGCCTCATATCCATAAGCAGTCGAAAACAAACAACTGTTATACCCGTTACGAACCCCGTTAAAATAGGAGACGCTGGTGGTCGAATAAGAAACAGTAAAAAATATACAATACTCCCCATTCCAAAACGAAAAACCTCTCCGCTGAAAGGAATCACTTTAAATTCACCAACGACCGCCGTCAATACTGCCGTTAAAACCAACGCGGTTATATTCGATCTCATTAATTTCTGATTGAAGATTTTTTTTGGCATGATATTCTCCTGCTTATAATTATGTATAAAGACTTCCTTCAATGAAATTATAGCACTACTCGTAATGAGCAAGGACCAAATTCTAAAAAACCAACAAATTTGTCTCTTTTTGACTAAAGAAATTATAACAAAAAGTGCCTGCGCAACAAACTACCATGAATGATTCAGCATTCACAGTGGTTTCTTACACAGGCACCCAACATTATTTATTCATCTGAGCAAGGAAGTCCCCTAAAGGGTCATCCTCATCTTCGACAGATGTACTTTCCGGCTCTTTTAACTGGTCCCAGTCGAAATTATCCAGATCATCATCCAAATCGGTACTTATTGAGTGATCTTCTATCTCCAGTTCTACGTCAGCGCTCGTTTCTTCCTGAAGATATAAAGCATCATCTACGTTTATCGCATTGCTATTCAGTGATGCAAAGAGTGCAGCCGTACGGTTCGGATCAGACATCAGCTGATAGACGATACTCCCCAAAAGCGCCTCGGAATGTTCATGCTTTAACCAATCGCGTTGTGCTTTAGTTAACCCTTTCGGAAGCGGAATTGTAATGGCCTCTCTGTGCTTTAAAAGAGAATCATTCACCCCGTCTATCACGAATTCCGCAATTTTACTGGAAAAGTTTCTTCTTTCAACCTCTTTTAACTTTTGCAATTGCTTCAGTGTCTGATCAGATGTATCCGATGGGAGACGAAATGTAATAGGCTGACCCCTCTTCAATCCTGTTTCATTCATGCATGATCACCTTACTTTGTTTTAACGAACTTTTCTTCTTCTTTGAATTTTACTTTCTGGCTTTTTTTCGCAAAGTCTGAAATTAATTTGTAATAAGCATTGGCCATCATCCAAACGCTTTCTTTTTCATCTTCAAAGAAATCGATGTTATAGCCATCTAAGCTATTATTCAATGTTTTAAGGTAATCTTTAAGGACAATAGAGCCCCCGCCGATGAAATAACAGATCTCAGATTGCGAGTTTCTTGCCCATACATTCCGTAAATGACGGTATTGTTTTTTCGCTAATTCTAAGAGAATCCGGTCTACAATATCATGCACGCTTGTCCGGCTTCCTTTTACCATGATGTGATTACGGTTATTTTTCTTCGTAATAATATCCACAACGTCTAGACGGCTGTCCAACTCTACGCCATGTCTAGCATAAATTTCTTCCCGAATCGCATCAAGAGACTCTGACACGCCTAAGTTGAAGCCTTGTGCCTTATCGTCATCCACTTTACGGTTTCTAATGACCGCAACATCCGTTGATAACCCACCGATGTCTTGTATCAAAATTTGTTTATCGATTAATTCTTTGTTAATGATATTTAAGTTATTATCCATTACAAGGTTGATAAACGCGGCAAAACCTTCTGGATAAACTTTTACTTCATCAAACTTAATATTTACTTTTATACCTTGATATTTAGGTGTAACTAAAAACTCTACTTGGTGAACAGAGCTAAGCAACTGAGAACGATAACCAACATCTTTCCCTTCCTTTACTTCCCTAAGTGGAAGTCCTGTGCCTAGTGTATACGTAGCTTCAATTACATTATTATTACGTTTAAAAATGCCTTTATTTTCGTCACGGGCTGCATCTAATGCCAGAGCCGCGAACAACATAACCAAAGTTTGATCTTCCTCAGATTTGTTGCTGCCTGGATCTAGTTCAGTTGAATTTCCACTTTTAGTAGCAAGATTCCCAACACGATAAATAGCGTTATTATCTTTTAATGTTGGGGAGTGTAAACGAATATGAATGCCTTCAGCAGGTTCTTGGTTGTCGAGTTCTTCAATACCGATAACTGGACGATCTGCAACATCTTGTGCAATTACATTTGGTATATTAAGTTCTGCTTCCAACTTACCGAAAATGGCTTTCAATGAATCGTTTCCTACGTCAATTGCTGCAATACGAGTTTCTGTCATAAAAATCATCCTCCCCAATATTCTATCTTTCTATTGAAATGGTACTGGAATTTTGTTGGCAGGTCAATCCTATTCAACTACTTAACATACAAATGTAATATTGTGTACTTAGCTGTAAACTTGTATACATTAACGTATACCTATATAGATACTGGTTGTGTACTTGTTTGTATACATGTTTACACTCTCGTTTACTTATGTATACAATAACGTGTACAACTATACTATTACGTATACAACCACACTATTAATGTGTACACCCATGAAAGTGGTTGATATGGAATTTTCCCTAAGTTCGGTGTAAGCCCTTCTCTCACTTCCCTACCCATCTGCAAGCCGATATAGAACTCGCCTAAATAGTCTGCACTTAACAAATAGACTGTCCTTCCAACACCGCTTAGTCGCTTGGTTTGTTCGTTATGCAGGTGAGGTATACCACCTAGTTATTTCTAAATAAGTAGTGCCGAAGAAATAATGGCTCTCTTTTGAATAAAATTAATGAAACGTCCCCTCACTGCGAGCATGTCTGCTGTTCGTCAAGCAATTCCGACCTCTCAGTATGACCTCTAACGTGCCTCGACGGGTTAAATAGTGTCATTCTATGCAACTTAACTTACACCGCACTCAGGTGCCTCAGACGCACCCAGGAAGAATCTGACTAACGGCAGGTTTCTATACAAGGTAAAACGACAACATTTTATAAATACAAAAAGAGTAGACATTTAAAGTTCACGTCTACTCTGTTCCATGCTTCATGAAATTGCTATCTATTTCCCAGATCCCCTCCGTGCAGATACTCAATACTAAGGAGTATCGGATTCAATCCGTTTCATGAATTCCTCCACAGCACTATAGCCTTGCTGCTTTAAATACCAGTTATTCGCTGCGGCTTCGATCAAGCCTGCGATATCACGACCTGGTTGGAGTTGAATTTGAATATGTGGAATCTGGACATCCATGTATTCCACAAACTTCGTTTCCTGCTCCAATTCATTATTCAAATCATTTTCCTTCCATTTGGTTAATTCGATGTCCAGTGCAATCCGTGTTTCATCCTGGAAAGCAGCTCTTCCATATAGACGCACCACATTTAGCAAACCAATACTACGTAATGCGAGGAATTCTTTACTGTTTTCATCGTGTGTGCCGAGCAAGGTTTGTGGGCTAAGCTTTTTCAATACCACGACATCATCAGCTACAAGCCGATGTCCTCGACCAATCAATGTATGCGCCGTCTCACTTTTCCCTACACCTGACTTGCCGCGGAGTAGAATACCCATCCCCGAAACATTGACACAAACACCGTGTATTGCAATTTCCGGAGCCATCGCCTTCACAACATATGCATCCAATTTCGCGCTCAGTTCACTCGTGGAATCACGAGTGCGTAACACCGGTATTTTCTCCTCCGTACAGTATTGAATGAGGCCAAGCGGCTCTTCCTGTTGGGATGTAATAATGATACAAGGAGGAGCATATTGAACAATATTTGCAATCCGCAACTTGCACTCTTCAATTGTCAGCGTGTGGAGATAATTAACTTCGTTTTTCCCCAGTATTTGGACATGTTCCGTTGCAATAAAATCAAATTTGTCCATAAACTCTAATCCTGGGCGACGTACTTTAGTTTTTTTTATTATACGATGTAATTGGTCATGTCCACTTAACACCTCTAATGAAAACTTTTGAATAATTTCTTCAATCGTAATGTTTTTCATAACGGTCCCCTATTCTTTGGTCATCTATTTCAACCTCTTTGTTTTATCCTACCCTTAATGTACCGCTAATAGGTTCTACAATTTTGTGTCCATTAATTAATTTTTCGAAGTCGTCAAATATGTCTTCTAAAATCGGAGTAAAGTAAGACCTATTTAACAAATAAGTCTACAAAACCACTTTTGGAAGTAGATTTTAGTTTTTATCAAAGGTGTGAACCATCCACCCTTGTTCTGTATAAATAGTAATGTCGTTTAATAAACTTAGACTATCAAGCAAAAGAAAGGAGGAACTATTAAAAAGGGAAATGATTTTTACGATTGTAGTTGGAATAATACTTGGTATTCTTGTAACTTTCATTATCAGATTGTCTTGAAAGTACGCTATCCAAGAAAAAACGACAAATAATTCACTTAGTTGATCATGCCTCGTACAGGTACCTAAAATTCAGGAGGATGAATGGTGAAAATATCAAGACAAATAGCAATTGTTAATCTCATCTTTTTTGCATTGATGATAGCTATTAATTATTCCGCCAGATCGAATGTGGGGGTTATAGCAAACGAAAAGTCTGCGTTGATTCAGCCAGCAGCATATGCCTTTTCAATCTGGATTCTCATTTATTTACTATTGTTTTTATGGATTATAAAAGGTTTTTTTGTTCGCGGTAAAAAAGTAAGTGTCTATATCGATCTTCAAGTATTAATCCCTGTAAACTTCCTATTAAACGGGGCTTGGATTCTAGCGTTTACGCAGCAAAAAATTCTCTTATCTACGGTTATTATTCTTCTTTTATTACTCTCCCTCATACTAATCTATAGAAAAATAAAGAAAAATGTGAACAGGGGCCTCTTTGACCTTGTCCCATTTTCGATTTATCTAGGGTGGATTTCTATAGCAAGTATCGTAAATGTTTTTACGTACTTTGTTCGCAATGATGTCATATCGTTTCTTGGGATTGGAGAACTAGGCTGGACGGTTATTATGCTCATTTTCGGATGTGCCCTGGCTGTATCGTTTTCACTTATTAATCGGGATGCCCTGTATACGCTCGTGTTTATTTGGTCATATATCGCGATTTACGTTAAGGATCAAGAAGAAATCATAAATTTAGTGACACTAATTAGTATCATTATTATGAGTGTTACCGTTTTATATGTGGTTAGTTCAAAAGTCACTAAAAAAAGATAACCATCTTGAGGGGTTATATTGGCGGTAAAGGTATTCAATCAACCTCTGGGCAGAAAGGTAGATATTGACACTTCTATTGTTCTCTGATAAATTAACATCTAACAATTAAAGTCTGTAACGAGAAAAAGTACGAAAAGAACTCTGTTCTCTAGAGAGTCGGCATTTGGTGGAAGTCGACGAACAGCTCTTATCCGAATATCATCTCCGAGATGCAAAGCTGAAACTCAGTAAGCTTTGACGGTTTTCCACCGTTACATGGAACACGTATGATAGTACGTTGACTGAGAGCCGTCTTTTTCTTTTTAGAAACGCGCGGAATATGGGTGGCATCGCGAGCACAAACTCGTCCCTTTATTAGGGAGGGGTTTTTTTATTTACCGCCATCGGAGGGAGATTTACTAATCATGAAAAATTTAATTGTTGTCTTAGGCTCACTCATTATTGCATTTGCTTTTAACTGCTTTCTCGTTCCTTTCGGGATTTTAAGTAGTGGAATTAGCGGAATCGCAATCTTACTCGGGTTAATCAGCCCATTTAACACTGGTCTACTAAATCTAGTCCTTAACTTACCTTTGATTGTTTTAGGCTACTACAAACTCGGAAAAACAATCACCATCAACACAATGGTTTGCGTCGTGTCGCTCTCGGCATTCTTATACGTGATACCAGTCGTTGCTGTCACAGACAATATACTGTTGTCAACGGTTTTCGGCGGGGGCATTGGTGGTATGGGCGTTGGTCTTATCCTCAAATACTCAGGAACTTCTGGTGGTTTGGATATTATTGCGATTATTGTTTCCCGCACAAGTTCTTTCAGTATCGGCCTTCTCCTAACGGGGATGAATGGCGTAATTGTACTACTTTCAGGATTTGTCTTTGACTGGGAAATCGCATTATATACCCTATTGTCGATCTATATCACAGGTAAAATGATTGACACGATCTTCACGGATCACGTCAAATTGACGATGCAGATTGTCACAACAAAAGGTGATTTAATACGCAATGAATTACTGGACTCCATCTATCGTGGTATCACGATTACGGAAGGTTACGGAGGCTATACTCGTGAGAAGAAAGACATTTTAATGATGGTCGTTACACGTTACGAAACGCTGCATGTTAAAAAAATTGTTCGAAAGCATGATGAAGACGCGTTTATTAATATTTATGAGACTGTTGAAGTCGATGGGAAGTTTTCCGTTAACTAGTAGAACGGAAAAATAGGTGCCGGTTCTAAAACAACTCCAAATTGTTTTAGAACCAAGCACCTATTTTAAATCGATATAGCGACTAAGAAATTGATCTACTGTCACTTTGTATTTGTCTTCGTCCAATGCAATGGATTCACCGTGATTCGCATTCGGAACAATGAACAGTTCTGCGTCACTTGAAGTATGCTGATACAAATTCTTTGTCAACTCCGTTGGAACAAATGTATCGCTTTCCCCATGAATATATAGAATCGGCACAGTCGTCTTCTTCACTTCTTTCAGTGCACTCGCTTCCCTGAATGAATAACCTGCCCTCATTTTCGTTAACACACTTGTGCTATCTAACAACGGAAATGCCGGCAAGTGAAACATCCGATTCATTTGATACGCGAATAATTGATAGACGGATTCATACGGACTGTCCGCTATAATGGCTTTGACCTGGCCTGGAAGTTCTTCTTCCCCACTAGCCATCAAAACGGTCGCCGCCCCCATCGATAAACCATGGTAGGCCACTTGCGTATCAGGTCCAAGCCTCTTCACCAAAAGCTGTGTCCAATCGATCAAATCGAGCCGATCAGGCCAGCCAAACCCATAATAATTCCCTTCGCTCTTTCCATGTCCCCGTGCATCAGGCATGAAAATGTTGTAGTCCAAATCGCTATAATAATGCTGTCCAAATAGCCCCATTTGCTTCGCATTTCCTAAATAGCCATGCGTTAAAATGACCAATTTATCTGTTGGCTTGGATGCTGGCAAATAGTAACCTGACAGTTTCAGTCCGTCACGTGACGTTAAAGTGAGTCGTTCAAACTCTTGAGCAGCGACCCAGTCTATCCAATCGCCATTTAAAAAAAGGTCCATTGCCTTATCCGACACTTCTAAATCTGTATTCTTCTGCAAGAAATCTTTCGGCCCCCGCTTGACTGCTAGCTCATAGAAAAAGAAGCTGCCGACGATTTGGATCACCAAGAAGACAATAGCAAAAAGAATAAGTAGCTTCTTCCAGTTGATTCGAATCTTACTCATTCCCCTTTACTGTTCTGCCTTTTAGCATGCATGATGCCTATGATTAGTATAGTAGAAAAACTGATAGATATGAAAGAAATCAGTACGATTACATGAATTTCCAATGGATTTCTGAATGTCTGCCGCGCCAATTAAGTGATTGGTGCCTACACAAGAATCACCGATACCTATTTTTCATTCCCTACATAAAAAAACGCTCCTTGGACACAATAGAAAGGATCAAATCATTTTACAAAAGGAGGTTAAAGTCTTGTCTGTGGAAAATAAAAACAAAAATAAGGATAAAGGTAAACAGAAAAATGCCCTAAAATACGATACAAAGCCGAAAAACGATGTTGAGTTTGCAAGCGAAAGTGAATTTCTAAATTTAGATGGCAAGAAAAACAAAAGAAAGCGTTGAACACAGTGCCTGTCAGTTTCCCCCCTAGAGAACTGTTAACTGATGTACTGAATTCTACTTATCGCATCTAACACAAATCCCCCTAGTCAGATGAGCATCTGGCTAGGGGGATTTGTTTTGGATACTTTTACTTAAACGTTTTAACTCAGCTACTCACCCTCATAAATAATCGATTTCTAACTACAGAAAACACATCGGCCTAAGGTTTTAACAATCACGCGCATATATTAATCGAGGACAGACGTATTTTCGATAAGCATGAGAAAGGAGATCTCTTTTTTACAAGATATGAACAATAACTCATCGCGGGTTGCGCCAATTGGAAAATGTTACGGTAGTTGATGCATTCTTTCTACTACCTCTGTATTAATAAATTATTCAATAAAGAAATGAGGCCTTTGAATGAAAATTAGTTTTCTAACTCCAGCTTACAATAGTGAAGAATGGATTAAGACAATGTTGGATAGTATTCCTAAAAACTATGCTTATGAAATTATTATATGCGACGATGGTTCCACTGATAAAACAGTAGAAATAGTAAAGGAATATAAAAAAACTTGTCCACAATTAAAAATAATAACGAATGAAAGAAATTTAGGCGCTAGTGATTCATATAATCGGTGCATTGCGGAAGCAACGGGCGATTATATAGCAATCATTGATAGCGATGATCAATATTTACCTACCATTCGAGAGGTATTAGCACAAGTGGATGGTGAATATGACATCTATTACTACAATATGTTAACGAAAAATGGACTACAATTTGTGAAAAACGAAGAAAATGCTTATACGTGGTGTGGACAATTTAAGATCATTCGAAGAAGTTTTATAGGTGATGCAGTATTCACAAAAAGAAAAGATATGGCTGGGGATTGGGATTTTAATAGAGTATTGATGAATAATAACCCAAAATGCAAATACACTGATATACTCGCTTATTGGTATAACTATCCTAGAGAAAACTCTGAATATGATTTGCATCTTAGAGGGCTAAAGTAATGAAATATATGTCGTACTGTTTCTGGAACACCCACCCAACGAGAGGTGTTGAATATAATTTATGTTTAAAGATAAAGTATTACTCATAACAGGTGGAACTGGTTCATTTGGTAACGCTGTATTAGAAAGATTCTTAACTACTGATATCAAGGAAATTAGGATATTTTCAAGAGACGAAAAAAAACAAGATGATATGCGAATTTTATATCAAAATAATAAAATCAAATTTTTTATTGGAGATGTACGTGATAGTAGTAGTTTAAATAATGCAATGTACAATGTAGACTTCGTTTTTCATGCAGCAGCCCTTAAACAAGTTCCCTCTTGCGAATTTTTCCCCTTAGAAGCCGTAAAAACAAATATCCTCGGAACAGAAAATGTATTAACTGCAGCAATAAACGCGGGTGTAAAAAAAATAATTTGTCTTTCTACAGATAAGGCAGCATACCCCGTAAATGCCATGGGGATTTCAAAAGCGATGATGGAAAAAACATTCATTGCAAAATCTAGAATGGTTACTCCTGACAACACCTTAATTTGTGGAACTCGCTACGGTAACGTGATGGCATCCCGTGGATCGGTCATACCATTGTTCATAGAACAAATTAAGAACGGAAAGCCGTTAACGGTTACTGATCCCCAAATGACTCGTTTTATGATGAGCCTTGAAGAAGCAGTTGAATTGGTGTTATACGCCTTTGAAAATGCAACGAATGGCGACATCGTGGTTCAAAAATCTCCCGCTTCTTATATAAAAGATTTAGCACAGGCACTGATTGAATTATTTAATGCAAAAAATGAAATTAAAGTCATTGGTACTCGTCACGGAGAAAAAATTTACGAGGTACTCCTTACAAAAGAAGAAGCAGCCAAAGCAATTGATATGGGGGATTTTTATAGAATTCCTGCTGATAACCGAGATTTAAACTATGGCAAATACCTTGAAGAAGGTTCTCCTAAAATTACGTTAACTAATGAATATAACTCGAATAATACAAAAATCCTTTCAGTAGAAGAAATAAAAGAAATGTTGTTAAACCTAAATTTCGTTAAAGACGAACTGCGTAAATGGAATGGAGGATAACATGAAATTCCTAGTTCTTGGGGCAACTGGAATGGCAGGCCATACCATCTCATTATTTTTAAGTGAGAAGGGGCATGAAGTTACTACCTATTCGAGAACAGCATTTCCTTATTGCAAGAACATAAATGGGGATATTCTGGATGGTTTTTTGTTGAATTCAATTCTATTAAAAGAAAACTATGATGTAGTTATCAATTCCATAGGTGTTTTAAACGAAGCGTGTGAGTTAGTACCGTCAAGAGCTGTCTTTCTAAATAGTTACTTACCACATTTTATAGCCGATAAATTAAAAAATACCAACACTAAATTAATTCATATGAGTACAGATTGTGTTTTCTCAGGTAAATCTGGACCCTATTCTGAAGATAGCATTCGTGATGGTGAAACCTTTTATGATAGGACAAAAGCTTTGGGCGAAATCAATGATAACAAAAATTTAACCTTCAGAAATTCAATTATTGGTCCGGATATGAAAACGAATGGAATTGGCTTATTTGATTGGTTTATGAAACAACAAGGAACCATTAATGGATTTACAGGAGCCATCTGGACTGGTGTCACTACTTTAACTTTAGCAAAGGCCATGGAAAAGGCCGCAGTCGAAGATATAACGGGGTTATATCACCTTGTTAATAATGAAAGTATTAGTAAATTTGATTTATTAAATCAATTCAATGCGAATTTCAAAGCGGATGAGTTAACGATTTTGCCTAGTGATTCCGTCAATGCGGATAAAACATTGTTAAATAACCGACAGGATTTTTCATTCAAAGTACCAAGTTATGAAGATATGATCATAGAGATGAAACAATGGATTTGGGCACGCAAGAATTTATATCCACACTATTTTTTGTAACTGTTGACCAATTTCTTCAGATAACGAAAGTATAAAGTTTTAATTAATACGTACCCGGGAAATCTCAAAGCTAGACACAGAGCACTAACCTGCTCTTGGTTTCATTTAAGGTAAAAATATAGGGGCCATAAACAAAGGTATCTGGTTATGAAGCGATTTAGCATCGTTTCACAACCAGATACCTTTTTAATTAGTAGTAAAGGTGTTCGCGGCTATTACTTTTCACCTCGCGACCTTCCAGATCAAAGTATTCCTAACCTGCTTTATAACATCAATATTTCCCGAATGTCTTCTTCAGTAAGAGTAGACGACACTTTATCCTCAGAGTCTATAACTTCTTCAATCAGATTTCTTTTTCTATCTTGCAATTCATTTATTTTTTCTTCGATTGTACCGCGTGCGACAAGCTTGATGACTTGTACAACATTTGTCTGACCAATACGATGCGCACGGTCAGCCGCTTGCTCCTCAACCGCTGGATTCCACCAAATGTCATATAGAACAACGGTATCTGCACCGGTCAAATTGAGGCCAGTCCCGCCTGCTTTCAAGGAAATGAGAAATAAATCACGTTCACCTACATTGAATCGATTACACATTTCCACTCGTTTTTCTGATGGGGTTTGTCCATCAAGGTAGAAATAAGGAAGTCCTTGCATCGTTAACTCTCTACCTATAAGTCCAAGCATTTTCGTGAATTGGGAAAAAATCAACACCCTTCTTCCCGAAAGCTTTGATTCCTCAATAATCTGCATTAACTGTTCAAACTTCCCTGAACTCCCTTTATAGCCGTCCACAAACAAGGCCGGGTGACAGCAAATCTGCCTTAACCGAGTCAAGCCTGCGAGTATTTTGATACGGTTTTTCCGAAGTGTATCCTTGTCGAGATGTTTCAATGTATCGTGCCTGAGCTTAGCCAAAAAGGCAGCATATAGCTTTTTCTGGTCAGGTAGCAACTCCACCGATTCCAGCAACTCGACTTTTTCAGGAAGCTCCGAAAGTACATCCTTTTTCAACCTACGAAGCAAAAATGGACGAATCCTACGAGCAATCGTTTTCCTTGGGAGATTACTGAATTCCTTAAGACCTTGAAATAATTCAGGAAAGACAACCCGAAAAATGGACCATAGCTCTTCTAATGAATTTTCTATCGGTGTACCAGTGAGGGCGAAACGGTTATCTGCCTGTATCTTGCGCGCTGCTTTTGCCGTTTGTGTCAAGGGATTTTTAAATGCCTGTGCCTCATCAAAATAAACGGTATGAAAGACCTGTTTCTCGTACCACAGTATGTCACTGCGCAACAACGGATAGGAGGTAATAACAACGTCCATATCCATTACATCCTTCTGTAAATTAACCCGGTCTGTCTTATTACCATCTACGACAACCGCTTGTATTTCTGGGGAAAACTTCATGATTTCACTTAGCCAGTTATACGTCAAAGATGATGGGCAAACAATAAGAACCGGGAGCTTCTTTTTACGGACGTTAGGAAGTTCGGATAGAATAAACGTAATACTTTGCACTGTTTTACCCAGCCCCATATCATCTGCAAGAATTCCGCCGAATCCGTAATGAGCAAGTGTTTTCATCCATTTGTAACCATCTTTTTGGTAGTCCCGTAATAGTGGATCCAAACTTTTTGGTACCTCAAACCCCAAACTGTCTGGATTGTGGACGTTCTCCAAAAACTGCAGGAACGATTTCTCTAACGTGAATACATCACGATTATCGACTGAATCAAGAAGCTGGAGACCTTGGGCGAATGGTAGTGTCAAACCGCTTTCCAATTCTTCATTTTGTTCCGGAAGTGCATTCAAGAAGCGGTTCATTTCTTCAAACTCCTTGGTCTCCAATGAGAGTATTGATCCGTTCCCCAATCGATAATACTTCCGTTTTACTTTTAGAGCCAATAGAATTTCACGTATGTGTTTTTCAGGGATACCATCGAGCTCAAATTTGAATTCTAGCCAATTGGTCCTCTCTTTTTTCATCTTTACACTAATCTTTGGATGAGCTTTTCCTCTAAATAGTCGATTTCTCACAGCCGTAGTTGCATATATTTGTGCAAACGTTTTAAGTTTCGGAACGGCATGATACAAAAACTCATACTCCAATTCTTCATTGTGTAAAAAATAACCGCCGTCCGTCTTGGAAAACAAGCTTTTCTCTAATAACTGCAAGATTTCTTCTTCCTTATCCATATCCCTGACGAAGGTAGAGCTTGCCGGGATATCCGGAGTAGGTTCCAATGGATTAATCATGATATTTTCATAATAGAACTCTAACCCGACAAGCAAACGGTTTTTCACACGATCCAAGTACACTTTAGCAATTAGCGGTGTCTTAACAAGTTGCTTATACATACTGTCCGATAGTTGTACATTGCCTAGTTTCTTCAGACCAGGTACCACTTTTTCCAGGAAAAAACCAACCTGCTCCTGAGGAATCGAGATTTGATTTGTTCCTGAACCATCAAGCAACTCCTTTAGGTCCGAGAGACGTTTGCAATCCTCACTTTTCAACTGGATTAGTGTCCCTTCAGATAAGACAGAGCTGTATGAATTCAGTACAACCATTCGATTCAATCCTTTAATCTGCAGTTGATAGCCCTTGCCCTCTGCTTCAGCAAAGTCAAACTGTAAAGAAAGCGGTTCTTTCGATACACGAAGACCGGCATACACATCCCCGCAATATTCCAATTTAATAGATGGTACTCTCTCAAGTATAGGTAATAGCCTGTCCCAAGAAGATGGAGGAATCAGTAATGTATGATGATCGCTGACATAATTTGATGTTCCAAAAAGTTCATCGACATACACATCTTCATCATGGATTACCTGGATAAGCTGCTGGATCAAAGCATTCGTTTCTTTTTGAAAGCAATGAAGATTTGGGTCGAACGTGAATGAATTAGAAAGCAAGCTAGTCTGTCCGTCTTCCACATGCTTCAGAAAGCCCCTGATATTCTGCACAGTAGTCGGACCAATCTTCACCTTTATTCCAAACATATGCCGTCCCTCTCCTAAGGAGACGGGTTTGCACGTAAGCTCCGCATCAAGCACTTGCCTGTTTTCAAAGTGAAGCTGATGACCGCTTGAACGTTTAGGTTGGGCATTGAAAAGCGTCAGTAAGCCTTCCGTTAGTTCTTGATTTTTTAATGTATCAGACTGGAATTCACTTGAACTATTGAGGACTTTTCCCTGACGCTTAAGTTCATAAATCGACAGTAGAACGGCCGCAATATGCTGACAATCCATTTGAAACGAAGCTAGCGCAGGACAGCTACATTTCGTGAGTAAACTACCTTTTTCATCCTTTTTAATGGTGACATGGAAATTTTCCATCCCTGCAACCGCTGCTTCACAACCATCAGCATCATAACTTTCAACTGTTACTTTATTAGCACGATAAAAAGCTTCCCCCCTTTTGAAGGAGACTGTCCCGCACATTTCTTTAATTAACTCTCGGTTTAATTTTATATTCATATGGCTGCCTCCCTCCTTGTTTCGGATACCTGGTGCTCGGTTCTTGCAATAGTACCTAGAGTATACCAAACAAGCTTTCGGTAATGTAGGAGTCTGGAGTTTAATGAGAACCCGTCACCCATCACTTTTGTCACACCATATAGATACCCTAACTAAGATTCACCATTGAAAATAACCACATAGTGCAAGGCGAAATTTGTGAATTTCTACATCAACACAATCGAAAGCCATGATTGTTTTTTTTGAATAGACACTAAGGTATAGTAAAGCTAGGTGATGACATGACAACAACTATATACGTAAACAATGACAAATTCATAACAGGGATGACCATGAAGGACGGAGCCGAACTTGAACACAACAATATGGCCCTTCATGCCTGTGTAACTCCTTTTAATATAATCAAAAACCGCAAGAAATTAGCTGCCTCCTTGCAACTCGAGTTGAGTGATTTCGTTTGTGCCACCCAAACGCATAGCGCCAATTTCCATCGCGTAACGCTCGACGACATAGGACGAGGGGCCGAGCAAATGGACACCGCCATTGCGGACACAGACGCCCTTTATAGCTATGAACCAAATCTTGTATTATGCAGCTTCACTGCCGACTGTGTTCCTGTGAATTTCTACAATGAAGTGAACGGCCTCATCGGCGTAATACATTCCGGATGGCAAGGCACAGTCAAAGAAATCACATCGAAACTTTTCGACCATTTAACACAAGTTGAACACTGTAATCCAAGTGATTTCCACGTCCAGATTGGTGCAGCGCTAAGCCAGGAAAAGTTTGAAGTTGATGAAGATGTCTATTTGAAATTCAAAGCCCTTGGCTATGCGGATGAATTTATGTATTACAATGACGACACTCACAAGTATCACATTGACAATCAGCTCACCGTTAGGAAACAATGTGAGTTGGCAGGGATTCCGACTGAGCGTATTTCAATTGACCGAACTTGTACGTACGTAGATCCGGATGGTTTTTCTTATCGGGAGGATAGGCTGAGTGGGAGACATTTGAGTTTTATCGTAAAAAAGGGCATTGACCAAATAGAGATTTAGTAACCATTGACTATAACAACGAAATATAGCCCAAAAAGCACATCAACTTTATACGTGATGTGCTTTTTCGGATAGTACTGTTTTCTTAACTAGCGAAACTTTCCCCTTAAAGTCCCTTCAAACCTATATTTATATAGTTAATAACAAAATCCTGATAACGCTGCATCCGTCCCCAATTAACCATATGCTCATACTCAGAGTGGTCGGGATCAGCAAGAATCTTGAGAAATTGCTCATAACCATACTCACCGCCTACATCTTCAGGCGGTGTATTCCCTTCGCCCTCCAAGCAAACAGGATAGTTGAAGTCATAGTTCTCTAGTATGCTTTCTACCTCGATATCATGGTTCCAATCATCACCAAAATCATAATTGTATGTCAGTTTTTTGCTTGCAGGTATATATTCCAATAGCTTCACGTCTTTTTCAAGCTTCATGTTTACTTCACCTGGGTAGGAAAAAGCTTCCTCATCACAAACAAGATTAACAATTGGTTTTAGGACTTGTTCATTATGCCCTTCTGTGATGTAATTCTCAGAATTGACCGCCTGACCATAAACGTAAAAGTTATGAAGATGGTAATCTTGCCATCCAAAGGCTGCCTGTAGAATTTGGTGTAATTGGTTAAACGTTTTGTTTAAAGGAACCACTAGTCGCCGCCACACTTGACGATTTTCAAGCCTAAGTGTAACTTTCAGGACTGCGGCTTTCGCTTCAAAAATTGATTGGCCTGCAAATAGGGCAAGATCCTTATACATCTCTTCATTCGGGTAAATATAACTTTTATTTCCGCCTCCGGCTAATAAACGGCTAATTCTAAGACCCATGGCCGGCTGAAAAATAGAATCATTATCCCATAACTCATCAAAAAAGTATGCATTGTCACACGCCTTATTCATCCTTGCCACAGAAGTCCGATCCTTAGTCTTCGCCATGGATACCTCACCAGTATGAAGTAAATACCTGTCAATCACCTTGTCCGATATCCCTTCTGCCTGGAATGTTTCGCGGATTCCTTGCAAGGCAATCTCGGTGAACCTATTAAAATCTTTTGCTTTCAGTCCGTACAACACAACAGCATAACGATTATGATCATTCATTAACACAATCGCTTTCCTACGATTTACCATGATTAAATTTGCATGCCAAGAGAAAAGTGGATTGTCCTCTGAAACTGATTCAGGTTCGACTTTGAGTTCAACTAAAAGTTTCTTCGTACAACGGATATGCATAATTGACGGCTCCTTTAATTAAGATAACCCTAATTAGGTTTTCTCTGAATAACTACAAAGCTCAATCAAAGTTCCATCAGTCGAGGCGGGATTCATGTAAATGAGCCTTCTTCCACGTGCATTCGTACGTAGAGTGTCCTCTAGAAAACGAACTCCATTTTCACTTGCCTCGCGTATTGCTTTGTCCAAATCGTCAACTCGATAGGCAATATGATGCACCCCTTTTCCCCGTTGCTTTATAAACCGGGCCATCGGAGAGTTCTTGTTGGTTGGTGCCAGCAATTCAATTACTTTGTCATCTGTTCTGACTACAGCAACATGCACTTCAACACCAGGCGCATCACTTGTATAACGGTCCTCTAACAATCCATTTAATACATTAATATAAAAGGGAAGAGCGTCATCAATACTTCTAACAGCAATTCCAACGTGATCTAAAACGTATTCCAATTTAACGGCTCCTTCAGCATTATTACTTTTACTAATGACTACATTCCATGCGTATCTGGTGCTCACTAGTAGCATGCGTTCTTCTATTTATTTCTTTTCGCGCCCTAAATCTCTACTACTCCAACAATTCTTCTTGAAGCAGCGTAAATCCTTCAATAATCGTGTCTTCTTCCACCTCAATCAATATGCAACGTTTCCCACTCACTGTGACCTGCCTCACATATCTCAAGTCTTGCGGGCTGATAGCAATATCTGCTACTTTCGTTTGAATTTTGATGGACTTGGATGTGTAACTCGGAACGATATGGCTTGCCTTCATTTCGTATGTTTTGTCCGCGATTACTTTCTGAAATGCCATTTCCACTTTTTCCGTGCTCACATCTTTCACGCCACTTGCCTTCAGCACACGCTCCACTTCTTTAGTATCCAAAGTAGGTAGATATTCATCTTCTCCCTCGTCTTCCACAATCAACATACTGTTAATTTCATCATATACACTGGCAAGGGTTTTTGTATCTATCTCATTACCAGCCACTTCTTTAACGATTTCTTCAAAGACCGATTTATCATCCTCTGCAGTCATAATCTCTTCGCCGTCCAGCACATTCTCGATGAAGTGGTAATCCGGCTTATTCGATTTACCGGCAGCATACAAGATGTGATTTACATCTGCGGCGTTGTCTGTAAAGCAAGGGAATACAAAACCACCAATTGGAGAAGTTAAATTGATGATTGGATCTAGCATGTCGCGCGACTTAAATTCCTTCTCATTGAAATCAAATACAAGTGAGCGTTTAGGCAGTTCAGTCTGATTCATGCTACAGAGAATGAATGGGTTCTTGTACACTTCATCCTGCTTGGCGACTTCCTCTACATCATGATTCCTTTTCGTCGGTTTAAAATAATTACCGCGAATAAAAGTCACTACGACGTCCTTTTCATATTGAGCGTCTTGCACCATCTTCCGAGCGATGCTTTCCATATTCGCTTTCCAATCTTCTACTTCTTTTGTATGAAGGCCGTCATATAAAAGCCTTTGCGTATGGTCAGTTTGCTCCTCTACTTGCGGTTGAAACCTCACCTCAAATAGTTTTAAACCTAGTTTTCCACCCAACACTTTTTTAAAGTTGTTCAGAAACAACTCCTGTTGCTCTCTGTCCAAAAGGGAAAATGGCTGGCTTTCCTCATGATAGAAATCACTGCTCTCCTGCTTAATATACACTTTATAAATGTCAGTAATCGTCAGTAAGTCAGTGTCCAATTTAAATTGTTTACGAATCGCTGCAATGTCCTTCTTGTTCATCTCTAATTCCAACTCCCCGACTAATATAATCTGTCATATCAAATCTAAAAATTAAATTATAAATGTAAAAAGAGCGTCAAAGCTTTGGTCAGCATTAGACACTGCCTTATTATAGCAATGCATGCCTTCCCCCGTCTTGCTAATACTACTCTCGAATAGGAGGAGGGTACTATATGGAGGAAATTACGTATTCAGAAGCTGTATTACAGGAATATAAAATTGGAATGGGCAGTTTCGCAGAAAAATTGCCAGGTGTGGCCAGGGCGTATCATGCATTCACTGAGTCGTGTTTTGAAGAAGGCAAATTGGGTCAGAAAGACAAGCAGCTAATCGCACTTGCCATTAGCGTGCACACACATAACGAATATTGCATCCTCTATCATACAAAGGGTTGCCTGGATGCGGGTAGTACCGAGGAAGAAATGATGGAGGCAATTGGAGTGGCTGCGGCTCTAGGCGGCGGTTCTGCAATGAGCCAAGGCGTTACCATTTGGCAGGATGCACTCGAAGACTTTACAGGAACCGTTCAATAAACAGAAAACAGCCACCTAATTTCGGGCGGCTGTTTTCTTGTTGCAATCAATCTACATTATCCATATCACGTTTCGCCTTTTTCACCTTTGCTTCTCGTTCTTTCCTGAAGTCCGGCTCCTCGCCAAATTCCGTCCCTAAATTAGGATTGGAAAACCGTGAAGGTCGGTCGGTAACCGTGTCGATTTCTTCGCTAGGCTTAAACAATAGACCGAGACATACCAGGGCACTTATCCCGACAAGACCATAAACCACCCTAGCCAAGAATGCACCTTGACCACCAAATAATGTTGCAACTAAATCAAACCGAAAAAAACCAATCAAACCCCAGTTAATTCCACCGATAACAACTAGAGCTAGCGCGATTCGTGAAAGCATACTCATACATTAACTCCTCCTTCTTTATTCGTACTTATCTTTTACCAAAACCGCTTTTCAATACATTTTGAATAAAGGTAGGCACTCAAACAATCTTGTTTAATTGAATAAGCATGATTGTTGGGTGCCTGTGACATTACAACTTAAAAGGGATGATGGAAATGAAATAGGTTGTGTTTTTGTTTGTTTTGGCGAGAAAAAGCGTAAAGTCCCAGTTCATCTGGGCCCTTACGCTTTTTTTGATGGCTCAAGTAAAATACTCCAACTTCGCATTCGGAAAATACTTTTCCATATAGCCGTATAGAAAAGATTTTATTTCATCCTCTTCGTCCTTTTGGTAAATATACTTTCCGATTCCATACTTGCCCCATTTGTACCGTCTTTTTTCTTCATCTAACTCCAGCTTTGTCTTCGGGTAGTTCTTTTCAATCACTTTTTTCGCCGCTTTCGTAAATCGGTGTTGAATGAATTCAAATGTAATATCATCTCTCGCGTCTTGCGGCAATTCCTCGTCAAGTCGCTCAAACATGTGGTGGTAGCCTTCCTGCCAGCCTTCATGAAGGTAAATGGGCGCAACGATAAAGCCTAGTGGGTAACCGGCTCTTGCGACTTTCCCTGCGGCCTCAATTCTTTTATTCAGCGGAGAAGTGCCGGGCTCGAAATTTTTAATGACATAATCAGCATTTACGCTAAATCTGAATCGCGTATTGCCATTATGTTTGGCATCCAGTAAATGGTCGACAAAATGGAACTTCGTCACAAAACGTAACCGACCTAGTTCTGTTTGACCAATATGTTCAATTGCTCTTTTTAATGAATGCGTTAAATGGTCAATCCCCACAATATCGGATGTACACGCTGCTTCGAACCGTGTAATCTCGGGCGCACGTTCTTCAATGTAGCGATCAGCCACTTCGAGGATTTCCTCCACATTTACGTAAGTTCGGATATAGGGTTTGTTGCCCATCGTGGTTTGCAAATAACAATAATGACAATGCCCCATACACCCTGTTGCAAGGGGAATTGCATATTCCGCTGAAGGCTTGGACGTTTCGAATTTTAACGTTTTTCGAATACCTACGACTAAGGTGGATTTTGCGATACGGTATTTTTGAGCGTCCGTATCTCCTGGCAAATCTCGAATTTGATTATGCGAAGTCGTATAGCGTATTTCAACTCCCAGTTTCTCGAACTTTTCCTTTAGTTCTTTGCCAAGCGGATATTCAAGTGCATTTGGCTCAAAATAAACAAGCTGTGGTGTGAAGGGTTTATTCATACCGCGAACTACCTAATCCATAATTAATATCCATTTGATCACCTTTCTCCTTTTATATAGCATGTCTTAAAAGTGAGGAATTATGAAAATGGACTTAATTTTGTTGCTTGTTCATGATGCTATTGAGTAATTGAGTGAATAACAATCGAAAAAGATAAAAACAGTACCCGTTCACCATAAGCGTGACAAGTACTGTTTTTATCCCCTAAAGAACTGTTACAAGTAATTCATAAACTTTATGATTGTTTTTGTACCTGGCACCACTCACTAGTGTTTCCTTCTGTAAAAGCATTTTTAATACCGTACTAAAATCCGGCAATATCAAATTTTAAATAGTTGACTTAAGCTATTTAGTTGATCGGATAAAGTCCCCAGATCCTCGACTTGTTTTTGTATATGATCCGATGATAAATTCATTTGATGAGAAGTTGCCGAAACCTGTTCGATACCTGCCGCACTTTCTTCAGATGCTGCAGCAATTTCTTGTATTGAACTAGTAATTAGCGTTTGTCTAGTTGAAATTGATTGTAATTGCTCATACATTGAACGAATCGATTGATTCACTAACGTAATCTCAGAAGAAATATTATCAAAAGCATCCTCAGTTTGATTAATACTTTCTTTTCCTTTTTCCACATCCGACAATCCTTTTTCTAGGTAAGAGGTTATCCCATTTGAATTGCTCTTTACGTCGTTTACAATAGTGTGTATTGAATGTACGGAATTTGAAACTTGATCAGCAAGTTTCCTTACTTCTTCAGCTACTACAGCGAACCCTTTTCCAGCCTCTCCTGCACGAGCTGCTTCAATAGCCGCATTTAAAGCTAATAAGTTAGTTTGATCAGCAATATTACTGATAAAAGATATAATATTTGTAATTTCACTTGTTTGTGCTTCCAGTTCTTTCGCCTTTGTAGCTGTACCTTTTACCATGCTATAGATATTTTCCATATTCCCAATCGATTCATTCATAAGGCTTGTTCCATTTTCAATATTTAACGATATATTGGTTGAGGAGTCCAATACTTTTTTTCCATAGTCTGTTGTAGAATGAACAAGTTTAGAGAACCCATCCATTTCCTGCGAAACACTAGATGCTGAATCTGCTTGAACTTCTACAGCATGTGCCATTTCATCCATCGTTAAGGCAATCTGGTTAGTAGATTCGTGTACTTCTATGGCTGTATGTTTTAATGTGTGGCTCTGTTGATTTACAACAGAAGAATGTTCTTGAATTTTCATAATCAGTTCTTCTAATTTCGTTTGCATGCTTGCGACCGAAAAAGATAATGTGCCAATTTCGTCTAGTGATTTAACATGTAGTAACGACATTTGTGTTTTTGCCTCTTTAAGATTCCCTTCCGATATTAATCCCATAATATGAGTAAGCCTTGATAGTGGATTTAATTTCTTACTTAAAGTCCAATACACAATTGCTAATATGATGGCCAGCAAAAGGAATAGGGCGATTAGAAAAACAGGTAATAAGTCAGTCAGCACATCCTTTGATACGGTATCTAACACTTCCGCTTCCATATCAATACCTAAAATTCCGATTACCGCGCCAGATGAGCTTTTGATTGGAACAAATACCTCAATATAGTTACCCCATTCTGGATCTTGGATTATACCCGTAGTTATAGTTTCCCCGTTAAGCACTGGTGATACGTCGTCAAAGGTAGTAACACTCGTAGGTGTTCCAATTTCTGCGGCATCCTTCGCCGGAAGACCGTCCACCATAAACTGGACCTTTTGATCATTCGTAACTTCTAAGGTATAAACATACATGGCACCAATTTTCTCTCTATAATCATCCAATTGTGTTCGAAGCTGTTCGTATGTATCATTTTTCGTAGGCGTTTTCAAAAAATTTTCATAAAGGGTTGAATCGATTTGAGAAGCAACTCTTTCTCCATGTAAAAGCGTAGTTTTTGTAAAGGTTTCTTGGATTGAAATGATTGAATTATAATACATGCCACCACTAATTAATAAAAACAACGTGGTTATTAGGATAAATAATAATAAGGTAATTGATTTTTTCAATGACTTTTTTGATTGGGTTTTATGTATCTTCATTATTCTAGGCCTCCGTATTATTGTTTACTTGTTTTCGCGGGCGCAATAATCTTCAAACGTTCGGAATTCGTTAAATTTTGTAGAGATTTCATTACAAATGGCCAACTTCTTTTGTTTTAGTTTTTGTTTTAACCTAGCGACTAGCTAATCTCAAAGTTCTCTCCTTTAAAAGACTCATTGTAACTCTCCTGCCATATATACTATAGTACTAGTTTATTAGGTACAACCATATACCTTCAAGTTTTTGTAAAACTTAATAAATAAACACAAAGTTATACATCGATGAACTTTCATCTGCATTCCAATTCAGACGCTATAGAAATAAAAATAACCCCCAAAGGCTTTACGAAACCTGTTGGGGGTTATTGCTATTTATTTCTGTTCATTCACAATGCCATGGACATCGTTCAACTGCTGCTTCATCAAGTCCAACTGTTCTGTTCTATTCTTGCTTGACTGACCAATCTGCCTTTGGAGCGGAGTTGCTGAAAAAAGTTAAACACTAGCGCTTTCCTGTTTTCCTTTTACTAGTTGTCCACCGCTTTTCAGATATTTTTCAATTCCTTCAGACGCGCGGTAACCCAATGCGCCAATTGTTGCGGTCGGGTGATGGCCCGCAAACTGCGGAAATGCGGATCCACCAACTACGAAGAGGTTATCGACATCCCACATTTGTAAGTAATTATTCACTGCAGACGTTGCTGGGTCTGATCCCATAATGACGCCTCCCGCGTAATGTCCGCCATCATAGACATGATCAAATTCTTGTGGAACCTCATCTTCGTCAACAATGTCCGCACCCATCTCTTTCATAATCTCTGAGCATTTTTCTATGCCGAATTTAGCCATATTTCGGTCTTGATCAGTATATTTATAAGTTATACGCAGTAGTGGGTCATTGAAACTATCCGTATACGTTGGATCTAGATCCACAAAGTTATGCCAATAAGACATGGTTGCCATTGTATACCATGCAACGTAGGTACGATTCGTATAATAAATTGAGTTCTTCTTAAATTCTGGCCCCCAGCTTGGCGTACCATTTGGGACGTGATTCGTTGCAATGGCTCCGCTTCCATATTGCCTTAGTTCAATTCCACCACCATTAATGAAATCCAACTTGGAATGATCAAAATTATCTCCCGCAAAATCGCTTAGGGTAGCACCTAGCGCGCCTGCCCCCATATAACTATTAAATTTCTTTTCGTTGAAAAAACCTCTTGCCCCAAGGAAGGTAATATTGAACTGAGCGTTGAAGTTTCTTCCGATTACACCCTTTTTTGTTGTCGGATTATAAGGCTGACCGATGCCAGATAACAGTAATAAACGATTGTTTGTAAATGTGAACGCGGCTAGCACCACTACATCCGCGGGTTGTTCGTATTCTATTCCGGTCATGTTATCGACATAAAGGACGCCCGTCGCTTTGCCGCCTTTGTATAAGACACGCTTGACATAGGAACCTGTTCTCACCTCGAAGTTTCCGGTCTTCATAGCCGTTGGGATTACCGTCACAAGCGGATCGGATTTCGCACCAAAGTCACATCCGTATTGCGTACAAAACGAACAAAACATACACTGATTAATTTGTTCCCCGTCCGGATTTGTATAGGCTTGTGATAGATTCCCGGATGCTACTTGATAAGGATGGTACCCCATTTTTTTGGTGGTGTCTTTAAATAAACGAATGGCTGGCGATTCCTTCATCGGTGGGTTTGGATAGTCACTCGATCGTTTATCCCCAAGAGGATCAGGCTCTCCCGATATTCCCGCCGTTTTCTCCCACCGATCATAGTATTTTTCCATCTCATCGTATGTGATACCCCAGTCCTGTATCGTCATATCATTCGGGATTTTAGCCTTCCCGTAGCGCTCGATTGTTTTGCTTTTAATTTCAAAGTCATACGCCTTCCAACGGTATGTCGCACCGGCCCAATGGACACTGCCGCCACCCAAATCCGTGCCAGCCATCATTTCTTTACGCGTTCTAACCGGCAATGCGGCTTCATCTATATAGTTTCGGGAAGTAATTGTTTCAGGAGCTAGATTCTGCATCATCTCATAGCGATTTGTATAACGCAGTTCATCTTTCACTCCTATGTAATCATCCCGAGTTACATTTTTCCCACGTTCCAATGCTACAACTTTATATCCCGCTTTCGAAAGTTCAGCCGAGACAACACCGCCTGCCCAACCTGTACCTACTACAACCACATCTACTTTATCCAGTTTAACTACCATCTTATCTACCTCCCTTAATGACCTTGGTAATTCCGTAAGCTTACCGGGTCCATTTTTATGAATTCTTCTTTCTCAATGTCATTCAGAAAGCTTGCTCGTGGACCTGGATACTCTTTCATCTTCCATCCCATCATATCCTTATTACCGCCATACACTGGGTCGGCATATGCTCCCTCAATCGTAGTCTGTAGAAGTAAAGAGAAGAAGTTTGAGGATCCTACCCCTTTCATTTCGACTTTACCTTCCTCAAACATACGCAATACTTCATCTTGCTTTTCTGGATCCAAGTCAACGAACCTTGCACCAAAATCTTTTTGAGCTACTTCATTAATTTTCCGTAGTCCCAAAGTAAAAACTTCACTTCGATTTAATATGGATTGGTACCGTGGTGTAGGTGTAGGTACTTGCGTTGCTGCATTCGGTCCCTGTGTATCCTGATCCCGTTTGACGTTATGGGTGCCTGCCGCTTGGATATTTGTAATAAAAGGTCCCTTCATATATTCCTTAGAATTCATCCCCCACTCGCCAGCTAGTTGCTTGTCAATAAAGTAGGGTATGCCTAGTTCAATGGCGCCGGGTCCTAAATCATCTTTGGGAAATAAACGTTCTGTTGCGGCCGATAGAATATCGAAGTCTTCGGCACGATTGATAAACACCCGTGCATCTTGTAAGCCTCCACTTGTATTTTCAAGTGTGGTTACCGGTGCTTTCTTTTGTAACTGGTTGGTAAACAAGCCTCCAAACAGGCCTCCCCCAACCACACCTCCAGCAACTAATCCTGTATTCTTTATAAACGCTCGGCGGCTCATACCGCTTTTCTCGTTTCTATCCGTAGGTTTATCTGCCACTCCGTGATCCTCCTAACAGTTCTGTATGTTTAGTTCTTATCAATCATGCTTGCCAGTATAATCTAAATATATTCATTTTTAATTGGGGCCGAATTGTTTAAATTTAAGCAAAGAAGAGTTTGGGCAAGTTCCATGCTATTCAAGTCGTAAACCAAGTACATCGCCAAGAATGTACTAGTTGTGCAGACTTTAAAAATACGCGTTATATCTGACTGAAGAACGAAAGTGCGCGGATACCGTTCGGGCAGAATCATGATCGCTATTATTTATTTGCTTGCCGGAAGATTGTTAGAATCCACTTGTAACAAAAAACACTAGAGCAAGTCGCCCTAGTGTTTCTTTGAATGTAGTGTTTACTGACCGATAAGATAATAACGGTAATAGATCATCACAGTGAATATATAGGGAAGGGTACCTTTACCTCCTCATAAAGTCAGACTATCGCTATGAATCGCTCCTGTACGGCAGACACTGTTTCCCTTGCCTAATGGTCGCTGTACCATTCGTTGTTGTATAAGGCGGTGTTTCCGGCAAAACGTTCATGACTAAGAGCCGGATTGAATGATCTTTATAAAATAGCTCATCAAATGAAGGAATAATGTGTGGATTTGTATTCTCAAATACCCTTTTTTGTAATTCTTTTATATCTACATCAAATGGAACCCCAATTAAAACATTGTCTATTCCCCGCACTTTGTC
The DNA here is from genome assembly GCF_017347125.1 of Sporosarcina sp. E16_3. NCBI lineage: Bacteria > Bacillati > Bacillota > Bacilli > Caryophanales > Caryophanaceae > Sporosarcina > Sporosarcina sp. E16_3. Next base: position 185,652 of record NZ_JADPRX010000003.1, read on the forward strand.
AGCCACGCCGAAAACAACACTGCCCCCGCCGCCATTCGCCATACAAACCGCGTATTTAATCATTTTATTGATGTTTTCCTCCAAAGCACTAAAATTCCATTGCTTAAAGTCTAGGTCCTGTGCCTCAAAATCATCTGCAATATGATAATCCAATTGCTGAATGATCCTCATGATTTCGCGTTTATTCTTCACAAAAATATCCTCCTTTCCAGCAAAATCGATCTATATACCATGCAAATAGGTTAACCAATGCTTAGACAAAAAAGGGAGTCCCTTATCACAAATATACTTGTGGGAACTACCTCTTATTATAGTTATATGTTTGTTCCGTCGTGGCTGTTTATAGGTAAGAGATAAGTGGTGGAATTAGTATTGAAAAGGCTCCCCGTAATAGTGCGAAGCGGCGTTTTATCAATTTACTTCATAAAAAAAGACTCAATCCTATATTGGAATCGATTCTTATCATGATGGAATTATTCGTGATTATCTACCCCTTTTTTGAAATATGTACATTACACCAGCTGTGGCCGATTAACCAAACAAAATTTTCATTGACAAGCAGAAATTAATTATATATCATTGATACTGATAATCATTATCAATTAAAAGGAGCGCTTAATAATGAAAGCAAAACGAAAAATTTCAATAAGTATTTTATTTATTTCAGCTATGGTTCTGCTATTCGGCTGTTCAGCTGATAAATCTACTTCCACTTCAACTGGCACAGCAGATACAAAAAAGGAAGAAACAACTTCCGAATACCCGCTAGTAATCAAGCATGCTTTTGGCGAAACTGTAATTGAAGAGAAACCTGAACGCATTGCTACGATCTCATGGGCAAACCATGACGTTGCTCTCGCTCTCGGAGTTATACCTGTAGGCTTTTCAGCGGCGAATTACGGCGTTCAGGATGACAGCGGACTATTACCTTGGACAGCAGACAAACTCAAGGAACTCGGTGGAGATAAACCTGCTATTTTCCAGGATACAGACGGACTTGATTTTGAGGCAATTTCAGATGCAAACCCAGATGTAATTCTTGCAGCATACTCAGGTATTACGCAAGAAGAATATGACACATTAAGTGAAATCGCTCCAGTTGTTGCCTACCAAAAGAGCCCTTGGGTAGCTTCATGGCGTGAACAAGTTACATTCAATTCAATGGGCATGGGAATGGAAAAGGAAGGTAAGCAACTGATTGCCGATACAGAGAAATTAATTCAAGATAAAGCAAATGAATACCCTGTTTTTAAAGGTAAAAAAGCTGCATTTGTTAGCATAACAGCTACAGATTTATCTAAGTTTTATATTTACACGCCAACAGATCCTCGTGGTGAGTTCCTTACTGAGTTAGGAATGGAATACCCTGAAAGTATTACGAGTCAAATTACTGATCCAACTAGTTTCTATTTAGAATTAAGTGCTGAAAATGCAGATATACTCAATGATGTTGATCTTTTCGTATCATACGGAGATGACAATACATTAAAAGCACTGCAAGCTGATCCACTTCTCGGAAAAATTCCAGCAGTTCAAAGAGGTTCTGTTGTAATTATTGGAGATAACACGCCACTTGCAGCGGCTGGGAATCCAAACCCGCTCGCAATTGAATACTCAATTGATGAATACTTAGATTTGCTTTCAGAAGCTGCTAACAAGGTAAAATAAATGATCAATACATCCGTTTCAGAAAATAAGCAGTTACTTATTCCGAAAAACTTTATAAGAGTCCTTGTACTCTCCATTATTTTACTCGGTTTATGTGTATTCGCTTCTCTTGCCTTTGGCTCGCGTACAGTTGGATGGGATGAACTAATGGCTGGTTTATTCCATCCTGATGTACAGTCCCATGGAGCAAATGTTGTACGCCAAAGAATTGCTAGAACTGTATTTTGTTTAATGTGTGGTGCCGCATTAGGAGTTTCCGGGGCTCTTATGCAATCAGTCACGCGTAATCCTATTGCAGATCCTAGCATATTAGGAGTAAACACAGGGGCTTCTCTCTTTGTCGTTTGTGGAATTTCCTTTTTAAATAGTAGTACTGCTAGTCAATACATTTGGCTTGCACTAGCGGGAGCAATCATAACTGCCATTTTTGTATTCGGAATTGGGTCTATGGGGAGTGGCGGTGCCACGCCCCTTAAACTCGTTTTAGCGGGTGCTGCTACAAGTGCAGCATTATCATCTCTCGTAATTGCAATTATGATTCCCCGCACAAACGTTATGGATCAATTTAGATTTTGGCAGGTAGGCAGTGTGGGTTCAGGAAACTGGAGCACGATCTCCACTTTTACTCCTTTTCTTCTTGTAGGAATACTAATAGCGTTATTCTCGGCTCCAGCCCTGAATGCATTAGCATTAGGCGATGAAGTTGCTAAAGGTTTAGGTGTACGAACTGGCACACTTAGACTTATTGCCGCTTTTGGCGGTGTCCTATTATGTGGTGCAGCAACAGCACTAGCAGGTCCTATTGGCTTTATCGGTTTATTGGCCACCCACGTGATTCGACTCCTTATTGGTCCGGATTTACGATATATTATCCCGATGGCAGCCCTTTCAGGTGCAATTATTTTAACGATATCAGATGTCTGCGGTAGGCTTATCGGCAGTCCAGGTGAGCTTGAAGTTGGTATAGTGACAGCATTTATTGGGGCTCCTATTTTAATCTTACTAACTATGAAAACGAAGATGCGTGCGTTATGAGAAATGACTCAATGAATCTTATTATAGTAGGCAGAGCAAAGAGACGTCGTCGCTTTATACTCGTGACTTCCTTACTAGCAATCATTGCTTCCGCACTTTGCTTCGCAATGCTTATGCTAGGAAACACGATTTATCCCGTTCAAGATGTCGTACGTGTCCTCCTGGGCGAACAAGTAAAAGGCGCATCATTTGCAGTGGGGACCATCCGTTTTCCACGAATGGTCGCAGGCATTTTTGCTGGATTCGCTTTCGGAGTTGCCGGTACAGTATTCCAGACAATGTTGCGAAACCCTCTGGCAAACCCCAATGTCATCGGAATTACGGCTGGTTCAAGTGCAGCCGCTGTTTTTTGCATCATTGTTCTTCAGGCAAGCAATATGGTTATTTCGATTGCTTCTGTTGTTGGCGGACTTGCTACAGTGATTGTTATTTTTCAATTATCAAAAGGGAGTTCTTTTTCAATTGGTAGATTAATATTAATTGGGATTGGCATTCAAGCAATATTTAACGCTGTTATCTCCTATTTATTGCTTATTGGTCAGAAACACGATATTCCTACTGCAATGAGATGGCTAAGTGGCAGTCTAAATGGAGCTAAAATGGAGAATCTTTACCCTCTCATGCTGACAGTTCTGATCTTCACACCCGTCATTATCTTACTCGGGAAACGATTGGATATGTTGGAACTGGGCGAGCAGGCAGCCACTTCACTTGGAATCGATACTGACAAGACAAGACTTATACTAATTATTAGTTCTGTACTTATTATTGCGTTAGCCACCGCTACAACAGGACCCATCGCATTTGTCGCATTCCTTGCTGGACCTATCGCAAAAAGACTAGTCGGTGTGGGGTTTTCAAACATTATTCCAGCAGGTCTTGTTGGCATCGTTTTAGTCTTAGCATCAGATCTTATTGGTCAATTCGCATTCGTTGCTAGATACCCTGTAGGTGTAATCACAGGCATTCTAGGAGCTCCCTACTTGATCTACTTGTTAACCCGAATGAATCGCAAGGGAGATTTATAATGAAACCGGAACATATTTTACAAGCTGAACAGGTCGAATCCGGCTATGATAATCAAACCATTGTCCATGGCATAAGCCTCTTGATCCCAAGCAATAAAATCAGCGTCATTATTGGTGCAAACGGCTGCGGAAAGTCTACGCTTCTTAAAACATTGGCGAGACTTATCAAACCTACATCCGGAGAAATTACACTAGACGGAAAACCGCTCAGAAAAATTCCACCGAAACAATTGGCGCGCGTTTTAGGGCTTCTTCCGCAATCCCCCATTGTTCCAGAAGGAATATCAGTCTCGGATTTGGTTGGACGGGGAAGGTACCCTCACCAATCCATGTTCTCCGGTTGGACAAAAAAGGATTATGAAGCCGTTGCCGAAGCGATGGACATTATGAACATTACCGAATTTGCAAACCGGAACATTGATGAGTTATCTGGCGGACAAAGACAGCGTGTCTGGATTGCAATGGCGTTGGCGCAGCAGACCGATATTTTATTTCTCGATGAACCAACGACTTTTTTGGATATTACGTATCAAGTTGAAATTCTTGACCTGCTGACTGACCTTAACCGAAAACGCGGAACAACGATTGTAATGGTCCTCCATGATATCAACTTGGCCGCACGTTACGCAGACCATATCTTTGCCCTTCGTCAAGGAAAGCTAACTGCGGAAGGCAAGCCTTCAAAGATCATTACAAGTGAATTGATCAAAGACGTTTTCGGGCTTCGTTGCTCTGTGATAAAAGACCCCATTTCGGGCTCCCCTTTTGTGGTACCAATAGGAAGATATCATGTTAATAGTGAATGTCCTCTATAAATATAGACTAATACTTCTGCTCAGTAATTTTCCGCATAGGTTCCATCTGTACCGCCTTTTCCGAATTAGAGAGCATTATTAACGCTTAAAAGGTTACGTTTGCATAATTTAAGCGTGAAACTAATTGCATTTACAGACCCACAGAATAATCTTTTGTAGATTACTAAAAAGGAATTAACGAGAATAAAGATAGAGAAATAAATGTCTAAGCTTCACAAAAAAATGGGGATACCATTTTTGCTAGCATAAGACTGTAATCAAACTCGATGAAATCCGAGCTTGATTACAGTCCTTTTTGTTTAAATTAGAAATAGGAAAGTAATGAGGTGATCGGCATCTTCGAAATAAGACTTAAAAAACCTCATTTGCGGCTCAAGAGATACACCATATAGAGCATTTCTCTGTAAAGAGGAATGCTTTTATTTCCCCTTCTTTACTCATTAACAACAAAACCTTTATAATAATCAATACAAATGTATTGTAAATCGATAAATACAGTGGTAACATTTATTAAACAATACTTACAAGGGATGCTCTTCATGAAACCAGAAAACACTATTTTTATAGTTAGCTGTTGTTCTCATGGGATTTCCAGTTCTAGCTTTATGTATCTTTTGGGTACCTGAGTTTGGTAATATTGCAGCTAAATTGCATCCAGAGTTTGATTTGATTATCGGCTCTAGATGCGATTTGTAAGGCTTTAGAATGTCAGCCTGGGGATGTTTTAGAATGCAAAAGTGATGAAGACATTTAAAAGTATATGACAACTAGTAGGGGAGGTATAAGCGTGAACAGTAACAACTTGATTATTAAAAATATCTTTAACCCCCATGAGCTAGAGAGAATGTTTAGAGATGACCCCAAAGCCTTTAAAAAGTCATTCTCATACGCATGGGAACAAAATCCTGATTCGAAGGTTCTTGCTGTTTGGTATGAGAGATTGAATTTCAAGGAGGCGGCACATACAGAAAAAGCTTCCTTGCTTCAAAAAGGTTTCTTATTTATGGGCTTTTTAGCCATTCTGGCCGGGATTAGCACTAGGATCATTTTCCATTTTGTCGAACAGCAAGTAATTGCCCCAATTAACCTTGCTTTTGGGATTCTCCCCTTTATTGGCGTCTATTTTGTATACAAAAATAAACCTCAAAAAAAGGTTCTTTACACACTTGCATCGTTGTTCCTAATATCAGTTTTGTATCTTAATATGCTGCCATTAAATAATAATGACAGTACTATCCTTGTTTATTTACACCTTCCCATATTCCTATGGGGATTGATAGGGTTTGCATTTGCAGGAAATGAATATTCAATAGGCAGCACGAGATTAGCCTATCTTAAATTCAATTTGGAACTTTGCATACTCTACGCCAGCATGGCCATTAGTGGAATGCTGTTAGCAGCATTAACTATGCAATTATTTAGCTTTGTCGATTTGGATATAGCAGATTTCTATTTCAGAAACATTGTGTTATTCGGTGCTGCCGCGCTCGCAGTTGTGGCTACCTACCTGGTGTCAATGAATCTTAAACTTGCTAAGAACATTACACCATATATAGCTAAAATTTTTAGTCCTCTTGTCCTGGCCACTTTGTTGGTCTATCTTATTACGGTAATTTGGGTCGAAAAAAACCCATTCTTGGACAGAAATTTCCTGATAGCATTTAACGGAATACTCCTTGGTGTCTTGGCCGTTACTATATTTTCAATTACGGAAAGTAGCACAGACAGGAAAAAGAACATTTCCGATTATGTTAATTTCGCCCTAATTGTTCTTGCTCTTATCATTGACAGTGTGGCTTTGTCAGCCATTGTATTCAGACTTTCTTCTTATGGGATTACACCAAACAGACTCGCTGTTTTAGGTGTAAACATACTTATCTGGGGAAATCTTATTTGGATTATGGTCTCCTATATGCGTTTTCTACAAAACAAGACCGGACCTTCCCCCATCCAAGATGCGGTTACTAAGTATTTGCCAGTCTACTTATTTTGGGCGGCTTTCGTTACATTTACTTTCCCTTTCATTTTTAATTAAAAAGGCTTTATTAATGTAACGGATGCTGATTTTCCTTATAAATGCCAAAATTAATCAAGGGTCTATTCATGACTTGTTCATTTTCAGCTTTTTGCTTATCTAAAAAAACCTCATTTATACCTGATACGGTTCTCCGTAATGGTACTAAATGAGGTTTATTAATTTTCATAATCAACGCTTTTCAAGATTACGAGTATCACTTATCTTATAATTTCTATAAAATGTTTCAAAATCCTAGCTGTTAAACCCCAAATTGTATACTTTTCATAATCAAAAAACCATTCTTCCATTGAACGGGCTCTCCATTGATACTGAGCACCATTCATTATCTTTTCATAAGGAAAGTTTGGCGAAGGCACTGGTTCAACGGATACTACATGCATATAAGGCTCATAATTCAAAAGCCATTTTAGAGGTATTGTAAATACCTCTTCAACTTCTTCTTTGTTATACGAATGGATAATTTGATCGTAATCAATAGTTGCTACAAACGGATAGATTACAAATGAAGAGGAGGCAATATAAGGGCTTAATTCCCCTACAATCGAAACCGTTTTTGGGTCGACACCTAATTCTTCATGTGTTTCTCGTAAAGCGGCTGCCACTGGGGATGGGTCTGTGGAGTCGATTCGGCCACCTGGAAAACTAATATCACCCGGCTGTTTTCTCATGGTGAATGAACGTACTTCGAAAAGGATATGCAACTCTTCATCCACTTGAACTAGTGGTATTAAAACTGCCGAACGAAAAGCTGTTTCCTCCCCTATAAACAGGGACTGATTTTCATTTAACTGGTTTTTTAGTTTATCTAGGAACATGAAATCCCCCTCACCTTTATGGGTTATATTCTATTTATTGTATCACTAGTGATTGGTGCCAGCGCATGTAAAAAACCATGATGATTCCACTATATCAGTGGATTCTATTAGTTTCTTTTTATTTGCTTACCATGTTCTGATAAAATCACAAAAACTTTTTTTACAAAGTTGTCCCCTAAATCGCAATTCTCATCTATATAAAAAATAAAGGGGATATTCTTTATGACAACTTACCTTTCTGAGTACGCACACTTCACAAACAAACACGATCTAGACGCGGC